>JABSRA010000071.1 GCA_013215445.1 Oceanospirillaceae bacterium
AGTCCGCCTGTAGCCATTGCCTCAGTCACAAACAATCCTGTAAGCCAGGGGCGCCTGGGACTTGTTCGCTCCTTCCCCAAGTGCTGATGACAACAGTGGCTATTTTTTCTAGCCACTGTTGCTCAAATCTATTTATATAGTGCGGGACTAATCTTCAGCCCCGCACTGTCAGGGAGTTCACCTTAGAGTTTGATCTTACGTGGGCGGTAATTAATTATTTAATGCCTCTGATATCAATTCAAACCCTCTAAGTATTTAAACCCCAAAGTAAATCGGCAACAGAGATGTCTGCCAAGATTATATTAGGTACAAACATGAATAGAATAACCTCTTCTCCTGTGTTGCAGATGTGTGAAGTTAGCAAACGCTACCCGGGAATGCTCGCCGTCGATTCGGTTTCCGTCGATTTTCATGCCGGCGAAGTTCATGCGCTGTTGGGTGAAAACGGTGCGGGAAAATCCACACTGATGAAAATGATCGCCGGATCCTTTGACGATTACACTGGGCAGATCAAAGTCAATGCACAGCGCTGCGACCTACACTCGCCGGCAATAGCCAAAGCCAATGGTATAGGCATGATCTATCAGGAACTGAGTCTGGCACGTCCACTTTCAATCGCCGAAAATATTCTGATTGGCCGCCTGCCAACAAAATTGGGCTTTATTGTCGATACCGAGCAAGTAAAAAAAGAGACCAGAGCCTGCTTAGAAAAAGTCGGGCTAGATCTGGATCCTTTTGCATTGGTTGATACCCTCAGTCCCCACGAGGCACAATTGGTAGAAGTTGCCAAAGTATTGGGTAATCATCCAAAAATTATTGTGATGGATGAACCCACATCGTCTCTGTCACGTTCAGAAGTAGTGCGTTTATTTGACATCATTAAGTTATTAAAAGCGCAGGGGTTGGCGATTATATATATTTCCCACCACTTGCCCGAGATTTTTAAAATAGCGGATCGGGTTACCGTGATGCGAGACGGCAAGAAAATTTCCACCAAAACCATTGATCAGGTGACCCCTAAATCATTGGTGCAAGAGATGGTGGGGCAGTCGATTGAAGAATTTTATCACCAGCGCCATCACGAGATTGGTGAGACCCGTTTTGTAGTGAAAAATTTGAGTCGCTTTGGCTTTTTTGACGATATCAGTTTTACTGCCGCGCGCGGCGAAGTAGTGGGCATTGCAGGCCTCGCCGGTGCCGGTCGTTCAGAGTTAGCCAGAGCACTGTGTGGAATAGACCCGATTGATCAGGGCAGTATTACCTTAGACGGGGTTGCCTATCAACCAACATCAATGTCCAGTGCCATCAAATCAGGTGTCGCTTACCTCAGTGAAGATCGCAAGCGTGAGGGGTTGTTTTTGCGCTTGGATATTAAACAAAACATCTTGGCTACCTTAATTGATCAACACAGTACGGGTATCGTTTACACCCCTAAAGCGGGTCAAGATGTGCCTAACGAGTTGATCAATACCCTGGAAATCATGCCCGCTGATGAGCTGATAGATGTCAGTAACTTGTCAGGTGGTAACCAGCAGAAAGTATTGTTGGCGAAGTGGTTGGCGATTAAACCCAAAGTGTTGATCTTAGATGAGCCGACTCGCGGCGTCGATGTCGGCGCGAAAAATATTATTCACGAAACGATCATGACCTTGGCGAAAGAGACTGGTGCAACTATCTTGTTGATATCTTCAGATTTGCCTGAGCTAGTCGGTCTTTCCGATCGCTGCATTGTATTGCGCGAGGGGCGCAGGATAGGTGAAATGAAAAAAGCAGAATTGTCGGAAGAAGCGGTGTTATTAAGAGCAAATGGGGAGGAGGCGGCATGAGCCAAGTTGAAAATGTGGCGGCAGAGTCCACCAACAGTCCTGGACGTAAAAATCGAGGCAAGTTACAAATAAGTAAGACCCAAGTGGTCTTTGAAAAAGCCGGTATTTATGTGATTGCCTTGATCTTGATTATTATCGGCTCAATGGTTTCTCCGCAATTCTTTACTGTCGATAATATGCTGACGGTATTGCGCAGTATCTCTCTATTGGGCATGGTCGTCGCAGGGGCTGCTTTCGTTACTTACATTGGCGAATACGCGGATCTTTCTATACCGGCTATTATCCCCCTGTCTGGTATTGTCGCTGTATTCGCGCTGCCACTAGGGGTAGTGCCTGCGGTATTGTTGGGTATGTTGGCCGGTTTAATGATAGGTGTGATGAATGGTCTAGTGATAGGTTATTTACGGGCTAATCCGATCTTGTGGACCTTGGCAGTGGTGTTTTTTATGGAGGGCTTGATGCGCTTTATGATGAGCAATAATCAGATCTATCCGGATGTGTCTCCCGGTACTGCCGGCGCTGATTTTATCGGTATGTATCGCTCTGAAATATTGGGTATACCGACCATTGTTGTCGTGATGTTGGTGTTGCTGGCAATTAGCCATTGGGTATTGCGTCGTACTAAGTTTGGTCAGCAGGCCAAGTTAGTGGGATCTGCTTACGAAGTGGCTAAAACCTCTGGTATCAATGTTAAACGCACGGTGATGATTGCCTTCGTACTGACAGCCTTAAGCTCGTCGGTGGCGGGTATATTAATAACGTCATTCAACAAGACCGGTGTCTATTACCTAGGTCAAGGTTATGACTTTCAAGCGGTGACAGCGATTGTCTTAGGTGGCATGACCTTAAGTGGTGGTCGCGGCAGTATCGTTGGCGTCTTAGGTGGCGTGCTGGTTATCGGTTTGCTCTCTAACTTAATGACCTTTATGGGTGTACACCCTTTCCAGCAAAAAGTAGTGATAGGTACTATCTTCATCTTGGTGGTCGGTTTGAACCAATATCAACTTAGAAAAATGGGTAAAGATCATGGGTAATTTTAAACTATCGCGCTTTGTTGATAACAATCGCGCGCTGTTGATGTTGATGGTGGTGTTTATTGGTTTGGCACTAACCCACCCCAACTTTTTGAATAGTTATAACTTAACCACTATCTTGAAGAGTGCCTCTTTATACTCGGTGGTTGTGATAGGTTTTGCGCTGATCTTTATCATCGGCGAATTAGACTTGTCTGTCGGTGCCATCGTGATGATGGGCGGCATGTTAGCCATAGGGCTAGAACCTCAATTAGGTTGGTACGGGAGTTTCGCAGGGGCGGCATTAGCGGGGGTCGTGATAGGTTTGGTTAACGGACTGTTGGTGGCCAAGGCCAAAATTCACTCGTTTATTGTGACCTTGGGCATGATGACTATCGTCCTCGGACTGATGCACATATACAGTGGTGGCGATACACTATCCACAGAAGATTATGATCTGTCCGATTGGATGGACACTGCAGAAATTCCGCTACTGCCGCCGCTGGTTATCATCACCTTGTGTTTGGTATTAGGCGCTAATTTCTTTTTCAATAAAACCCGTTTTGGCCGTGGCTTCTTTGTTGTCGGTGGCAACAAAGAGACCGCTTGGTTGGCTGGTTTAAACAAAGACATGTACATTGTGTTGGCTTTTGTTATCTCCGGCATGCTTAGTGCTATCGGCGGTGCCTTGTTCTCCATGAGTTTGGCGGCCATGCCGGCCAACGTCAATTTGGCTAACAATACACTAATGGCAGTATTGGCAGCGACGATTATTGGCGGCACCATAATGTCCGGTGGCAAGGGAAATATCCTCAAATGTTATTTTGCAGTATTACTACTGTCTACCATCTTTAATGGCATCAGCTTATTTGGTTTCAGCTATGACATTCAGATTTTTGTCAACGGTGTCATTCTGGCAATAGTGGTGCTTTACGAAGCATTTGCTGTTTACAAGCACGATGCGGTCAAAGGACAAAACCCAAAATTATTGCAATCGATGTTGCTCTCCAGAAAACGCTGAGGTCAAAATGTCAAAAATTGAAAAAATTGAGTTATTGATGATAGATTTGGCACCTAAAGTGCGGCGCCAAGATGCCATCCAATCCTTTGTCTCTCAAGAGACACCCATAGTGCGTTTGTACGACAGTGACGGGCTGATCGGCACCGGCTATAGCTATACCATTGGCACCGGTGGCTCATCTATCATCGCGCTGCTTAAGGATCATTTGCTACCGCAGTTAATTGGTTGTGACCCGCAGAATATTGAGGCTATATGGCGCAAACTGTATTTCTCAACCCATGCCACCACTGTGGGGGCTATAACGTCCTTGGCGATGGCCGCGATTGATACCGCTCTCTGGGATCTGCGCTGTCGCAGAGCCAATATGCCGCTCTATCAATTGGCGGGTGGTGCCAAAGAAAATATCCAGATCTACACCACTGAAGGCGGGTGGTTGCACAAAGAATGCAGTGAATTGGTCGACGATGCGCTGGCCGTGCAGGCGCAGGGTTTTGGCGGCTCTAAAATCAAGGTCGGTCGCAAGCATATAGCCGAAGATATTCAACGTCTGCGCGCAGTGCGCGAGGCGGTGGGTGACAGATACGAAATAATGACTGACGGCAACCAAGCGTTTGCCGTGGACGAGGCGATCAGACGGGCCCGCTTGATGGAACCACTGGATATTGCCTGGTTTGAAGAGCCTATGGTGGCCCACGATATTGAAGGCCACAAGCGTTTATCAGCATCGACCAGTGTGCCGATTGCGGTGGGGGAGTCTATCTACAGCCCGCTGCATTTTCGCGAGTATTTACAGCGCGGTGCCTGCTCGGTGGTACAGGCCGATGTGGCCAGGGTCGGGGGGATAACGCCCTGGTTGAAAATTGCGCACTTGGCAGAGACCTTTAACGTGACGTTGTGTCCACACTTTTTGATGGAATTACATGTCTCTCTGTGCTGCGCGGTACCGAACAGTCGCTGGGTTGAGTACATACCACAGTTGCAAGAGGTCACCCATAGTCAGATGAGCATTGATAACGGCATGGCCGCGCCCTCTAAAGCTGCCGGTATCGGTATTGATTGGGATTGGGAGAGGATTAATAAGCGCCGTTTAGTGTCAGTGGAAATAACTTAAGTCAGCAGTGGGTACTTTAGCGTATGCCAGCTAGCAGGTCACTGTGTAGAGCATAAACAAAAATTAGCACCATAACGCTGCATGCCACTTATTGCTTTAACTTAGTGCGATTAATTGCCTAAGCGTGCAGCGTTACCTATTACATAATGAGGTTAACAATGAAATTATTAAGATTTGGAGCGTTGGGACAGGAAAAGCCAGGTGCCGTCGATGCACAGGGAAATATCAGAGATTTGTCCTCAGTGATTCCCGATGTGGCAGGTGCTGCACTGCATCCGGATTCGCTGAAAACACTACAAGGTGTTGACCTTGAAACGCTGCCGATCGTCGCTGGCGATGTGCGTTTAGGTGCCTGTGTGGGAGGTATCGGTAAATTTATTTGTATCGGTCTTAACTACAGTGATCACGCCGCAGAATCGGGTATGGAGGTACCGCCTGAGCCGGTCATTTTTGCCAAGTTTACCAGTGCTGTCTGTGGACCCAATGACAATGTGATTATTCCTAAAGGTTCAACCAAAACCGATTGGGAAGTTGAACTGGGAGTGGTGATTGGCAAGGAAACGAAAAATGTCAGTGAAGAGGATGCTCTCGATCACGTCGCCGGCTATTTTGTGGTTAACGATCTGTCTGAGCGCGAGTATCAGTTGGAGCGCAGTGGTCAGTGGGTGAAGGGGAAGAGCTGTGATACTTTTGGTCCTATAGGTCCCTGGATGGTGACCCGTGATGAAGTGCCAGATCCACAGAACTTGGATATTTGGTTGGAAGTCGATGGGCATCGCTATCAAAACGGCAATACCAAGACCATGGTTTACTCGGTGGCACATATTGTCAGTTATTTAAGTAAGTTCTTCAGCTTGCAGCCTGGTGATGTGATTTCGACAGGTACCCCACCCGGGGTTGGTCTCGGTCAAAAGCCTGAACCTGTCTACCTGAAATCAGGACAAAAAATGCGCTTGGGCATTACTGGTCTAGGTGAGCAACAGCAGCTTACTGTCGACGAAAAATAGCAGTAGAGCGTTAATAGACACTGCCAATCCAGATATCTTCAATTAATTTTCGCTAGTTGCGGTTTGATTGATGGAGGTCTGCATGGCAGTGGCTTTTTATGCTGCTGTCTTCAAGCATTGGTCTCGAGTTTATGCGGCAACTAGTCTGTCATTGATTATTGATTTTGACAGCTAGGGTCACGAGCCAATCAATAAACTATTCACTCTTTACTCTCAGTGGAATAAGCCAGTTTTAAGAAGATAAATCTCCTAAAAGTTATGAGTTAGCGTGTGTGTTCTTAGCTATCACGCGGTCAAGAGGAAGGTAACATGATCAAGAAACGTCAGCTTGGTAGCACCGCTGTTTCATTAACCGAAGTCAGCTTTGGTGCGGCCAGTATTGGCAATTTATTTAACGAGTTAGATAACGCCCAGAGTGTCAGTGTGATTAATGCTGCGAGCGAGGCGGGTATCGGTTACTTTGATACAGCGCCACACTATGGTGCAGGCTTATCAGAGCGGCGTCTGGGGTTAGCGTTGAGTGAAGTAAAGTCAGAAGACTTAGTGCTTTCCACAAAAGTAGGTCGGGTGTTAACCAGACTTCCCCCAGGAGCTCCCCCCCAAGATCAAGGTTTCGTCAACGAACCCCCTATGCAACGCACTTTTGACTACAGTTATGACGGTGTTATGCGCTCTTTCGAGGACTCCTGCCAGCGCATGGGTACGAACCAAATTGATATTCTGTTGATGCACGATATTGGCGAGTATTGTCAGGGAGATAAGCATGGGGATACTTTCAAGCAGGCGATGGAGGGGGGCTACAAAGCCATGCATGAGTTGCGCTCACAGCAGCTGGTTAAGGCGATTGGACTTGGGGTCAACGAGTGGCAAGTCTGTCAGCAGACCTTTGATTATGCAGAGTTTGATTGTTTCATGGTGGCCAATTGCCTGACCTTGTTGAACAATGACATTGTCGATCCTTTTTTAGCCCAATGTGAACAGCGGCAAGTGGGTATTATTGCCGCCGCACCCTTTAACTCGGGAATATTGGCAACCGGCTCGAAAGGTGCTGGGCACTATTTCTATGCAGAAGTACCCGGCGAAATTTTGCAAAAAGTTAAACAGATGGAGGCTATTTGTGAGCGCCATCAGGTACCGCTTGGTGCTGCAGCCCTGCAATACCCTCTACTTTTCCCTATGGTCACTAGTGTCTTAGTGGGCATGAGCAGCGCCAAACGGGTCGCGGATAATCTGGCGCTCTATCAGTCGAACATTGATCACGCGTTGTGGCTTGAATTACGCGATGCGGGTTTAATTCATATCGACACCCCGATTTGAGGTGTCGACAGAAGGTCAAATAATGCCGCTGCTCAGCGCTTAAACAGCGCTGAGGATTTTTTACCTGCTCGTTAGCAGTCGTTGGTTTAATATTTGCTAGTGAGGGAAGATACGGTTAAGTCCCATAGCTTTTCTGCGGCTTAAAAGTGGCTAATGACGACCAAGGCAGCACAGCGCAATGACGAGTACTTGCCAAGGGGCTGACAAAACGAGCGCATCGTTATTTTCCCTTACCTACATTTGAGTAGGCTAGGTAGTTAGCCGTTTTTAGGCTCGCCCTACGGGGCGCACAGAGCATGCCAATCTCATCATTATCGGTGTTCGCTAGACTACCATTCCCCCTCTGTAATCGATGCCTATTTTTACGAAATATTCTGTACCTCAGCGGCGTGTTGGAATGGTACGCATGCATTTAGACAGGGGAGGAGGGATATTTTGCTGAGCATAAAGTGTCAGTGGTAGGCGGGTCATTTATTCGTTTTTTGCAGCTGGGCCTCTTTCTCCTTTACTAACTTAGCGACTGAATTAAAGTCAATTCCGGTACATTCTTCCTTCCAGTTCAAATGCTTATAATTAATAACAAAATATGTTGATAGACTGCTTAATGCAGAGTATATTGATTTTAATTAATAAAAAACAATGTTGATTAATGAAATTCAACCGCGATGGCAGCTGAAAAGATAGTTCTAAACTGACCTAGAAATTTCTTCAGGCCATGGCCTCGCCATCTCCTGAGGGGAGTGCTGCTAAGATAACGTATTGTGGATTTTCAACAATATTATGGTCAACCGGGATCTAGAAAAATAGTACCGATAATCCACTCAAAATAATATTTATAACCGTTGATCTTTTAAGGATTAATAAGTAATATTAAATTTCGCTACCCATATATAAAAGGAATTGTTATATATAAAAACAGGAATTTGTGGATTCAGGCGGAAATAATGTACTTTTCTGATTTATTAATAAAAATAAGGTAAAAAATAATGAAAAAAATACTCTCTAAATTGAGCTGTTCACTAGCCGTTGTCGCTTTGACTGGACTGTCAGGCACTGTCGTGAATGCCCAGGAAGTGATCAAGTTTGCGCATGTTTATGAATCTGCTACTCCCTACCATACCGCGATGCTACGCGCCGCTGACGCGTTCGCCAAGGCGACAGATAATCGCTATAAAATGGAAGTTTTCCCCGCCTCTCAGTTGGGCAAAGAGGCGGCATTAAATGAGGGCCTTACGTTAGGTACCGTCGATGCTATCTATACCGGGGTGGCTTTCTTAGGGCAGAGCTATGGACCTATCGCTATCTCTGATTACCCATTTACTTTACGCAGTTACGATCATTGGAAAGCCTATGTAAAATCTGATTTATTTGCTGAAATGGCCGGTGAATACAAAAAAGTCACAGGTAATACCATTGCCGCTATGACTTATTACGGGGCACGTCATGTGACCTCGAACAAGCCAATTTTAAAGCCAGCAGATATGCAGGGTTTAAAAATTCGCACACCAAATGCACCCGCTTACCAATTGTTTCCAAAAGCCACTGGTGCTAACCCAACTCCTATGGCCTTTTCAGAGGTTTATCTAGCTCTGCAACAGGGAGTAGTAGACGCTCAGGAAAATCCGCTACCCACTATTAAGTTTAAGAAATTCTATGAAGTTCAATCTCAGATTAACTTGACCGGACACATCACTAACTCTCTCAGCGTCGTGGTATCTCCTATCACTATTAAGAAGTTAGGCGCCGATGCCGACAAATTAATTGCGGCACTTAGTATTGCTGCCGCTGAAGCTTCTGATGAAATTGTCAAGAGTGAAAATGAGTTGGCGGATTGGTTCCGCACTCAGGGCGTCACCGTTAATGTGGTTGACCGTGGACCGTTTATGGCTGCCGTTCTCCCAGAACTGACAGGTGGCAATGTGCCATTTAGCAAAGAAATTTACCAACGTTTGCAGGCGATTCAAGACTAGAGCAGGGTTTGCGAAGTGAGGGTTAAAGCTCTCACTTCGCAGCGCGAGTATTGGCTATCAATCGGATTTTAAATCTGATTAATACCCTGAGGAAAAATTATGAATAAAAATTCTGAATCCCGAACCGGTACTGAATTTGACGCAATGGCAGATGAAGATGCAGCACACTTTGCAAATTTTAAATTCGCGGTTGCGGACTACCCGTTAATCGCGGTTTTTTGCCTATTGTTTTTGGTGGTCTTGCTACAGTTTTTAACCCGTTATGTGCTCAACGATTCAGTGGCATGGACAGAGGAAGCGGCTCGCTATTTACTGATTATAATTGGTTTTGCTGGGGCGATTCGCTGTCAAATTAAAGGCACTCACATAACACTCGAATTCATGGACAGGTATTACGGTAAACAAAGAGACAACGTGCAATTGTTTGCGCTACTGATGCTATTGGCTTTGATGATTGTTTTGTCCTTTACTGCACAAACCCTAATTGAGCGAAACTCCTTCTCGCAAATGGTTTCTCTGCCTTTTCCAAAATATTATCTGTATGCAATTGTGATGGGCTTAATCGTCACCAATACCTTGGTCATCGCCTATCAGGTATATCATCAACTGATCAAAATTTTCAAAGGTAACTAACCATGGCATTGACTATATTATTTAGCGCCCTGTTTATCTTAATGTTATTGAGGGTGCCTATTGCCTTTTCCCTAGCGTTAGCTTCACTGGGTTACATCCTCTATGATGGGCTACCTCCCGTACTGTTAATTCATTCTATGATCGGCGGTATGGATAGTTTTCCACTACTGTCTATTCCCTTTTTTATCTTGGCCGGCGGATTGATGAATTCAGCGGGTATTACCGAGCGAATTTTCGGCTTCGCCAGAGCATTGGTTGGTTGGATGCCCGGTGGGCTGGGGCATGTTAATATCGGCTCAAGTATTATTTTTGCCGGCATGTCCGGGGCAGCGGTTGCAGATGCTGGTGGTCTGGGGGCGATAGAAATCAAAGCGATGCGCGATGCAGGCTACGACGATGACTTCAGTGTTGGTGTCACGGCGGCATCCTCCACGATCGGGCCAATTATTCCCCCTTCGCTACCGCTGGTTATCTACGGGGTAATGGCATCGGTGTCTATTGGGCAGCTGTTTGTTGCCGGTATTATTCCCGGCTTATTGATGGCAGTCTCACTGTCAATTATGGTCTGGTGGATTGCCCGTAAGCGCAACTATCCGACGGATGTTGCCTTCCGGTTATCGACGATAAAAAGCACCTTTAAACAGGCATTTCTGCCTTTATTGACTCCAGTGATTATCGTCGGCGGTATCGTCAGTGGTGTATTTACGCCAACCGAAGCCGCTATTTGTGCAGCCGCCTATGCAATTTTCTTAGGGGTAGTGGTCTATAGGTCCTTAACAATACGCAAGTTATCGGTAATTGCGATTGAGACTATCGAGATAACCGCCTCTATCATGATGATAGTCGGAGCCGCGAGTGTGTTTGCCTGGATCTTAACCGCCAATCAGGTGGCTACCCATTTTGGTGATTTCCTGCTCGGTTTTACCGACAATAAAAATGTAGTGTTACTGCTCATTATGCTGCTGGTATTGATTGTCGGGCTGTTTATGGAAACCTTGGCGGCGATCTCAATTCTGGTGCCCGTATTGTTACCGGTATCGGTGCAATTTGGTATTGACCCAGTACATTTGGGCATTATTGTCATATTAAACCTGATGTTGGGTCTACTGACACCACCGGTGGGTATGGTGCTATTTGTCTTGTCTAGAGTATCGGGGGTGCCGTTTGAAAAATGTGTGAGCGCTACTATGCCATTTTTGGTGCCACTGGTTATCGTGCTATTACTCTTGACTTTTATCCCATCTCTCACCTTGTATCTACCTGAGTTATTGTATGGGAAATAAAACCAATTGGAACGAATAGCGCCTGTAATTGGGGTGCTAGCATAAAGGCCCATAATAGTCGGCGTGACTATTATGGGCCTTTTTATTTATCTTTTAAGGGTAGCTGCATCAAGGTTTGACAGGGTTAGTTCGTGAAATTGTTTAATAGATAAGGTTAATCGCATCCTCTGAAGATAATTTATGTTGATTATTTATTGCCTCATTCTTCAGTCACTGTTTAGATATTTTGATCCATAACTCAAGTGAGCAGATCATGTTGACTACCGACCATCTCCCCCCCTCCACACAGGTGGCTGGTTTAGCGGATCGTAACGACTCAAAAATGCTTGATATTTGCTTTGCAGTGGCAGAGCAATTAAGAGAAAAAACTATCATTAGCATCGACTGAGCGATTCTTTTGGCAGAAAATTGTGCCGGTTAATAGATCAGTTTGCGGCGTTAGGCGATGCTTATACTTTAGCATTCAGTAAGTTTTTAGTGACGCAAATTCATTTATTTCGCACAGTTTTAGCCAGTGTTTGCCGTTTAGCCAAGGGCTTAATAGGCAGATTATACTTCGCCATTCCAGTCCATATTAGCCAATCAATCGACCAATCAGAGAGAGTGTCTGGTTGCTTAGATAGGTTAATGGTGCCAATTTCAAGAGTCGATAATCAATGGTTTTTTTGCCGGTGAAAAATATTGTCTGGATAACCATTATGCTACTCGACACTCGGAGCTTGAATTGATCAATCTATGCCAGATATTTTAAACTCTACAGCAGTGCTTTATAGCTAGGATTGTCTGTATTTTTTTTATTGATTGATTTAAGCTGCTGCTTTTTTCTGACGCTAACTCGTTTCGAGATGTGAAAAGGTATTATGACAATATTGATGACTTTGGGGCCTTTGTTAGGCGCGTTAATTTTAGGCTTTTATCTGCATATTAAACGCCTCAGTGTTGATAGCATCAACATGAGCCTGAAATGGCTCACTTTTTCAATGTTGGGACTCATTGGTTACGGTATTGGCGCGTTAGAAGACCTGGCGGATAAACTGTACCAGGCCGGTGTCATGGCGCTGGTATTGTTTGCTTTGATATTGATCTTCAATATTGTATGTCTAGTCATTAGTGGCCGATATTTAAGTCGAGAAAAAACTTCCCTAAAAACCAGTAACAGTGAGAACTCTCAAGGCATTAGCTGGTCGACATTTTCAGACTCGATACAAACCGTGGTGTGGGTGGTGGGTGGTGCTCTGCTGGGTTTTTTTACCCAGGGTTATTTTGAGCATGTTGATGCCCTCGTTACTTGGATGTTATATCTTTTGTTATTTCTGGTGGGACAGCAACTGCATTTAGCCAATTATCGATTGCGCTCATTATTTCTCAACGTGCAGGGATTAATGATTGCATTAATAACGTTGTTAAGCACCTTGCTGGCGGCGGTTGTTGGTGCTTGGTGGTTAGATATGCCGGTGTTTCACGCCCTAGCGGTTGCCTCAGGGTTTGGCTGGTATAGCTTATCAGGCATACTATTAAGTGATTTAGGCTACCCATTATTAGGCACAACCTCGTTCCTCTTAGATATCGGCAGAGAAATAGCCGCCTTAATGTTAATTCCACTACTGGCAAAAATGGGTAACCATTGTACCGTTGGTGTCTCAGGTGCAACGGCCATGGATTTTACCTTGCCAATGTTAGGTAAATTTCACGGCTCAAGTATTATTCCCACCGCTATCGCCAGTGGTTTTGTGTTGAGTATACTAGTGCCAGTACTGATTCCGCTGTTTATGTCTTTTAGCTAAAATCGTCTCAAAAACCCTCTTTAGCCGTTGCTGGGTTATCGTTATAGCGCTAACTATTTGGTCTTGATCCCTGAAAACAAAGATTAAATTGAATAGTACGAATCGTTAGTGCAATCCACAAACATCTGTCTACTGCGCTAGTCACCTAGGTCGATCTGAACCCGACTAGAGGTGGTTAGTTAGCCAACATCTAGTTTCATCTTTGCTACCAAGACGTTTTTGGATGAGCATTAATTAATTAATGCTATCGAGTAGTATAAATAATATACTCTTTTCAAGAAAATTCGCTGGCGTTTGTCGTTAAATCCCCAACCTGGATAGTGCATGGTTATGCGGGCTAAGTGGAGTTTAATGATACAACCACTAGGCGTTGTTCATATAAAAATAATAGTAAGGATCTTTATGTTAATTAAACATAAGTTACTGGGAAGTACCGCTTTAGTTGCCTTTGGCTTAGCAACGTTGTTTTTTGTCTATCAAATGCAAATTAGTAAATTAGCCCAATTCAATCAACAGCAAGGTATTGTTAATCAGCTTGACAGCCAGATAAAGACACTGCAACTGCACGAAAAAGATTTTATTATTGGCCTGCAAGTCGCCAGTGCGGATAAATTTTTTAAAAATGCTTTAGACACCGTACCGCCATTGGCCCAACTAAAGGAATTTTATGTTGCTCAATCTGCGTCTATTCAACCGCTGGAGCGATTGACTGACAGTATCAATCAATATACAGCGAAGTTTTCAACGGCCTATTTGACCGCATCGGGCAGTGCTGTAAAAGGCCTAATAGCACCGCAATTGGTCAGGGCTATCCAGCATATGGATGAGCAGTTTGCCCTCTTGCAAGAGGATGTTAACCGCTTAATATTAAACGCTGAGCAGCAGATAAAACTCTACGCTTTGCTGGTGTTTGTCTTGTTAAGTGCGCTGATGCTGGGTGCCAATTTACTGATCAGTAAAAGTATTTTAAAACCTATTGAGCAAATTAATAAGACGGTACAGCAGATCACCGCATCCAATGATTTGAGCATGCGAGTCGATGCTGGAGTCAATGATGAAATAAGTGATTTGAGTCTGCACATCAATACTATGCTCGCCAGTTTTCAGTTGATAATACAAGATGTTAATACGATAACCTCTCATCTCACGCTCTCTGCTGAAAATCTTACTTCTCAAGCTACCAGCAATAAAACCGGGATGCAAAGTCAATTGGTTAAGGCTGATCAAGTGGCCGAGGCAACCTCGCAGATGGGAGCGACGATTGGCGATATTTCTAAAAATACTGAGTCGGCTTCCCAGCTAGCGCAAAAAGCCACCGCTCATGCCATAGAGGGCTGTGAGAGTGTAGCCGCGACCACGAAAATGATCTCGGTGCTAGCTGAGAAATTAACCCAGTCGAATCACTCCGCTCAAATATTAGTTGAAGAGAGTAAAGCGATTGAAACCGTGCTAAATGTCATTAAAGGCATTGCCGATCAAACCAATTTATTGGCGTTAAATGCCTCCATAGAGGCTGCGCGAGCTGGAGAGCACGGTCGAGGGTTTGCGGTTGTCGCCGATGAGGTCAGAAATTTGGCGATGCGCACTCAGGAGTCTACAGAGGAAATTAATTCTATTATTGGTATTTTACAGCAGAGAACTGCGCAGATAGTCAGTTCAATCCAAGATTGTCATCGTCAGGGAGAAGCGAGCTCTGAGCAGATTAATAAGGCGGGTGATGTCTTGTTGCTAATTTCAGAAGATATCCAAATAATTACCAATATGAGTACCCAAATAGCGACGGCTATTGAGCAGCAAAATCAAATGACCATGGAAGTGCAAGGTAACGTGGTTGATATTAGAGATATCTCTGAACTGACGGCATCAAATGCGGGTAAAAATGTGCAAGTCAGCGCTAATATTTTAGACTACGCAAAACAGATGAACTCTTCAGTTGCTAAGTTCACCCGTTAAATTTTCTAAGCTTGCACTGCTGGTACGTTAGATCAGATAGGCCCGATAAAGCGAGCCGCCCAATAGATGGTTAAAGGTAAAGTGATAAACCCCATGACTGTTTGACTGGTAATAATAGCGGCCATTGCCTGGGCGTCTCCGCCGAGTTTTCGCGCTAAAATATAGGCGGCGGGTGCGGTGGGCACGCACAGGAAAATGATGATCACCATCGCTGCAACCCCTTCAATGTTCAGTGCCATAACGGCACCTACCGCGCAGACCGGCTTTATCAGATATTGTACCACTGCGCTGCTCAGTACCAGCTTCCAATGTTGTAGTATTCCCTTAAAACTCAGTGCGGCACCGACCAGTATTAAGCCCATTGGAAATGCTGAACGACCAAATAAATCTAAGGTGTCGACTAAGATTGGATGTAAACCTATGCCACTGATGTTCAGCAATATGCCGCTCAGTGCACCGATAATTAATGGGTTGGAGATAATTTGTTTTAAGACCGGCAATAGTTGCATGCCCTGGGTACTTAAGCTGCTGGCAAACACTGCTACACAGAGAACATTGATAAGAATAATCATACCCGTGGCGGCGAGAGCCGCGTAGCTTAATCCCTCATCGCCATACAGAGCTGCGACGAGTGCCAGTGCAATAAAAGTGTTGTACCTAACGCCGCCTTGAAATACCGAGGTAAAACCCGCCGCTGAAAAGGGTTTACATAGGCGTTGATAGGCAATTAGCAAACCGGCACTTAACAGCACGGTAAATAACAATGCGCTGAGAAAATGTAGCCAATTAAGTTCTGACAAAGTGCGGTTTGAAAGAATACTAATCAACAGCGCAGGCGTCAAAATATAATAAGTGAGACTCTCGGTTCCCAACCAGAATTCTGGGGCTAACTTACCACTACGCTTAATACCGTAGCCTAATAATATAGTGAGAATAATAGGCACCAGTGCGCCGGCAATTATGATCATTATGGTCCTTAAAAAAAATAATCTAAATGTTAATTATAGAGGATTAGTGATTCTATTAATATCTAGAGCTGGCCAATATAGGGGTCTATAGTCAAGCCTGTGGATGTTTTTCTACGACTGGAATTAGTCTTGTCTATGGGTCGTAACAATATAGCAATAAACGGGTTGTTAGCACTGAGGGTAAACGCTACCATGCAATTATTTTAAGGGAGTATTACATGGCGATCAAGCCGATGGGTGTCCAGCAATGGGGCATGCTAATATTGCTGTCGATACTTTGGGGAGGGTCTTTTTTCTTTATGAAACTGGCTCTGGGCGAATTGCCGGTCTTTAGTATTGTGTTTGTAAGAGTGTCTCTTGGGGCGCTGTGCCTGTACTTTTTTTTACGCATAAGTGGCACTAAAATCCCCTCACAGTGGCTGCAATGGCGACTGTTTTTCTACCTGGGTATCTTTAATAATATCATCCCTTTTAGCTTACTGATTTATGGAATGAGTGAAATAGCCAGTGCATTAGCCGCTATTTTAAATGCCACCACCCCATTATTTACCATTGTAGTGGCACATTTTTACACCAGTGATGAGAAGATAACTCCGGCAAAAGTATCGGGGATATTACTCGGTGTATTAGGTGTTGGGGTGCTGGTAGGTGTAGATGTACTAGATGCTGATAATTCATTATTGGCGATTCTCGCCTGTTTAGGCGCTGCGCTAAGTTATGCAGTCGCCGCTATGTTTGGACGCCAGTTTAAGCAGTTGGCGATAGGGCCAACCGCAGGTGCTTTCGGGCAGGTCTGCGCCTCAAGTGTATTGCTGATACCCCTGGTTTTTATGTTTGAGAGCCCCCTGCAAATACCTATCCCCAGCCAAGAAATCATCGCAGCACTCTTGGCACTGGGCATACTAAGTACCGCGCTCGCCTATGTGCTTTTTTTCAAATTGATCGAAACCGCTGGGGCCACCAATGCGGTGTTAGTGACCTTGCTGGTGCCGGTCAGTGCCAGTGGTCTGGGGGTGATCCTGTTAAATGAGCAAATCACCTCGCAGCAGTTATTAGGTATGGCATTGATCGGGGCCGGGCTAATCGCGATTGATGGACGTCTCTTCAATAGGTTTTTCAGGCGAAGCTAGAAGACCTCTGGCAAAGGATTTCCAGTGGATACTCGCCACCAGCGCTCCACTGATAATAGCTGCGCAGGCGATAAACAAGGTGCGAGTCTCTTAGATAGGGGTAAAGGCAATTAACAGTACCCTGCTGATTAAGCGAGTGGCATAAGACATTACCCCCAGCGGTTGGATATTGCCTTGATCGGGGCCGGGCTAATCGCGATTGATGGACGTCTCTTCAATAGGTTTTTCAGGTGAAGCTAGAAGACCTCTGGCAAAGGATTTCCAGTGGATACTCGCCACCAGCGCTCCACTGATAATAGCTGCGCAGGCGATAAACAGGGTTTGGGTCGCCTGGATATCGGTAAAGGCAATTAACAGTACCGTGCTGATTAAGGGGGTGGCATAAGACATTACCCCCAGCAATTGGATATTGCCTTTTTTGATACCAAAATCCCAGGCAAAAAAGGCCAGGCCAAGGGGGCCTAAACCAAGTCCGACGACCGCCAACCACTGGGTATAGTGCTCAGGGTAATAAGTACTTTCTAACATAAAGTGGCAGATCCAACCCAGTGCCGCGCATACCCCACAAAATAAACCGACGGCATCGGTGGGTACCGTCGCCACTAATCTTGAGCACAGTGAGTAACTGGCCCAAATAATAGAGCAGGCTGCGGCGAATAGATAACCGACTAGGTATAACGTATTAAAGCTGCTCTGTGCTCCCCCTAATAATATCCAGCAGCCCGCTAGTGAAATAGCTGCCCCCAAGATATGTTTTAAATAGAGTTTCTCGCCAGGCAAAAATGCCGAAAATAACACGATTAAGAGTGGCCATAGATAAGCGATTAAACTCACCTCTAGAACGGGGGCGTTGGCCAGGGCAAAAAAGTAACATGCGTGATACAAAAAAAGTCCACTACAGCCAATTAGCCATGCCAGTGGTGGCTGTTTACTTAAAGCAACTATTGATTGCCCACAGATTAACCATTTTAGACACATGAATAAAAAGGCAATGCTAAAACACAGAGCCAGCAGTTGAAAAGGCGGGAAATTGCCAGCTAAGGTTGATAGCAGGGCTAACACTCCCCATAGAATGATGGCAATACAACCGATGGCGGTGGCGATTTTAGACGAGCGTTGCATAGATTATTCTCTGTAATGGGTGGTAGATACTAGCGGTTGGTATGATTTTCATATTCGGGCTAGAGCTCTGCCACCCAATAGAGGCAATATTATAGGGGGGCTAATGGCGGATTGTTTTGTTTAAACGGTGCAATTATTTGCTTAAACGGCGAACTTGGCTCGCTGATTGGGCAAAGTGGCGGTGAAACCTATCACTAAAGGCACTCATACTCGAATAACCACAGCGTTCGGCGACCAATTGCACACTGAGAGATGAGTGCTGTAAGAGCTGCCACGCCGCTTGCATGCGCAATTCTATTAAATATTGCGAGGGGGCGAGCGAGTAGTACTTGGAAAATAGCGCTCTGAGGTGACGCATGCTTATTCCCGCATGGTTGGCCGCCTCGCGCAGTGCCTGACGGTGAAAGAAGTATTTTTCTAGATACGCCCTAGCCGTTTCTATCCGCTTATCGTATTGGGGCTTGGCACTGTGCGAATCATCGAGTAATTGCACTAACAGTAAGATCATTTGGCGCTCTAATAACGAGTGCTTGGCACTTGAGTTTGGGGTGAGCTGCCCCTGCAAAAAACTTAGATAGCGCTTGAGGTTATCATCGAGTTGAATAAACGCCGGCAATTCTGCAAATGCGGGGGCTAGTGAAACGGGTATGTTTGCCACAATAAATTGATTTTCACCCAAACCTTCAAATGCATGGTTTTGATTGGCGCAAATAACCGCTGCTTGCTGGGCATTTACCTCGCCAGAGCGGTGACCAATTTCTAGACTTAAGCTGCCCGCCACAGGTAGCACCAGCTGATGAAACGAGTGATGATGAGTATCAGTATCAGGTAGATAACTTTTTAAATAGAGTTTGGCATCGGACATAGAGTGGTTATCCCAAAAAGAGCATAGATCAGCTTAAAAAATTATAGATTCGCTGTCTACATATTGTAAATAAAACCCACTGATTTATTTAAAAAATGCTCCGGAATTACGTTCCGGCTCCTTAGTTTTATTTAGATTTTACAATTAATTTTAAATTATTATAAATCTACATATAAAGCTTAAAATTGAAATTCTGTTTTTCTTTTCGGAATATTTCGGAATATAGAGTATTAATCGTGACTATCTACAATAGATGTTTTTCTATTGTAATTTTCCATTTGTGATTTTGTTGGGTAATCCCCCCGAACAATAGCAGTGCTCAAAAATAGAATTTTCTCGTAACATAAACGCAGAAAATTCTGCATGAAAACATCAGGTTATACTGATAGCCAAATCATGGCTATTTTGAAACAAGCTGAAGCTGGTAGCCCTATACCTGAATTGTGCCGTGAGCATGGTATGAGTTCTGCAACATTTTACAAATGGCGTTCAAAATATGGGGGGATGGATGCCTCGTTAATGGCTCGATAAATACTAAAGGATAAATACTAATAAATACTAAAGGACAGTCACTTATTAATAAATACTAAAGGACAGTCACTTATGGTAATGGAAAAATACTAAAGGACAGTCACTTATGGTAATGGTATTTCATGAAGAGTAGGATATAAAGACTTAATAATTAAATTCAGGGGTGGTGACCTCTGAGCGAGGTAAATATGACTCGTGCCCGTGCGCAGCAGATCTGCTGCCAAGACACCCCTTACTATCACTGTATCTCACGGGTAGTAAGAAAAGCTTTCCTCTGTGGTTTTGATAAGTCCACCCAACAAGACTATGAACATCGCCGCCAGTGGATGTTAGACCGATTGGCAGAAGTTGATTCTGTATTTTGCATCGATGTTTGTTCGTATGCCATTTTGTCTAATCACTATCATCTTGTTTTATATATAAATAAAAAGCAAGTGGATAGTCTAACTGATTTAGAAGTGATCGAGCGTTGGCGAAAGATCTATATTGGGCCAGACATAATCCAACGTTTTGTCGACGGCGAAGATCTTTCAAAAGAACATTACTGCTTGATAGCAGAAATTGTCGATAAATGGCGGCGACGATTAGAAGATATCAGCTGGTTTATGCGTTGTCTCAATGAGCATGTCGCTCGCAAAGCTAACATTGAAGACGATTGTACCGGCCATTTCTGGGAGGGACGCTTTAAAAGCCAAGCGCTCTTAGACGAACAAGCCCTATTAACTTGTATGACCTATGTAGAATTAAACCCGATCCGCGCCAAGATGGCTGATACGCCTGAAACATCAGAATACACCTCAATAAAGCAGCGTATTGATGACCACCTAAAAGCAGATCTGCAGCTTAATAAAGATGCTAAAGAGCAAGAACCAAAAGGTTTGTCGCTTAAAAAATTCCTGTTAGAAGGGGACTATCTAAAAGATCAAATACCTTACCATTATCGTGAATATTTAGACTTGGTTGACTGGAGTGGCAGGGCAATACGAGCAGATAAACGTGGTGCTATAGATGAGCAATTACCCCCTATACTCACCCGCTTAGGGATAGATGCAGAGCATTGGTGTAAAGCGATGCAACCCAAAGGAGCCCATCAATTTAGCCGTGCAGTTGGGTGCCGAGATAAGTTACGTGAATATGCCAAAAAGCTAAAAATTAGCTGGATTAAAGGTATAAGCATAAGTGCAAAATTGTTTCCTACCTAATACAGTCAAAAAATTTAACTCAAACTCAACGTTGTTTATTGCGAGATTTATGCCGTCAAAAATTTGGTCTATCTGGGTAAAAATTAAGAATTTAGTCAAATTCAAGAAAGTCACAATGGTTATGTAGTTTAAGTGAGCAACAAGTGTAGGTGAGTTTGGAGATTACAATAAATGACTGTCCTTTAATTTTTTTAGGGCGTTGTGATTTGTTCTGTTCGTATGCATAGAGAGCTTACAAAGACTATAATTAATGGCAATAGTTGACACTAGGCTGCCGTTTTGATTGACCTGATTAAAAGTGTTTTAAGAACCAAATATGCCTCTAATAAATCGGGGATGTATCAGTCTGAATTTAGTTGACCACGTCAGTCGAGGCTGTAAAACATTCTGTGTAACTGCTCGTTTAGTTATTTAAACATAAGGAGTTAGCTCATCCTCAAACTCAATC
>JABSRA010000072.1 GCA_013215445.1 Oceanospirillaceae bacterium
AAAGTCAAATTATAGCACTCAAACACACTCAGATAAAAACGGACAGATAATAGTAACACCCATGGTAGGGTTCGGCGCTAGAAGAAATAAAGTCAACAATTGCGTCCGTGAACTGTTTAAAAGCAGTCGCGAATCACTGGTGATATTTACCCCCTACTTCAATTTACCTGGTGTTCTCACCCGTGATTTAAAAAAAGCATTGAAGCGCTGCGTCACCGTTACCATGATTATTGGAGACAAAACGGCCAATGACTTCTTTATTCCAAGCGATAAAAAATTCTCAAAAATTGGCATAATCCCCTACATTTATGAAATATTATTGTGCCGTTTTATAAAACGCCATCAACAGTATATAGACCGGGGATTACTCAACATCCACCTATGGAGCAATAAGCAACACAGCTTTCATTTAAAGGGCATTGTGGCTGATAACAAACTGCATCTACTGACTGGTAACAATCTCAATCCGCGCGCTTGGAATCTAGATTTAGAAAACGGCCTATTACTCGAAGACAGACAATATTTACTGCTCGATAAATGGCAAGAAGAACTACAAGAGGTGCTGCGCTGTACTAAAAGAGTCACCCATAGTAGTGAACTAGATAGCATGACAGACTACCCAAAACAGGTAAAAGATCCAATCAGAAAGCTACAATTAACCCAAATTGACCGGCTGTTCAAACGTTTTATGTAAAACCAGACCTAGCGAGCTGACCCTCTATTATAACGACCGCTAGGTCACGCATTAACCAGCGGTTATATTCACAATCCCATCATAGATAAATTGAATGGCCAACGCTGCTAAAATAACCCCTAAAAAACGCCGTAATATATCATCGCCAGTGCGCCCTATGACTCTTTGGATGTACCGCGAGAGCAACATACAGCACAGTGTGCCTAAGGTGATCGTCAGAATAGCGGCCGCCACCGCATAATCTGCCTCGGGTCGATCTGACTGAGAAAAAAGCAAAATAGCCAGCGTTAGTGATCCCGGTCCCGCCATCATCGGAATCGCCATCGGATAAACAGAAATATCGCGGTTGCCAGTGCTTGATACCGGACCAACTTCTTGAGTAATCAAATTAAAAGCGGTAAAGAATAATAAAATACCCCCTGATATTCTAAAGGCATGGATACTGACGCCCAGCATATTCAAAAAAGGCTCACCATAGAGGCCAAACAATAACAGTAACGCCGAGGCGATAAACACCGATTTAAAGGCCATTTTTAAACGGAATTTCTTATCACCCGGGGGCACTAAGGAATGAAAAACTAATGCGGTACCTATGGGATCAACGATCACCATTAAAGACGCTAGACCCGCTAAATATATCGATAAATCCATTATTACTACCCTAAATCTAAACATTAAAAAAGCGGCCTATTGTAACACTCAAGCCACTCATGCCCAGTGCTATTTTACGTTACTTGATGACAGTTTCGATCGCTTATTTTTGGAATAAATTATTTACACTAGCCCATGACCTGTTATGCTTCTGCTCTTTCGAAACGACTATTAATGGAGAGCACATTGAGCGAAACCAACCAGACCAAAAGCGGTTTTTTAGCCCTAGTTTCGAGACTCTGTTTAGATGAAAAACTACCTATCCGCTTCATTTATAAAACAGTTCCCGAACATCTTAACGATACCGGTTGGCGCATGTATTCGGGCTACGAGGATGACGAGTACTTAAAGAATGAACTTGCCAATCTATTACCGGTACCCGTTGCCACCCTCTGTGAGATGGACGCAAGTTTGACCGAGCTGGTCGAGTACAATGCGGGGACGGTGTGGGAGCGAACCCCTGAACACGAATCGTGGCAGAGAGTATATGATTTCAAAATCCCCACGGCTCAGGTCGAAGTTAAAATAACCAATGATGTCAACAAATTCAATAAAGAGGTGCTATAAGCTACTTGTATTCTCCTTTTTAGACCTTATATATGGGGTAGTGGCGCTCGTCAGAGGCCGCTAAAGAGACCCAATGTCTCGCCCACTTAGTCTTCGGATAAGTGTTTTAGATAGAGATTAATCGCCATTAGGCGATGTAATCAATATCGTACATATTGCTTAAAAGGATATGAATATGAGAACGTTAGATTTAACACCCCTTTATCGCTCAGCGATAGGTTTTGATCGCATTGCATCTATTATTGATAACGCAACGCGCACCGAACAACCCGCATTTCCCCCTTACAATGTCGAGCTACTCAGTGAAAACGAGTACCGCATTTCCATGGCAGTCGCTGGCTTTTCATTTAGCGAACTGCAGATAAATTCAGAGCAAAACAGCCTGACGATTAGTGGCAACAAAGCCGAGGAGAAAGACTCTCCTCACTATTTGTACCAAGGTATTGCAGCGCGCAACTTTGAGAGACACTTTCAACTTGCCGACCATATGAAAGTCACCAAGGCAAATATGGAAGACGGCTTACTGCATGTCTATCTGGTGCGAGAAATACCAGAGGCAATGAAGTCTAGATCGATCAAAATCGAGCACTAGACAAAACAGCTAGGGGAAGGTTTTTGACCGCTCCTTTCTCTGGCGACAATCAGCTAATGCTACCTAAAAACAGCTGTTTTTTGCACCTGCAAAACCTATGTAAAACTTCTGCAAAGCTCTATCGGATATGGACTCTGTTTCCATACTAAAACTTTCTCTACTGCGTCGCATTTTTCATGCTAGTGATGACCATTCAACTACAAGATCAAGATTAAGCTGTTTTTTAATACTACCTTGTATTTTTCTCTATTTCTTGATGGCCGCTTGAACCTCATCCAACCATTCATTCAACAAAACTAAACAGCTTTTTAATGAAAACTATTTATGCTGAAGAAGCCAACAGATTAACTATCTACTGCGATGCGAAATTTGATACCGATAAAAAAGTACCGCTCTTGAAGGCTTCACCTTCAAAACACGGGTTAACGCAGCAAAAAACATTGAATTCGAGCACATCGTTCCCGCTCAAAACTTTGTACATACTTTTATAGAGTGGCGAGAAGGCCATCCAGCGTGAGTCACCCGTAAAGGAAAATCATTCAAGTGCCACAATTTCGCCTCAAAAACAAATACCAAATATCGCCATAAACAAGCCGACATGTACAACTTATGTGCCGCATTCGGTTCTGTTAATACACTCAGTTCAAATTATAATGTGCAAATGTACCTGGTGAACAATCTGACTTTGACAGCTGTGAAATGATTATCTATAAAAGGAAGGCTCAACCCCAGAACAAGCTCGTGGTCGAATTGCCCGAACATATTTGCACAAGGTAGCAAGGTCTACAGAAAATAAGCATGAGCAAGCAGCAGCGCACGCTAATGACATCATGGGTTACAGTGAGAGTTAATATAATTCGATCAATGTTCTTGAGTAGGCTGTATAAGGGTCACTTCATTGAAGCCTAATTCAGCAGCTATCATCATTGCGGCATTGGCATTTTTAAATAATCTTACTCCACTGCGTTCGCGCAATAACAACTGCCATTTCTGGTTATAAACACAATAATATTCTAGAGTAAACCACTTGCCTTCACAGCTGATTTCGCACTTAGAAATAATACCAGAATACACATCGCGCTTAATATCATTTATGTTCATTCGATCCCCTTTGCATTAAATTATGAATGTAAAATAAATAGCCGTCAAGTAGAGTAAATTGTACTTAATGCAAAGCAGATGCGGTAATTTCGTATTTCAATGATAGTTGAACGTGGTTTTGGCTTTAAAATTGATCATTTCCTGGCTTGAGTAAAACCAGATTTATCGGGGTATAATTAAGTGGAATTTACAACGGTTTATTCTTACACTCTTAGGCAAATGATTTTCAACGATGTATCTTTGAGCTTCTGACCATATTTCTAAAGATGAGTTGTTGGCTAAATCTGCGAAGCTTAGCTGGTTCGCTCAAATTGCCTTCATTGGGTATTCTAGACTGTTATTAGCGGAAGTGGATTCAGAGAACAGACCTCAGTTAACAGACAAAGAAGTCAGAATATTAAGGCTAGTGGCAGAAAGTCAGACAACACCAGTAATTGTTGCTAATTTAATCCTCAGCATCAGCACAGTGAATTACCATATCAATAACATCATCAATAAACTCGATGTGCCGAACAAACCAGCTGCAATTACTAATGCTATTTTAATGGGGCAGATATGAAGACTTTCTCAGACTGGAATAAACTACAGGGGGTAAAATAGCGATTTACAAACATAGTATAATCTACAAGTTCTCCTGAGTTGGAGGCAGCCATGTATAGAAGTAACAGGCAAGCCAGACTATTTCGGAGATACTGTCATCGATGGCTCTTCCGGCAGTGCGATTTTTACTGCTAAATATAGCATTACCGATATAGAATTATTCAGATTGTTAATCCCACTTTGCATTATTCCATTTTGCATAGTAACGACGATGGCATTGATTGTAGCGTTGCTCGCGCTTCCATGAAATATAATGGATGGCTTTAGAAAGTAGCCTAACCAGATTGATTTTTTGCAACTAGATTGTAATACCCATTGAATCGATCAATGACGGATTTCAGCTGCCTTTCTACAACTCTTAATCTAAGGCCAGCTTCCCTTAAAGTAAGATCAGTCTCGTAGAGACGATTGCGCTTTTTGCGCAGCCCTTTAACAGCTACTCGGGCGCTTTAATCCGGTGTCAAAACTGCAGTATCTCTCTATACTTATTTAGCAAACTCGACCCTCAATAGTCGTTGGCAAAAACCGCAGAAGAGAGAGGTTTTTGACCGCTCCTCTCTCTTTCTCCAACCTCAATATCTACAGTGATAAACTTAAACAGGAATGGTATAGCCGTCTGGGACATCCGCGTTTTGCGCTCGGTCACGAAGCAGATGATCCATAATGACAATAGCCAACATAGCTTCGGCAATAGGCGTCGCTCTAATACCCACACAGGGATCATGTCGACCCTTGGTAACCACTTCCACCTCATTGCCGTTAACATCCACAGAACGCCCGGGTAGACGCAAGCTAGAGGTTGGTTTTAATGCAAGGTGCGCAATTAATTCCTGCCCTGTCGTAATACCCCCTAAAACCCCACCACAGTGATTCGAGAGAAAACCTTCAGCGGTGATTTCATCGCGATGTTCAGTACCTTTTTGCTCGATACAGGCAAAACCATCGCCTATTTCCACCCCTTTTACCGCATTAATACTCATTAACGCATGGGCTATTTCCGCATCGATTCTATCAAAAATTGGCTCGCCTAAACCCACTGGCACACCCGTCGCATGGACGGTTATTTTTGCGCCAATTGAATTGCCTTCTTTGCGCAATTTATCCATGTAAGTTTCCATCAGCGGGACTGCTTCAGCATCTGGAGAAAAGAACGGGTTTTTTGCAATGTTATCCCAGTCAAAATTCTGGTAGTTGATTTTAATCGGGCCTAACTGAGAGAGATAACCCCTGACACTAATGCCCTTAGTGGCTAAATATTTTTTGGCCACAGCGCCAGCTGCCACCCGCATGGCGGTCTCGCGGGCAGATGAGCGCCCTCCTCCACGATAATCCCTAAAGCCATATTTATGGGTGTAGACATAATCCGCATGTGCAGGACGAAAAGAATCCTTGATATTACCGTAGTCTTTAGAGCGCTGATCAGTATTACGGATTAATAAACCTATTGGCGTACCGGTGGTTTTTCCCTCAAAAATGCCCGATAGAATCTCTACTTCATCAGCTTCTCTACGCTGAGTCGTATGTCTTGAGGTTCCCGGTTTACGACGATCTAAATCAAATTGTAGATCTGCTACTGACAGCTCTATTCCCGGAGGGCAACCATCGATAATACAGCCGATGGCGGGACCGTGACTTTCACCAAATGAACTGACAGTGAATAACTTACCAAAACTATTACCGGACATATCTAAGCAGTATCCTTTTAACATTCAAATTATGTGTATGCATTAACTAAATAACGCTCTGTGCTGTTTAAGGTCTACGGCATTGATGATAAAAACACCATTGCCTCCCTCAGCCAAATCAACCCAAGTAAAAGGTACTTGTGGGTACTGCTCCATGAGATGCACTTCACTATTGCCCACCTCTACCACTAATAAGCCATCATCTGCTAAATAGTCACTGGCCTGAGCGAGTATTTTTTTACACAGATCTAAGCCATCACTGCCACTACCAAGCGCTAGTGCTGGTTCGTGTTGATACTCCGCGGGCATTAATTGAAGGTCAGAGCAATCGACATAGGGCGGATTACTCACAATCAAATCATATTGCTGCGATATATTGGCAAATAAATCGCTTTCGATCAGCGTGACTTGTTCTTGCATCTCATGCTTGTCGATATTTATTTTAGCAACTTCTAAGGCACTGCTACTAATATCGGCAATATCAACCACTGCGTTTTCAAAAACATACGCGCATGCAATGCCGATACAACCTGAGCCAGTACATAAATCCAAGACCCGCTCTACTGCACCTGGGCGCAAAAAAGGACTGAATTCATGTTCAATTAACTGCGCGATAGGCGAGCGTGGGATAAGCACGCGAGTATCGACATAAAAAGGCAGCTGCATAAACCAGGCTTCATGGGTAATATAGGGAAGAGGCTCCCGCCCCTGGATGCGCCTGGCCATAAACGCCAAAATCCGCTGTTTTTCTGAGGTGAGCAACTTAGCATCTAACATCGACTCATCGGTCGTCCAGGGTAAATACAATGCCGCGAAAACTAACTGCCTCGCCTCGTCGATAGCGTTGACGTGACCGTGACCTAGATGTACTTTGTGCTGCATCATCTGTGAATAGCAAAGGCGAATATAATCCCTGATACTCAGCAGTGATTCGAGATATTTATCTTGTTCCATTATCATTCTTCTAACAAGTTACAATAAACGATCATTGTAACCTTAAGTTGCTTTTTTTTATATCTAATCCTGATGTTATAGCAAATAGCTAGTTTCACCCGCCCCTCTTATTCAGCCATCGATCAGCTCAGCCTTCGCCGCTTAAGAGAACCGCCTAAAACAGATAAATTTTTTGCTAAAGCAACTCCAGCCAGTTATCATTTACCACTGCATATCTACCGATAAATTCACCATGGCCAACTTTGAAGACGCACACTTTCCCCATCATTTAAGGGACGAAAAACCCGATAGCAGCGATCTAGCTTCTGATAGCTTTGCAGATACCGTCAAAGGCATACATCCCTACCGACAGGACAAAGTCAATTTACGCACGCATAAAAGACTGGCTAAAAGCAAAGATAAAACCTACCAGCGTTTACAGGCAACTTTAGATAACCGCTCAATATCAGACGGCTTATCAACAGAGGCCGTTGATATTGTCGATTCAGACCAATCACTGTTATTTGGTGCCCAGGGCATCCAAATCAAGCTACTCAAGCGCTTGCAAAAAGGACAAATACCCTGGGAGCAGGGGGTAGACTTGCACGGACTGAGCATTGACCAAGCGCGCGACCACCTCAGCGACTTTATTAACTCAAGCTTTCATCAACACTGTTATGTGGTGCTTGTGGTACACGGCAAAGCGTTTAGCCAAACCGGCTCACTACCGATCCTTAAGTCATATTGTAATGACTGGCTCAGACAGCTGCCTCAAGTACTGGCCTTTAGCTCTGCTCAAGCTAAAGATGGTGGTACTGGCGCACTCTATGTTTTATTGCGCCGCAAAAAGAGACAATAAAAGCGACGATAACACCCACAATAGACACAATTATATGCTATGAGCTAAACTAACATCTGCAATGATCAGATTAGGACACAATCTACTTTACCTTGCAATTAAGTTGCAGTAACTTAGCCTTTTTATATATCTCTCGGAGTGATCGGTTAAAATGGAAAAAGCATTTGCCACAATAATACAGGGTATTGGAGAAGATTTAAGTCGTGAAGGCTTACTCGACACTCCCGCTCGCGCCGCTAAAGCCATGAAGTATTTAACCCAGGGCTATAACCAGTCTCTAGATGACGTGGTCAATAATGCGTTATTTCCCTCGGACAATAGCGAGATGGTGGTCGTTAAAGACATCGAATTTTACTCGCTGTGCGAACACCACATGTTGCCTTTTATCGGTACCGCTCATGTTGCTTACATACCACAGGGAAGAGTCATAGGACTCTCCAAAATAGCCAGAATTGTCGATATGTTTGCCAGAAGGCTGCAAATTCAAGAAAACATGACCAAGGAAATTGCCGAAGCTATTTTACAGGTTACCGATGCAGAGGGAGTAGGTGTGGTCCTTGAAGCCGAACACATGTGCATGAAAATGCGCGGTGTTGAGAAGCAAAATAGCACCATGATGACATCGATGCTACTGGGCTCTTTTAGAAGCCGCCCAGCAACCCGCGCCGAATTTTTTGCCCTAGTCAGGTAACGCAATATTCAAGATAAATTAAGGGAGCATTGCTCCTTTTTTTGTCTGCCAACTTCGACTATAACAGTGCATAGCTATCCTCAGACCCGTCCCCAATCATATGCTTACAGAGGCGGGATATTGTATGGAGCAATGCTTTGTTATGCTAACTCGGATGTTGCATGCAATGCTGCGAAGATGGCGCCGCGCGTTGTTTGAGCAGGCTATTTTAAAATCGGACACCCAACTCAGAAATCCGCTTGATTGAGAAAAAAAGCCTGCAAAAACAAACAACAAGCTAAAACATCAACGGTTGGCTGTAATATTCGGGTGCCAGCAATAAACCACCGATAAACAGGTAAGCAAACCTTATACAGCTAAAGCGACAACAGACTAATACACTACCGACTTTAATTGTATACTCTTTCGCTAGCGACTCTATTCTGCGCTTTATATAGGACTTAGAATGAACCAAAAATGCCAAGTAAATCTGCGTAGCACCTGCCTCGGCTTAAGCCTACTCGCGTTTTTCTATGCAGCTCAATCCCAGGCGATCAGCTTGCAAGAGGCTTATCAGCTCTCGCTGCATTCAGATCCTGAATTGCAACAAGCATCATCGAGACTGCTCATTAGTCAAGAGAACATTATCCAAGCAAAAGCTGCGCTTCTTCCTACCATAGACGGTCAAGTTGTCGCTAATTGGCAGGACGAATCCGATGTTCGCTCTACCAACAGTGAGGCGTATGTTATTTCGCTGGCTCAGCCAATATACTCACCGGCGCTAAGCTCGGCGTACAATAAAGTCAAAATCATTCAGCAACAGGCCGACCTCGAGCTGCAGCAGAGTAGACAAAAACTCATTCTAAGTATTACCCAGGCATACTTAGACGCCATGCTTGCCCATGAAAACCTTACCAATAGCCGAGCCCAAGAGCGATCCACAGAACAGCGACTCAAAAGAATTAACGTGGAATTTGAAGCCGGCGTGATTGCCATTACCGATGTGCACGAAGCCAAAGCTTCCTACGATGGCGCTCAAGTTAATTTAATCATCAGCGAAGGCGAGCTGCAGAACTCACTGGAAGCCCTACAGCGATTGACGGGGATCGAGGTATTAGACACACATAGGTTGAGTGATAATTACCATGCTGAAAATTTATCGCCCTTAGACATCGACCACTGGGTAACACTGGCTATCGCTAATAATCTCGATATTTTGCTGGGGAAAATGTCCATTGAGTCAGCTCAACAAGATACCAACATCGCCAATTCACAACGAAATTTATCCGTAGACCTTCAGGCGTCTCATACCCGCACTAACCACAGTTTCAGCGGAACTCGCACCAACAATCAAGTATCAGTGGTGTTAAACCTGCCTCTGTACAATGCCGGATCACTGAGCTCCAGAGTGCGTCAGGCAATGTCCGAACAAAACATCGCAAAGTATAGACAACAAGACAGCATTCGCGCCGTCACTCAAATAACGCGAAGCATCACTCGTGACATTCGCACTAACGTATTATCAATCAATGCCAGAAAACAGAGTATTATTTCAATTACAGCAGCATTTGAGGCAATCAGTGTCGGTTTTAGCGCAGGTACCCGAAACATAGTAGACTTACTGCTAGCTGAGCAGGCGGTATACAACGCTAAAAACCAGTACGCTAATGCACGCTTGAATCACGTGAGATTAAACTTCTTGTTGAAGTACCAACTTGGCAATCTTGACCAGAGCGCAATCGATGATTTAAGCCAATGGCTAGAAGAAGAATAATCGATACCAACTAAAAAGGCGCTCATCGTGAGCGCCCTTTAGGTTTATTGGCAAAGAGGTTAGTGAACGACCGGGGCTTCTCCCTCGTTATAAGGCAGTATTAGCTGCCCTTGAGAGTCTAATGCTAGCGCCCCCTTTTCAGTCGCCTGTTCTAATAAATGATCAATCACCATCTGGGTAATATGACTGCCAATAATGATACCCGCAGGGGGGTCATTTTCAAATACTTCATCGACAACTAAGTCATCAGCCCTTAACGCTAATAACAGGGGATTTTCATGCACTAGTGGCGCAATTTCTTGAGGCGTGAAAACACTGTGACTGCCGGCCACTTGGATAGCGAGAGAATAGGCGTCCAACACTTGGCTATCTAACATCGACAAATATTCCGCTTCCGCATTGGCCAATAGTCGACTGAGCTCGCTAATACCGCCTTTTGCAATGTTATCCAGTGCCTGCTGTGATCGACTATAGTCCATTTCAGGTATGCCAATCTCGTCTACCGTTATCATCTCATCACTCTCTAAACTTACCTCACCAGCACTATTAAGCGTTAACCAACCATAATGTACGGCAGTGTCGAGTAGCACTTCAAACGCAGCGCTATGGATGTTCATCACAATCACCAGTGCCGCACAGGGATTTATTGCCTCATCACCCTGCTTTATTAAACTCCCGGCCCTCGCGGCTAATAATGTCGGGTCTTGATGGATAATCTTTGCCAGAAGATCTGCATTCAGATTCAGACGCATCGAACACAGCTGTTTAGCGACAGTAAAGGGCAACTCGCCATTGTTACTCTCTAGTTTCTCAATATATTCTATTCGAACCTTGTCTAAAAGATCTGTCAATATCTGACTCATGAACCTATCCAATATAGCTTATTTTAATGAAAGGTAATTCCAATCGGGTTGATGCTACCTTTCAAATCATCAAAGGAGCCCCTAAGCTCTGATAGAGGCTTTAGGGCGTAATCAATGGGATCTGCAGGTAATTCAGCCCAATCTAACGCCCAAATTTTAGTCATCAATTCATATTCGCCAATCAGTGCATCAAGAAAAATCATCACCCCCTCTATTCTAGGGTCAAGTTCTAAATCTTCAGGAACAAAAGGCAAATAGATGGTTAAATGCAGCTTCCTATCACTGTTTTGTAATGTAAACCAATAATCTCTTAGCTCACACAGATCTCCCGCCACATTGATACAATTGGGCACGGGGTCATAACGTGGGTTAAAGGCTTTGAATGATATACCGTTCACATTGGGAGCCGCATCAACAATGTTCAACACAGTATGGATAGACTCCGGGTAACCGTCACAACCAAAGATCATCTCGATAGGCCCCTCTTCATCCGCCTCAAAATGAAAGGTAAGATTCTCATCTATTTTCTGTAAGATATCCCGGTAATCCCCCAGCAATAGCTCGGCATCAAATTGATTCTCAGTTTTACTGTCTAGCACTTGCTCAATTGTCGCTTGCAATTTTTGCCAGAAATCCGCAATTTCTTTTGTATTTTGCTGCATTCCTATCACTCTTACTCCCCATGACAGAGAGCTTATCCAACCAATGGGATCCCGATTAAATCTAAACACCACAATTATTCAACAACCAATGACCACTCACCCTCTGTGCACATAGTAGATGTCAGTGCTCAAGGGCGATGAAGCATTGGGACAATTAAGTTCGAGGAACCACTACCCCTGTTTGTCCCTGATATTTTCCTGCTCTATCCGCATAAGATGTTTCGCATATTTCATCCGCCCCAAAAAACAACATTTGCGCAACTCCTTCATTAGCATAGATTTTGGCAGGAAGAGGGGTCGTATTAGAAAACTCTAAGGTAACATGCCCCTCCCATTCAGGCTCTAGGGGAGTAACGTTAACAATTATACCACATCGAGCGTAGGTACTTTTACCTAGACATATAGTCAGCACATCACGGGGGATTTTGAAGTACTCGACAGTCCTTGCCAGGGCAAATGAATTTGGCGGGATAATACAGACATCCGCTTGTACATCGACAAAGCTAGCTGGGTCAAAATTCTTAGGGTCCACAATCGACGAGTTTATATTGGTAAATATTTTGAACTCATTCGCACAACGCACATCATAGCCGTAACTTGATGTACCGTATGAAATGATGGGTTCACCCTGCTCACTTCTAATCTGCCCAGCAACGAACGGAGTGATCATCTCATGTTGTTCTGCCATACGACGAATCCATTTATCTGCTTTTATTCCCATTGTTCCATCCCATTAACTGTAAAAATATTTTATTCAGTAACCATAAAGTGATTACATCTCGAGCTCTTAGCATCATTACTACGCTCGTAATATGGCCTTAAAAACCGGCTCTATACCCATAGCACGGGGCACACTATCTGCGCTATTGTCTATTCGCCATTTACCTTGTCTTAGCTTCGCTCATGACATTGTGCTGAGCTCTCATTTTACCTATTTTAATCAATAGATCTAGCCCATTAATCATCGACGATTGAAAGCGAGGGCCCCATGCTTCCACGCTGGTTAAGTAGGTGCAATTTAGCGCCTACCCGCCGGGCTATATCTCGGTAACACAAGGCAATTTCACCACTCTTATCTGCAACCACCGATGGCTTGCCAGAATCCACATCAGTGCGAATATTAATATCCAATGGCAGCGCCCCCAGCATTTCACAGCTGTATTGACTGGCCAATTGTAATGCACCACCCTCGCCAAATATATGTTCTTTGTGTCCACAATTAGAACAGATGTGCACACTCATATTTTCGATGACACCCAACACCGGTATATCGACTTTCGCAAACATTTCGACGCCTCTTTTGGCATCCAAAAGGGCGATATCTTGAGGGGTGGTGATGATGATAGCGGCACTCATCGGTACCTTTTGCGAGAGCGTCAAATGGATATCACCGGTCCCTGGCGGCATATCGATCAGCAAATAATCTAACTCCCCCCACTGTGTCTGATTGACCATCTGGTTGATAGCACCACTGGCCATAGGCCCTCTCCAGACCATAGGGGTAGTTTCATCCACCATATAAGCTATCGACATTGAGACGACCCCCTGGGCTTGCAGGGGCAACATCATATTTTTCCCCGCCGGCTCAGGTTGAGTACCGGGCTTAACCCCCAGCATCATGCCCTGGCTTGGGCCGTATATATCAGCATCCAAAATCCCGACCTTGGCGCCCTCAGCCACTAGTGCTAGGGCCAAATTTACCGCGGTAGTCGACTTCCCTACCCCACCTTTCCCCGAGGCAATGCCCAATATATTTTTAACCTTGGATAAACTTTCAACATGACTTTTTTGCAGCGCGGGCTGCACCACAAAATCTATATCGATACTCACCGAACTGGCACCGGCATCCATCAGCAGCGCCTTCAATTGATTTTGCAATCTTCCAGTATCACCCTGATTTGCATAGGGAAAAATAAGACTAAGAGAAACCCCAGAGGAGTTTTCCTCAAGCGAATCAACGATATCAAAGCTAAATAAATCCCCACCTAAATAGGGATCTTTATACTGGGATAAAGCCTGGCGATACTTATCTAAGTTATTCATTTAACACCTTCAGAATTACGCGCTTACACCAATGACTGTTTACGCTGCAAAAAGACCCCTATTTCCAAGTGATCGGTGTAGGGAAATTGATCAAAAATTGCAAATCTCTTAATTTCATGTGTTTCGCACAGCGAGAGCAAGTTTAGTTGCAAGGTCGCAGGGCTGCAGGATATATACACTATCCCCTCATATTTGGCGACCTGTTTTAGCGTTTCATCATCCATCCCAGAACGAGGAGGATCAACTAACACGGTGCTAAATTGGTAGTTTTTTAAATCGATGTCTTTTTGTTTCAAACGCCTAAATTCACGTGTCCCCTGAAGTGCTTGTGAAAACTCTTCACTGGACATACGCAAAATAGACACGTTTTCAATCTGGTTTAATTTAATATTATACTGCGCTGAATGAACAGAGCTTTTAGATATTTCTGTTGCAATGACATGCTTAAAATTTCGCGCGAGCGGCAAACTAAAATTCCCATTACCACAATACAACTCAACTAAGTCACCGCCCTGTGATTTTGTCACATCGAGTGCCCAATGTAGCATGTGTTCACAGACTTTAGCATTGGGCTGAGTAAAGCTATTCTCCACTTGTTGATAAAACATGGGAGCTCCATCAATCTCTAGCCGTTCAATTACATAGTCCCGTCCCAGTGCAATTTTTGTCTTTCTCGCCCTACCTATCAACTCTACTGTTTGCCCGGCACTCGATACTTTTCTTAATTCAACTTGCAACTGCTCTGCAGCTTGCTGCCAATCGTCCGCGATTGCTTTGTGATAGAGCAAACTAATCAGCAGCTCCCCACTGGTGGTACTTAAGAAGTCAATCTGGAATAATTTGCGGCGCAAAATATCCTCAGCTTTAATCAATTCAAGAAGCACGAACATATGTTGTTGAATAATTTCGCTTGCCATGGGGCACTGAGTGACTTTGGTATGTTCATGATTACTTCCAGGGGTAAACATCACGTAATCAAGCTGGTCTTTGTCGTGCCACACTCTAAACTCAACTCTCATTCGATAGGCTGTGTCAGGTGAGGCAAAAACCTCAATCGCAGGCAGTGCAAACGCTGAGAACTGTTCGCTCAAAGCATTTTTCTTTTCTTCTAATAATACAGAATATTGACTTGGATCTATTACTGGTTGGGACATAGAGGCCTCAAAAAGAGCGGGAGAATATGACTAAATAATGGTGGTATTGAGACGAATTTCAAGAGGGGGACTAGCTTTGATAACCCAACTAATTCAAATTAATGCTAATCGTTTACTGCGGATACTTTAGATTATATATTGGAATGTACTCGCCAAACTGATAAAACAGGCATCGAACTGCTATATCTACATCTAACACTCATAAAGTCTTAGATGTAGTTCACGGTGATATTTCCCGAAAGTTATTTCAACGCTAATGCCTGAGAGGAAAATTTAACACCGCCCCAGCCAAACTCCATAAACTTGCGAATGTTTTTATGTTTTTTCCCACCTGGGGTATCTTTAACGTCTTGATAAAACTTACCAAAACAGCGCAAAGTATGCTCTTCATCTAAACGATTTAAATACGCAAAACTCAGTATTTTTAGAGAACCCTCATTTTGCCCCACGGCATTGAATAACATATCATCGCCCAACCCATTTCTAAAAGAACAGGGGGTATAAGCATAATATTGACTGATCACGGCCATTGTGTCTTCAAAATCTACCTTTCCTTCCTTTAAGGCATTTAAATATTGTATTACGTTTATTGACATTGTTTTTTCTCAAGCTTCAATTTTTTTGTCTGCAGAAAGATACAGCGATGCCCATCTTACACGAATAAAACAAATAAAAAACCATGTCAGATTAGGTAAATCAGTAAAAAATATTGATTTTCCGCTTAATTTAGTTCATTAACTACCAATATAACCGTAAAATGGTTTTTTTTTGGTTTGTAATTAACAGTCGAGTCCTATGTCAAATAATAGTCGTAAAATATTAGTTACCAGTGCCCTCCCCTATGCCAATGGCGCCATCCATTTAGGTCACATGTTAGAGTATATCCAAACGGACATCTGGGTACGCTTTCAAAAGCAAAGAGGTCATACTTGCACCTATGTATGTGCAGATGATACCCATGGCACCCCTATCATGCTAAAAGCTAGTCAGCTGGGCATAACAGAGCAGCAATTGATAGATCAGTCTAGTGAAGAGCATCAACGTGATTTTAAAGCTTTCATGATTGATTTTGATAATTACTATTCGACGCACTCTGCAGAAAATCGTGATTTTTCAGCACAAATATACTGCAAACTACGCGATGCGGGCCATATCGCCAAAAAAACCATTACTCAAGCTTACGACCCCGAAAAAAAGATGTTTCTCCCCGACCGATTTGTTAAAGGGGATTGCCCAAAGTGTGACGCCAAAGATCAATACGGCGATAATTGCGAAAGCTGTGGTGCAACGTACAGCCCTATCGAGTTAAAAAATGCTTACTCTGCTATTTCCGGCGCGACCCCTATCGAAAAAGAGTCGGAACACTATTTCTTTAAACTCGCAGATTTTGAAGATTTCTTAAAAGAGTGGGTTGATAATCACGTCCAAGAGCAAATGAAAAACAAACTCAATGAATGGTTTGAATCAGGCTTACAGAATTGGGATATATCTAGGGATGCCCCCTATTGGGGTTTTGAAATCCCCGATGCTCCTGGAAAATATTTTTACGTCTGGTTAGACGCACCTATTGGTTACATGGCCAGTTTTAAAAACTGGTGTGACAAAAACGGTGCAGACTTTGACGAGTATTGGAATAAAGACTCCACCACCGAGCTCTATCACTTCATCGGCAAAGACATCGCTTACTTTCACTCGCTATTTTGGCCAGCAATGCTCGAGGGCGCACAACTTCGTAAACCCACCGGTGTTTTCTGCCATGGTTTCGTCACCGTTGATGGCAAGAAAATGTCTAAGTCTCGCGGCACCTTTATCATGGCCGAAACTTATCTTAAACACCTTCGCCCCGAGTACTTACGGTACTATTTTGCCGCCAAACTTGGCTCAGGCTTAGATGACATTGACTTAAACCTTGAAGATTTCCGCTTGCGGGTTAATGCGGATTTAGTCAATAAAGTGATTAATATAGCCTCGCGATGTGCGGGCTTCATCCACAAAAAATTTGACGGCAAACTGGCTGATACTTTATCGGAACCCGCGTTATTTCAAAGCGCTATCGATAAAAGTGAACTCATCGCCAGTTATTATGAAAAACGTGAATTCGCCAAGGCGATGCGCGAGATTATGGCCATTGCCGATGCAACCAATCAATATATAGACCACGCAGAGCCCTGGGTTCTTGCCAAGCAGGAGGACGGTGCACAAGCGGTCCATGACTGCTGTACCATGGGTATTAACTTATTCAATGTCATCTGCTCGTACCTAGCACCTGTACTGCCTGAAGTCGCCGCGGGTGCCCAGCAGTTTTTGAACATTCCAAGCTATACTTGGGACGCTGCAAAAACCCCATTACTAAATCATCAAATCAACAAATTCAAGCCGCTTATGCAACGCGTAGACGAGTCGAAAGTAAAGGCTATCATTGAAGAGACTAAGCTGAACCTAGCTGAATATGCAGCGTTGAGCACTCCCAAAGCACCGCCAAAGTCACCTCTTCAGCAAGAGCCGATTGCAGACACTATCGAATTTTCGGATTTTGCTAAAGTTGATTTAAGGATAGTCAAAATAGTCAATGCAGAGCATGTAAAAGGCGCCAACAAACTGTTGCGCTTAACCTTGGATCTCGATGGAGAGACCAGAAACGTGTTTGCTGGGATTAAATCTGCTTATAATCCGCAGGATCTAATTGGTAAACATACCGTAATGGTAGCCAATTTAGCCACTCGTACGATGAAGTTTGGTGATTCAGAAGGAATGGTTTTAGCGGCGGGACCCGGCGGTGAAGACATTTGGATACTTGAGCCACACACCGGTGCTAAGCCCGGCATGCGGGTCAACTAACGCTCGAGAACACAACCTAAATAAGGCGCCTGCGGCGCCTTATTTTACTTTTAGTCCTCTTTTAAAACAGTCATCAAAGCTAAATCAAGCCGATGCCAACAGCTGCGCATCGACATACAAGTCACCCCGCGCAGAATACTCTAAACTAGTTGAAACCTGATAAGTTTCCCCCAGTAAAGGCATGGCCAGTACCTCACTTGGTTTGCCCTCGGCTTGAATAACACCTTTATTTAGCAAGATTAAATGATCACAGAACTTTGCGGCCAGATTAACATCGTGTAGCGCAGCCACGGTAATAATGCCTCGACTGCTGGTTAAGGATTTAATCAGCGTTAACATTGATAACTGATTGTGCAAGTCCAAAGCACTGGTGGGCTCATCCAGCAATATAACCTTTGGCTCAACCACCAAAATCCTGCTCAGGGCCACTAACTGCTTCTGACCGCCACTGAGTTCACTCACATCTTTATCCGCTAGGTGTGAAATATTTAGCAACTCTAACATTTGAGCAACTTTCAGGGTATCGGTAGTGCGTACTCTCCACGAGGACTGCTGCTTAAGAGCCAGCAACACAGATTCGAATACCGATAACGCTAAACTTGTATAAAAAGACTGGGGTAAATAAGCGATCAACTTTGCCCGCTCGGTACGAGAATAACTCAGTATATTTTTCCCCTCTAAATACACCTCGGCATGTTGCGCTTTAATCAACCCGGAAACCGCCTTAAATAAGGTAGATTTACCTGCCGCATTGGGCCCCAATAACGCGACAAAACTGCCCGCCTTTAATTCGCTAATGCATAACTGATCCAAGACTAAATTGGCGCCGTAACTAACCGTTAAGTTCTTAATTGACAAACTCATAGTGAACGCTCCCTTGCATGCTTAAAAATAATAGCCAAAAATACCGGTACACCGATTAGCGCGGTGATGATACCGATCGGATAGATAATACCCGGCGTCAATGTTTTGCTGACGATGGAGGTCAAACTGAGCATAAGTGCACCGAGTAGTGCCGACAGAGGTATAAAGAACCGCTGATCTTCACCGACCAGTAATCTGGCGATATGCGGGCCAACCAAACCAACGAAACCAATGGTACCGACAAACGCAACCGCGGTTGCCGCTAGCAGTGAAATACAAATCAAAATTTCGATACGCAATCTAGGGATATTTACACCCATGCTTGACGCCGTTTCTTCACCTAAACGAAGTGCCGTTAAACGCCAGGTACGCGACATACAAAAAGGTAATACAACTAACAATAATGTGGAACCCCAGGCTATTTGCACCCAACTGGCGCGACTTAAAGAACCCAACATCCAAAATACAATTCTCTGTAACTGTGTTTCTGAAGCACCATACTCCATCATCGCCAACATCGCATTGAAGGCAAAAAAGATAGCGATACCGAATAGTATAATTGCCTGGGTGCCGATCCCTTTTAAACGCATCACTAACAGCAACAAAAGACAAGTACTGAGCGAGAATACAAAAGCATTTATGGTGACCAATAGCGAACCCACATTCGCCACGAGGCCCACCCCCGTCACAATCGCTAGCGCAGCCCCAAAACTAGCCGCAGAAGAAACTCCCAGGGTAAAGGGTTCTGCTAATGGATTATTTAACAGCGTTTGCATCAGTGCGCCAGCCACTCCCAGCATGGCACCGACAATGACCGCAGTCACCGCAATTGGCATGCGATAATCCCAAATAATAACCTCAAGCATAATACCGTGTGAGGTTTTATCCATCAGCACCTGCAACACTGTTGCCAGTGAAAAATTACCTGGGCCAATAGACACATCGAGCATAGTACTGGCGATCAACAAGGCCACCACCACGAGTAATAATCTGATTTTTTTTGCAGATCTTTGCTTATAATTTGCAGCAGATTGCAAAGCGGCAGCAGTACTTGACACAGACGCTACCTTATTTTGTGAATTGGAGTGTTCACTGATGATATTCATTGTTTACCCTTAACCAACTCATGAAAAACATGAATTATTGTTAATACACGATTTCTTTTGCTATCAGCAAAACGAAACATTAAGAACAACGTCCCTGTCAATATTTTCCATTTAACATTACTTGACTGAAACAGGAGCCTGCACAACTAATCCAGGCTCAGATTATCAGTGGATTGGCTATTTCAACTTCGCCCAAAACACGCCGCTCGCATCGATAGGTAAGAACCTATCATGTAGCTCTTTAAATTTAGCCTTTGGATCTAAGTCTTTAAAATCTTCAGGATAGAACCACTTAGCGAATACCTGTAAGGCAATAAAGTGATACGGGCTATTATAGAACTGGTGGTAGATAGAGAAAAAGTTCTTATCTTGCACCGATTTTAATGCAGGCCAGCCCTTACGATTGGCTAAATTCAACAGCCTCTCTTGTGCTAGCGCTTCTGTCGCCTCATAACCTAGCAACACCGCTTCGGTATTAGGTCTGGCTTCCGCCCAGTTTGCACCAGTACCGATGATGAAGTCAGGATCATCCGTAAAGATGACCTCTGGATTAACCTTGCCAGAAAATCCTGGGAATTTACGACTACCCCAATTGATACCCCCAGCCTCGTCGACTAGACGGCCCATATTGGCTGCACCGAAAGTGCTACAGCACTTGCCGGGGTTGAAACCAGCCGCGCGTTCAATAAACACAATAGGACGCTCTTCCAGTTTCTTTTGTAGCACCACCGAGCTGATTGCACGCATTTGCTCTATATAATAATCAACAAATTCATTGGCCTCTTTTTGGCGATTCAAAACCTTACCCAACATCAACATACTCGGGATAGTATTCTGCGTAGGACGCTGTCTAAAATCGACAAAGATTACTTTAATGCCCGCTTTTTCCAGCTTAACCAGCAAACCACTTTCTTGAGCGTTTAACAATTTTCCTAAATTTAGAATAAATAAATCAGTTTTGAGTGTAATCACTTTCTCAAGGCTAAAATCACCAGCATAGGGACTGCCTAGATTTGCAATATCCTTAATTTCAGGGAATACCTTAAGATACTTACGATAAGCGTCTGGGTCATATTTAACTAAATCATCTTTCCATCCAACCACTCGCGCCAGAGGATTTTTCTTATCTAACAAGGCTAATGTATAAGTTAAACGCCCCTCGCCTAATACGATATTATTGACTTTATCTGGATCAATGCTAACTTTTCGCCCGGCAATATCGGTGACTTCGATCATCGCTGCTGATAAATTTAATGAGAGCCCTAGCACCAGTGGGGCAAGTACATTTCTTGCAAAAGCGTACTTTAATTTGATCACTACTCTGTCCTTTAATTAATTGATTTCAGCGTGGAGACTACAGCAAACTATTTTTTTAGTAAACCTAAATGATAACAATTAGCATTAAGATTAATTTATAATGATATTTT
>JABSRA010000073.1 GCA_013215445.1 Oceanospirillaceae bacterium
CCACTTCTAAGTTCGAGCTGAACAGCGGAGTCCAACACAGGGGGGCCGCAGGTGGCATGCAATAGAACATAATCCCCAGATCAGCGATGCTTACCGAGAAATCTTGTTCTTCAATACAGGAGATTATCTGTAAATCTATATCCGGATGCAGCGTTTGAAAGTGCGGTAACTTTCGCGCCAGCCAGCGCAGTGAGATAGAAATATAGGTCTGCACTCGCAGAGAGCTAGGGCTAGCGCTACGTCTGAGCGCCTCACTGCCATTAATCAGTGCCTCCAATGCTTCACGCACCATAGGATAGTAGCGATGCCCCGCTGAGGTCAGACTCAACCCCCGGTTGGTTCGGTGGAATAATTTGACCCCCAAATCTTCTTCAAGACTTTGAATTTGATGACTAATAGCCGGATGGGTTAGGTTTAATTCTGCCGCCGCTGCACGAAAGCTGAGGTGTTGCGCAGCGCTTGCAAAACCCTTCAGAGATTTAAGAGGAGGCAGTTTCCGGTAGTCCAGTGTTTTGCTCATTGAGGTCAGGTACCTGTTGGCGATGATGAATACTCAGTGGTAATAAAACTTACCACTAATAAAAAAATAGTCAATTGTTAAGCGAATCATTGCGTGTGAGTATGCAAACTTGATCACTAGCCTTGTGTCACAGATTATCGCCATCGATACTCTTCTGTCCTCCCGGCTAGTCTCTTTACACAACAGCACCAACCATACTTCGGACTATCTAATGAGTGATGAAAAAGTTCTGCCAAGCAAAGCACAAGTGGTCATTATCGGGGGCGGCATCGTCGGTTGCTCGATCGCCTATCATCTCGCCAAGCGCGGCCAGAAAGACGTTGTGGTGCTAGAGCGTAAACAGTTAACTTGCGGCACCACTTGGCATGCGGCGGGTCTGGTCAGCTTGCTTTGGCCAACGCCCTACCTCACTTACCTGGCCAAATACAGCCATCAACTCTATGCCTCACTTGAGCGCGAGACAGGTCAGGCAACGGGGTATCGACAAATTGGGAGCTTGTCGGTGGCGCGCACCGAAGAGCGCCTTGAAGAGTTGCGGCGCAGCGCATCGATGGCGAGTGTGTTTGGGGTTGAATCAGAGATGATCGATAATAAGCGTTTGGCGGCGCTCTACCCAGGCATCAATACCGAGGGCATATTGGGTGCACTGTACATTGAGAAAGATGGCCAAACCAACCCCGTGGATACCACCATGGCTCTGGCAAAAGGGGCTAAGATGCACGGTGCGCAAATTTTTGAAAATGTAAAAGTTCAGAAAATACTCACCGAACAGGGAGTCGCGGTCGGCGTGCAAACCGATAGCGGGGTCATTCATGCAGATACTGTGGTTTTGGCCGGCGGGTTGTGGTCGAGGGAGATCGCGGCTGAGATAGGGGTCGATTTACCTCTCTACGCCTGTGAACATTTTTACGTGGTCACTGAAGAGATGGATGGCCTGAATAAGCGCCCGGTATTGCGCGACTACGACAAGGGGGTCTATTTCAAGGAGGATGCGGGTAAAATGCTGGTCGGTTGGTTTGAGCACAACGCCCGCGGCTGTCCGATGAGTAAGATCGCCGAAGATTTTTGTTTTGATGAGTTCCCCTGTGATCTAGAGCACATTGAAGAGTATTTACTGCGCAGTATGGGGACTTTCCCCGCGCTAGAAACGACCGGCATCCGCACTTTTTTTAACGGTCCAGAAAGCTTTACTCCCGATAACCTACATTTATTGGGCCCCACCCCCGAAGTCGATAATTTTTATGTTGCCTGCGGTCTTAATTCCAAGGGTATTAGCGCTGGGGGCGGTTTGGGCATGTTAATGGCCGACTGGATTATAGACGGATATCCACCGGGAGATATTTGGGAATGCGATGTGCGCCGCCACCATCGCGTGCAGCGTGAACAGTCTTACATTGAAGCACGCATCCCCGAGGCCCTGAGCCACAGTTACGCGATGCACTGGCCCTTTTATCAATACCAAAGCGCCCGGGGTAGACTTAAGTCTCCACTGTATGATGTGTTAAAAACTCAGGGGGCCTGTTACGGTGAAGTCGCAGGGTTTGAGCGACCCAACTGGTTCGCCAAAGAGGGGGCGGTGGCCGAGTATCGCTACAGTTATAAACGTTCTAATTGGTTTGATTTTCACGCATCCGAGCACCTAGCAGTGCGCGAAAATGTCGGCGTCTATGATATTTCTTCCTTTGGTAAATTTGAAGTTTCTGGACCCGATGCCACTCAAGCTCTGCAGTGGATTTGTGCGGGTGATGTTTCTGCCCCAATCGGTGCGGTTGTCTACACCCAGTGGTTAAATGCCCGCGGAGGCATCGAGGCAGACATTACCGTCACTAGAACCGCTGAGAACAAATACCTGATCACTACTGGCATAGGATCCCTCAATCGCGATTGGTGGTATTTGAAAAAGCACTTAAGCGGTGACGTGCAAGTGCGTGATATCAGCATGGAGTATGCCTGCCTAGCAGTACAAGGGCCTAACGCACGCGCCCTGCTGCAGAAAATTGTCGAGACTGATTTATCTGCGCAACACTTTAGCTTCGCCACTGGCCGCTATGCAAAAATAGTCGGGGTACAGGTCTGGTTACAGCGTTTATCTTATGTGGGTGAACTGGGTTGGGAGCTGTTTGTCCCAGCCAGTGATTGCGTTAAAGTATTTAGCGCACTGCAACAAGCCGGTGCAGAGTTTGCACTGTGCAATGTAGGTCTACATGCTGTCAACAGTCTGCGTTTAGAAAAGGGCTTTCGTCACTGGGGCCACGATATCGGCATGGCAGATAACTTGTTCGAAGCGGGCTTGAGCTTTGCTGCCAAACCTAATGCGAGTGACTTTATCGGTCGCAGTGCTTTTCTTGAAACCAAGGCAGCGGGGCTATTACCTAACCGCCGTCTACTGCAATTTAAGTTGGATAATCCTGAGCCGTTGTTATTTCACAATGAACCTATCATCATGGATGGAAACATGGTCGGTTATCTCTCTTCCGGCATGTATGGCCACAGCGTCGGTGCCGCGATTGGCATGGGCTATGTGGCAGTACCGGCACTGACAGCAGATGTAATCAAGGGAGCTCAGTTTGAGATAGAAATAGCCAAAAATCGCTTCAGCGCCGAGGCATCGCTGCGACCCTTTTACGACCCATCTGGCAGCCGCATGCAAAGGTAAACAAAGGTTATATATTATTCAGGCGGCAGCTTTGTAACCCAAGGAGTTTGGCGCTCGAATAACCCCTATGCAATCAACTAAGAGGTTTTTCCTTAACGATTTTCCAGGGTCATTAGCGCTTGATCTCATCGGTTTGCAGCAACTGGTTCAAGCGCTATCGCGCTTGATTAATGCAAAACCTAAATCCAACATTCTCGAGGGATCGGGGCAGCCCTGTAGGCTATTAATCAGCAAGCTCGCTGCGCTGCTGCCAATTTCATAGTGGGGTGTTCTAATAGTTGTCAGTGAGGGGTTAGTTGACGCCGATGCTTCGAGATCATAAAACCAGCGATGCCAATTTGCTTGGGGATCAGTAAATTTCTACGCTGACATTCAAAGACAGCACCATAAGCCAAATCGTCGTTATTACAATGTACCGCGTCGACCTTTGGATGCTCTGCCAAAAATCCTGCCCTATTTCTGTCCACCGCATATTCCCTGTTTGTGACTTGGTAAAACAAACCCAACATTACCCTATTACCATACTAATGTTAGCGCTGTCATTTTTATTGAATTTGTCTTGACTCCACTTCCTGAAAAATAGTAATCTGTCTTAAATAATTAACAGCAATAACAATTTTTTAAAAAATGTTAGCGCTATCTTTTGCTGGGAATTCGTAATTTTTATGTATATAGTTGTCATGGGCGTCGCCGGGTGTGGTAAGAGCACCATCGGTAGAAATTTAGCCGAATATCTGGATCTAGATTTTTTAGAAGGTGATGATTTTCATACCCCAGAAAACGTCTCTCTAATGACCGCTGGCGTACCTCTCAACGATAATAACAGGGCTCCTTGGCTCGCGTTATTGAACCAGACAATGAGCGAGCGCATCGCACAGCAACAAGGTTTTGTGCTGGCCTGCTCTGCTCTGAAAAAAAGTTATAGACAGATACTTATCAACAACATAAACAATATTAAGTTCGTCTACCTCAGAAGTAGCCGAGCAGAAATACACAGCCGCATGGCGGCCCGTGAAAATCACTTTATGGCGATGTCACTCATTGACAGTCAGTTCGAAGCATTGGAAGAACCGGATCAAGCAGAAAATTTGATCACGGTGTCAATCAATAACCCGGTCCAACAACTCGTGGATCAGATAGTTCAAGCCCTTTATCTAAACATCGGGCCCAAGTAACACCAAAACGCACTACAAAAATAATAGAGGCTTATAATGAAAACAAATATATCAAAACTCTCTAAAACGGCAACGGTTATCTCCAAGACCGTCATTGGCTCTCTGGCGGGTATCAGCTTGATGACTAGCGCAGCATTTGCCGCTGAATTTAACTTGAAATTCCAATCAAGTGACAATGCTGGTAATGCCAACTATGTCCTCATGCAAGACTGGGCTAATGGCGTTGAGAAACTGACCAATGGCGTCGTCAGCATTGAAATGTTACCGGTTAACTCTATCGTTAAGCACACTGAAACACTAGAAGCAGTGGGCTCTGGCATTCTCGATGGACACGTCACTGCCACCGGTTATTTTTCAGGTAAAGATCCAGCATTTGGTTTACTAGGTAATACTGTTGGCGCTTGGGGCGACCCGTTTGAAATGCTTGATTTCATCAATAATGGTGGTGGACGCGAACTGTATGAAGAGCTGTTAACTCCCTATGGTTTACAATTCCTCGGTGCATCTGCAACGGGCCTTGAAGCGTTCGTCTCAAAGATTCCACTCAATGGTGTCGCCGATCTTAAAGGTCTTAAGCTTAGAGCACCCGAGGGGCTAGTTCAGGCAGTATTTGCTGCAGCTGGCGCCACGCCTGTCAATCTACCCGGTTCTGAAGTCTATACTTCTCTAGACAAAGGTTTGATTGATGCCGCTGATTACACGGTTTTCTCAACCAACCAACAGCAGGGCTTGCACAAAATTGCCAAGCACCCCGTTTACCCAGGATTCCACTCAATGCCTGTGATCGAAGTATCGATGACTCAGGCTACTTGGAATAAAATTCCCGCTGCTACTCAAAAAATCATGTTAAAGTCAGTGACAGATTTTGCTGCTACCATGATCATTACCTTGAAAAATAATGATATAAAAGCTGTTGCAGAAGCTAAAGCCGCTGGTGATATCACTATTCATGACTGGAGTATGGAAGAGCGCAACAAGTTCCGTGCCATTGCTCAAGGTCAGTGGGAAATTTTTGCCAAGAAATCTCCCAATGCGAAGAAAGTGTATGACGTTCTCACTAAGTACCTTGCAGACAAAGGCATGCTATAAGCCCTCAGTAATGGTATAACCACTTAACTCGGATGTTGCATGCAATATCCGGGTTGAGAGGGTGTGGTAAGAAGTAGCGAGCGATAATAAGGCAAGGCAGTCGAAGTAAAGTCAAGACAACCGGTTCAACTGGCCAGAAGGGTCTTAATCAAAACCGACGAGATAGCGAAGTCAGAGTACTCTCGTTTGTTGGGTATTGAGTCCCTTTTTAACCCGCCATTATTGAATGCAGTCGTTTACCACACTCTTTATAACGGGGATGCTAAGTATCCCAGTGTTATATCTTACTATTAGCTCAGCCTTTGAATGAGCCAATTGTATGCTATGCGGCGCATCATCCCTCTCTTTTATAGCTCCGTACTCATTCATGCCGTTTAATCTTCAAAGAGTCTAGAATACAGGCAATAATTTATGAAAAGCCCCAACACGAGTGCGTTACGCGCTTCAGATAACCACGAGCCTATCACCCTTCTCGATACGTTCATTATTAAACTCGGTGACCTATTAAGCACAGTCTTTTTGCTCAGTGCCTGCATCATCATTTTTGAAATAGTGATGCGTTATGTGTTTAATGCCCCCACCATATGGGTACACGAGACCACCACCTTATTTTGTGCCATCCTGTTTATCTATGCTGGCAGCTACTGCCTGGCCTGTAACCGTCATATACGCATCGGTATTTTATACGATTGGGTGTCTGATGAAGTACGTCACTATCTGGATATATTTATTTCCCTGTTCGGCTTGATCTACATGTCAATCCTGACTTGGGCGGCCTATGGAGTCGCGCAAAAAGCACTGTTTGCCCCCTGGGGTGATTTTCGCATGGAGACCAGCGGCAGCGCGTGGGATCCGGCCCTGCCTGCCCTCGTAAAATCAATGCTATTTATTGTTGTGCTGCTGATGTTGTTCCAATATTTACTGCACTTGATCAAGCTTGTCACTGCGCTTAGAGGAAATAAAAATGTTTGAACTATTTGATTTATCAGTGATCGGCATTGAGTGGGGCAGCCTGCTGATGCTCGGCATTATGTTTGTGCTGTTAGCCACAGGCATGCCACTGGCAATAGTGACGGGTATCGTGGCGCTATTTTTTGCCCTTTTTTGGATAGGCCCCCACTCTACCCCTTTATTGATTAGCCGAATTTACAGTTTCTCCACCTCTTATGTGTTTGTCGCGGTACCGATGTTTGTACTGATGGCCGCTATACTCGACAGATCAGGCATTGCCAAAGATCTGTTCAATGCGATGCGTATTGTCGGCGGTAGAATTCGCGGCGGAGTGGCGGTACAAACCTTAGTCGTCGCCGTCTTTCTCGCCGCTATGTCCGGTATTATCGGCGGTGAAACAGTGTTGCTTGGCCTTCTGGCACTGCCGCAGATGTTACGCATGGGTTACAACCGCAATTTAGCCATCGGCGTAGTTTGTGCAGGTGGAGCCTTAGGGACAATGGTACCACCCTCCATCGTACTGATTATTTATGGCTTAATTGCCAACGTCTCGATCGGCGATTTATTTACCGCCTCCTTTGTACCGGGCTTATTACTCGCCTCTTTTTACGTTATTTACGTCTTAGTCCGCTGTTATTTAGACCCTAGCTTAGCACCGCTTCCCCCTGAAAAAGAATTGAGCATGAGCCGTGCTGAGAAATCGAAAATTCTAAGCGGTGTTGCGCTACCCGTTGCGGTCGCCTTTACGGTACTGGGCAGTATCTATGCAGGTATTGCTTCAGTCACTGAAGCGGCCGGCGTTGGGGTGGCAGGTATCACCCTCTCAACGTGGATACGCGGCGAACTCAACTGGCAGTTGATGCGTGAAAGTGCCAAGCAGACCATGCGTACTTGCGGCATGATTATCTGGATTGGCATCGGTGCCACTATGATTGTGGGCGTCTACAATTTAATGGGTGGCATGCGCTTTGTAGAGAATTTAATCCTCAACTTTGGCGACGGTAGCCCACTGTCTATCCTCTTGTTGATGATGGCTATTCTATTCTTGCTCGGGCTGTTTTTGGATTGGGTCGGTATCGCCTTACTCACCATGCCAATTTTCGTGCCGATCATCATTCAACTGGGTTACGATCCTATCTGGTTTGGCGTGGTATTCTCAATGAATATGCAGATATCATTCTTGACCCCACCCTTTGGCCCCGCCGCTTTCTACTTGAAGAGTGTCGCACCACCGGAAATAACCTTGGCGCATATTTTTCGCGCCGTATTACCCTTTATCGGCTTGCAAGTAATCGCTCTCTCGCTACTGGTCAGTTTCCCAGTGTTAGCGCTCTGGTGGCAGTAGTAGAGCACCAGAAAATAACTTGAACCATGCTTGGGCCTATGTGGCAAGTAGGACCAAGTCATCTCTATGCAGCAGTAAGATGCTTAAGCAAACATCATGACTCCAGCCATTTCATTACCGCTGCCTTATCTTACCTTATCTTCGCGGATTAGCTTGAAAGGCCTCAGACAATGACAGCTGCTTATACTTTATTTAGACTTCAACCTGGTAATTCAATCTCAGCTCATTAGCAGGCACTCCACGAATCCCCCAGTTTTCTTTAGGGGTTTCAAAAATAGTGATCTCAATATCTTCAGCATCAATGCCCGCCGCCTTAGCTATCTCTGTGTATAGATTCATAATGAGGCTCTTCTTAGTTTGCACAGAACGCCCTGCAAACATCGATATCTCAATGATTATATAATTTTGTGATCTATCATCTGGATAAAAGAAATCATCTTTTTCTAAGGCAATAAATCGATGAAATTTCTTTTCTACTGGGTAGTTAAGTGCCGAGATAATAGCCCGGTGAATCCCCTTAGAGATCATCTCTTTACTCCGGTCAAAATTTGACTTTAATCCATATATTTTAATTTGTGCCATGGTTAATTCTCCAATCCGGATAATGCATATCATGCCGTGCTGTTAGTCCTGATTGCACCACTAGTTGTTTTTACGGGATTTCTTCGATTGCACAGCGCATTGGTATATCCGGCTGACTGAGAATAAAATACCTGTAAAAACAACAAGCAAGCTAAAGCACCCGCTATTGGGTGCTATATTCGGGCTAAAATTAGCACCCGTTTTAACACTCCAATATAGTGGAATACGGTACTTGGGCTAAATTTTAATATTGCCAACATTAATCCATATCTGACAAATAATAATCAGCAAGATTACCAGTAACCAACCGCCGTATTGCAATTTTTTAAGGGCAAGTTGCCCCTCCCTTTCCAATTTAAAACCGTACAAAATCACCCCGCCGGTCAATGCTTGCAACCCCATAATGCTCACCGCGATGGAGACTGAACCGAGACGCGGGGTGAAGCCGATGGCAATTGCGATTGAGCCTACTACGCCAAAAACGATCAGCAATTTACTGAATATTTTTAAATAATTTAACACACTGCTACCCATTCAATTTAATCGCTAACGATTGTACCTTGATTTGATCAGATAATTCGCTTGGTGGACATAATAATATGGGACCTGTGCATAACGTCACGAGTAAAGCTAAGACAAGCCAAAAATCGGCGCAATAGCTGAGTCAGTGTACCCCGCTGGTTGGGTATTGAGCCGGTTTTTGATGCGGTATTACCCAGAAGTGTAGCCTGCCATTTGGGTTAGTTATGCTGAGTTCTGATGATGAAATATCCCTGAATCAACTAACCGCCAAACTCATCATAATGTAGCTGCACATTGCTAGTGCTTTTTTAGCCCTTAACGATCTTGGCCCGACTGGATTAGCTGCTGGGAACCCCTGTTTTCTGATTGAAAACAATGTCGTTAACCATTATTTTTGAGAGGATTATAGCGACTGTTAGCGCTTGGCAAAATACTGCTAATACTGTAAGTTGTTAGCTTATAAAAATAAAAATTCAGCGGTGCGATGAGGGATTCTATGCAAGCCCAACGAGTGGTTACTCATAAAAAAGATGAACGCGCCGCGCTCTCCATCCTCATTGTGGATGACGAACAAGGTATTTGCGATTTTTTAGAGCGCGCCCTAAATAGTCACTACAGCATCGTTGATGTCGCTAGTAACACCACTCAAGCTGAAGTTCTGCGTACCAAACGCTTCTATGATTTACTGATTGTCGATATCAATATGCCCGGTCAATCTGGCATCGATTGGGTGCAAAATTTTGATCAAAACATGCCCAGTGTTGAAGTCATTTTTATGACCGGTTTTGCCGAGCTAGATAATGCGGTAGCCGCTGTACGCTTAGGTGCCGAAGATTTTATTCTCAAGCCTTTTCGGCTAGAGCAAATGCTCGGCGCGGTCGCGCGCTGCTTCGATAAGTTGCGTTTGTCACGCGCCAATTACGTTTTTCAACAGCGCCTCTCCCGCCAGGATAGCGCCAGTGCCATGATAGGTGACTCAGCGGCAATATCCGCCATCAATTCATTGATAATCCGGGTGGCCGATACTAAATCGTCGGTACTGATCGAGGGTGAGACAGGCACAGGCAAAGAATTAGTCGCTTCGGCACTGCATAAACACAGTGCTCGCAACGGCCCTTTTGTACCGGTTAATTGCGCCGCTATTGCCCCTAACCTTATAGAGTCAGAACTCTTTGGCCATATTAAAGGTGCTTTTACCAGTGCCGGGCAAGCGCGCCAAGGGCTGTTTAGTTATGCCGATGGCGGCACCTTATTTCTCGATGAAATCAGCGAGATGCCACTGCCCTTGCAGGGCAAATTATTGCGCGTGCTTGAGGATTCAAAAATCAGGCCACTGGGCACAGACAGAGAAAAATCTGTCGATGTGCGCATAGTAGCCGCCAGTAATAAGTCTTTGGCTGAACTGGTCGACAAACAACTATTTCGCGCTGATTTGTATTATCGCTTGAATATATTACCGATTATTTTACCGCCTCTGCGCGACCGCCCAGAAGACATCCCGCTTCTTTGCGAGCATTTCAGTCACCAGTTAGCTGACGAATTAGCACTGCCCCCCAGCCGTTTAACCGCGGCTGATATGGTGCAATTACAGAGCTATCACTGGCCTGGCAATGTTCGTGAATTACGCAACTTGCTAGAGAGGTCAATGTTGCTTAGTTGCCCACCCGGGCAGTTGTTACAACAGCAAGCTGAAAAATCTTTGGGCAGTTTCCCGCTTAATTGGTCACTGGGTAAAGTACAACAACAGCATATCGAACTCGTATTACAGGCCTGTGGGGGCAATAAGAGCCAGGCTGCTAAAACCTTGGGCATTACCCGCAAAACCTTAGATCGTAAACGCCAGCTTACCCTTGACTCCCTTGCTCAAGATTGCCACTGACTCTAAACTGCGTAGCATCAGATTTAGGATATTAGTCCTCGTCTTGTGCCCGCTGTTTTTAATGGCTTCAGTATTAGTCGGCATTATGTATCTTTGGACTAGCGAGGCAGGTTACCGACATTTGCTAATGAAAGTAAGCACAGACTTAGCAGTCGCTAACGATAGTTTTAACAATACCCAAGCACATTATTTAATTGAGTTATCACTGCTTGCCCAAGATGACAATTTTCGCACGGCTTATGTCAAATCTAATACCGAGCAGCATCGCAACCCCATCGACAGCCAACGTTTAGTTAATCGCCTGCAACAATTGCAATTAAATTCAGTTTTTGACTTTATTCAACTAATAACACCTATGGGCTGTCGACTATTGTCAGAGGCTAAGTGTCAGCTCGCGCAGAGTCCACTACTCGAGCAGGCGATGCGGGGACAGACAGTCGGTGGTGTCGAAATATTCAGCGCCACGCGCCTCAAGGCACTGTCGCCCGCTCTGGCTAGCCGGGCGCAACTGGTGTTGACTGAAACCGAACATGCCACACCCTCTCACCGAAGATTTGAAGACAGAGGGATGATTTTACACATAATTTATCCGCTAAAAAACGCCAGTGGTAAGGTGCAAGCATTACTCAGCGCCGGGGTGTTGATGAACGGCAATGCCTCTTTTGTCGACAATATCAAAAAGACCGTTTACAGTGCCGGATCTCTCGCCTTGGACAGCCTAGGTACGGTGACGATTTTTTTAGACGATGTGCGCATCAGCACTAACGTGCCCGCCCTGCAAACACCCGGTACACGAGCACTTGGCACACGCGTATCAGAACAAGTACGAGAAAAAGTCTTAGTGCAAGGCAAGCGCTGGCTCGATCGCGCTTTCGTCGTCAGCGACTGGTATATCTCGGGATACTTACCGATTGTTGATATTTACCAACAGAGGGTGGGCATGATTTACGCAGGATTTTTAGAGGCGCCCTTTAAGCGCGATTTCTACCGCTGGATGTGGCAGTTATTAATCATCTTTGCCGTGATTGTATTCGCTTGTGGCCTACTGGTAATAAGGGGTGCCAAGGGAATTTTTAAACCCGTCGAGGCGATGGTGACTGTGATTGGACAAATTCGCAGCGGCAGTCGACAGCGGATCAACATCCCGGAAAATACTAGCAGCGAACTACTTATCTTAGGCGTAGAATTCAATTTAATGCTGGACCAGCTAGAACAACAGCACGATCATATCCAAGATTCGGCTCAACAGCTTGAGCTAAAAGTTAGCCTGCGCACTCAGGCACTCAATCGGCATATAAAGTTACTGCAGAGCACCCGTGAACAACTGATCGCCAAGGAGAAACTGGCGGCCATTGGCGAACTTACCGCGGGTATCGCCCATGAAATAAACAACCCCACCGCCGTGATTTTAGGCTACTTAGATCTAATGATGGTAGAACTTGGCAACGACGGCAGTAAAGTCGCCAGTGAATTTGCCTTGATTGTGCAGCAAGTGGAACGCATTCGCTCTATTATCAATGATTTGCTACAGTTTTCTAGGCCCGGTGAAAACACCAGCCCCATCATTAAAATTGATATAAACGTGGTGATTCGCGCCACCCAGGTATTGATTAAACACGACTTACAAAAAAAGAATATTGAGCTCTATCTCGATCTACGGGCAACAACAATGGTCGCGAGTAACCGCCAGCAAATGCAACAAGTCTTAATTAACCTTATCACCAATGCCGTTGCCGCCTGTGATATCAATGGTCGTATCACCATTCGCAGTCGCAACTGGAAACAACAAGGTGTCATGTTGAGTATTCGCGACAATGGCTGCGGTATTCCCAAGTCTTTAACCGGGCGTATCTTTGACCCCTTCTTTAGCAGAACACCAGGGGGAAGCGGTTTGGGACTATCGGTTAGTTACTCCATTTTACAGGGGCTAAATGCTCGAATTGCGCTGCGCTCCCGCGTGAAAGTAGGCAGCGTATTTCACATCTGGCTGCCAAAATATGATCAAAGTACTGTCTCCACTGGCGATTTTGATCCTTTCGACGCTGCTCTACTCATAAAAAATGCAGCGACAAAGCACTAAGTTTTGGTCCTATCACTGGGTCATAATGACCCTATCTAATCTTCAATTGTATCCAAACAACCCAATTTTATTATTGACTTAAGATGATATATTTATTTATATTATTGATATTAAACAATTTAAATCATCTGGCACGTAGCTTGCTCTATCCTAAACTCCACTGTCTGCAGATGTGTGCTGAATAATCCCAGCCCTCTCTGGCGGATCGCTATAATAATAAAATCAGGAGCATCTCTATGTCTGAATCGCAGGGCGCACTCGACTTTCTAAAAAAGGATCGCATTGTCGCCAAACCGGGGTTTAACCGTTGGTTGGTACCTCCAGCATCTATTGCTATCCATCTCTGTATAGGCTCAGTTTATGCCTGGAGTATCTTTAACCCACCACTGGTCAAGCAAATTGGCGTGGTGGCCAGCTCTGCCGATGACTGGAGTTTAAGCTCGGTGGTGTGGATATTTTCTACCGCCATAGTTTTTTTAGGCTTAGCTGCTGCACTGGCCGGTAAATGGCTTGAAACCGTTGGCCCTAGAATGGTCGGTGTGCTCGCTGCCTTCCTCTGGGGTGGCGGATTTTTGATTGGTAGTTTAGGGATTAGTTATCACCAATTATGGTTGGTATACCTAGGTTACGGGGTACTCGGAGGTTGCGGCTTAGGCCTAGCGTACGTCTCCCCGGTCAGTACCTTATTGCGCTGGTTCCCCGACAAGCGCGGCCTGGCGACAGGCATGGCAATTATGGGCTTTGGCGGTGGTGCGATGATAGGGGCACCGCTAAAGACCTGGCTACTCTCGGTATTCTATGAAATGCCCCAATACCTGGGAAAAGTGACCGATATTGAGCTGATCACTGAAGGGGGCCGACGCTTTGCCGAGGTCGCTGGCAACAGAGTAGAAGTGGTCGTGGCAAGTGTCGCTGACATGGCCAAGTTACCCGTCTCAGGCCCTGAGGGGGTTTACGTGGTAGGCACCGGTGACACAGGCGCCGCCAGTGTTTTCATTACTTTGGGTGTGGTCTATTTCATCATCATGATTATCGCCTCATTCTCCTACCGAATACCCGCTGAAAACTGGAAACCAGCGGGATGGACACCACCCTCTAATGAAGAGTCTAGGCTGCGCATGATTTCAACTAACCATGTACACATAGACCAGTCATTAAAAACCCCGCAGTTTTGGCGATTGTGGATAATGCTCTGCCTCAATGTGACGGCAGGTATTGGGGTGATTGGCGTCGCTAAAACGATGATGACCGAAATTTTTGGCTCAACCCTACCGGGGATAGTGGATGCAAGTTTCGCAGCTACTTACGTGCTGATGATTAGTGTCTTTAATATGGTGGGCCGATTCTTCTGGGCTACTACCTCTGACAAAATAGGCCGTAAAAACACCTACCACTGCTTCTTCTTATTAGGCATGTTGTTGTATGTCTCAATACCATTTGTCGCCACCCAAGTCAGTATCGAACCCTCGGTAATGTGGCTAGTGCTTTTCTACGGCGCGACTATGATCATCTTCACTATGTACGGTGGTGGATTTGCCACTATTCCGGCCTACTTGGCCGATATGTTTGGCACCTTGCACGTCGGCGGCATACACGGTCGACTATTAACCGCTTGGAGCACCGCAGGAGTACTTGGCCCATTTGCCATTACCTACCTGCGGCAATTATCTGTGGACGATGCCATCGACTCGCTTTCAGCCAAAGTAGACCCAGCTGTTTTTCTACAGGCTTTTGGCGCCAATATTGAACAACTCGAGTCTCTGGTTGCCGCTAAAACAGTGACTATCGCTAAACTGATGGAAGTGGTGCCCGCCGGGACAATAGACCCGACTTCAAGCCTCTACAATACCACCATGTATGCGATGGCCTCGCTACTGGTGGTTGCTTTCATCGCCAACAAAGGTCTAAAACACGTTGAAGACCGACACCACGTCGAAAACACCCATCCGATTATGGCATCCGCTAAATAATTGAACAATTTACATTACTCACTCAACACCTTGAGTGAGTAATGCTTTGAGACCTCAGTATAACTCAGCCATAGAGCATCATAATACACTCGGTATTATGGCGTTAAAACCGGTTCCATACCAACCAGAGGGGCACACTGCCTCCGCTATTTTATCCAGTTTTTATTTACCTTAACTTCACTCGCCACATGATGCTGAGCTTGTCCTTGGAATATCTATCGCCTTAACTGGGCTGTGAAGCATGCTGGGCCTGTAAATAAAGAGAGGGAAATAACGATCTGCCGGCTAAATATAATGGGAAATCCATCCAACTAAACTATACTTAACCTGTAACCCGTCCAGTAAAGTTTAATATCGTTAATTAAGCCTGCTGTTAATTTTCCACCAATAGTGACCTTCAGAGAACCTTTCAAGCGAAAAATAAACGGGCAAAAGAGCCCAAAATCAGCTGCAAAACCGTTTACATACTCTATTTTCTAAGGCGTGATACACTATTTAATTATCAACACTTTAAGGTTCCGGCCTGTAACCACGGATTTTACTTAATTCAATATGACAATTGAACATAACATTTTAGGAAACATATGTTTTATTCGCACGGTGAGCATAAAGTAGACTTCCATGACAACATCTTAACAGTCAGCGCCAAAGGGCCATTTAATAGCCAACAAATACTTATATATCAGGGAAAAATAGAGTCAATTCTACAGGCAGTATCCGCACCTTGGGCTCAACTAAATATATTGCACCAAGACTGTTTATTCACCCCTGAAGGGGAGAAAGACCTCTGCGCTTCATTAAAAATACGCAAAGATCGCGGTATATGTGCCATCGCGGTTGTTTTTGTGGAAGACAGCTATACTGCTATCGTCGAAGAACAACTCGGGCGTATGTATGCAATGCACGACATTCCCTACGGCATTTTTGACGAAACTGTCGAGGCAAAGCTTTGGTTACGCGAACAGTTAAAAATTGCAACCAAGAAGTGAGCCTTTCGCTAGCTCGACTTGTTTTTAATAGCTTAATGTTAAATACAGCGCTTAATATCGCAATTTGAATACAGTGGCGCTTAACGGTAACCGCTAGTAACTAAAATCTCTTCTCTTCAGAGATAGTACTAGTTAAAACGAAGCTATCTATCAATACATCACCAGGTTAGCTCGACAAATCCCACTTGCTTTCAGTCTCTGTTAGTATAGATAATTATCACTAGCGATGACTTAGATGCAAAATTTTAACGCGGCCACTGGGCTTAAAAATAAACACTTACAAACCTTGTATTCGACTCTGTTTCGCCAGTGTCCAGCGATGGATTTTACGGTGCAACAATTTGAGCTGGTAGATGGCGACTTCGTCGATTGCCACTGGTATCAAAAACCTGCAAACGATACCAATCAAGCTATTGTTATCCTATTTCACGGTCTAGCCGGTTCATGCCAGTCACCTTATATCCAAGGTATAATGCAACACTTGAAAAAATCTGGTTATGCCAGTGTTTTGATGCACTTTAGGGGCTGTTCAGATAGACCTAACAGAACCGCCAGAGCTTATCACAGCGGTGATACAGCTGACGCAAAAGCTTGGATTTCGCATCTTCAAAAAACCTTCCCCAGTAGTCAGTTGTTTGCTGTAGGTTACTCGCTGGGGGGTAATATGTTATTGAAATTGCTGGCGGAATACGGCAATTATTCACCGCTTAGCGCTGCAGTCACGGTATCAGCACCTATCCAATTGGAGCTCTGCGCAACGACGATGCAACGTGGATTTGCCAGGGTTTACCAACGGTATCTTTTAAAACCACTGAAAAAATCTTTACTGAGAAAATTTCAAAGCCACGATATCGCCTCGTTAATTGGTTTGAATGAGCAAGCACTGAAGAAAATTAACAGTATTGAACAGTTCGATGATTTATACACAGCCAAAATTCACGGTTTCGCAGGTGCCAAAGATTATTATCAAAAGTCTAGTGCCAAACAATACCTGCCTAGAATCCAATGTAATACCTTGATTATACAAGCACTAGACGACCCTTTTATGAGTGGTAATATACTACCGAAGGCCAGTCAATTACCTGCTAACATAAGTCTTGAAGTCACCGAAAACGGTGGCCACCTAGGCTTTATTAGCGGCAACATATTTAAACCAAAATACTGGTTAGAGCAGCGCATTAGCGACTATTTTTCTAATAGCAGAGTGATTAAATAATTATTCGCCAATAGAATACCAACCCAAACATCAAGGTCGAGCCAATTAATATCGTCAATGGTCTTTGTTAGTCAAATATTTGAAAATAACGGTCGCTACGATTCCTAATCATTCCCCAGCCCCTATAGCCACCCTATAAAGGATCGCCAGCAACAGTGAGATATAATATCACTTAGTTGGCGGTAGCTTCTTGATTAAAAAAAGAACAGTCCATATGATAGAGGCAACTCATACTCACAGTGCATTGTAATTTATAGGGAAAACAGCTATGACTTGGATCAATACTATCGACTTCAAAGATGCCACAGGCAGACTAAAAAAACTCTATGATAGAATAAAAGGGCCCGATAACAACGTCGATAACATCATGCTCGCCCACAGTTTAAGGCCACACAGTATGGAGGGCCATATGGCGCTGTACAAAAATGTGATCCACCACTCGGGAAATAAAACACCTAAATGGTTGCTTGAAGCCTGCGGCGTTTACGTCAGTCACCTTAACGGTTGTCACTATTGTTTTGAACACCATTTTTCCGGTATGCAACGGTTGCTCAATAACGACGACAAGAGTCAAACAATACGTCAGGCTATTATTGAAGATAATCCACGGCAGGCATTTACAGGGCAAGAACTCTCTATCATGCGCTATGTCAGGAAACTCACCATGACACCTGCGCAAATGGAAAAGGTCGATGTCTCTAGTTTGCAACAGGCAGGGCTGGATGACGGCGTTATTTTAGAGATCAATCAAGTTGTCAGTTACTTCGGTTACGCCAACAGAATGGTTTTGGGACTAGGCATTAATACCGTCGACGACATCATAGGGCTATCTCCCGGTAACTCAGATGACCCTAATAACTGGAATCATAATTAGGACTATGAGGCTTATAATTTTAAAATCAGCACGCTTCAACAATTAAAAACTGCCACGTTTGAAATGCCTGCCGAGCAGAAAATATTATTATTGCTCGGTTAATCTTTTTTGCAGCTGCACCTAAGGAGCGAGCCTGTCGGCACTACCAACAAGATTGGCCCGGCGGCCCTTCTTTGAAATCCATAAATTATCACCGTTGAAGCTGTATACGCGCAAGAGGTCTTTACGTTGCGATGCCAACTTAATCTGCGGTATCAAATTATCTAAAACCACTGGTTCTGACTTGGGGGTTGCATAGTAGGTTAGGACCATGTGCGCCTGATTGAGATCTAATGCTTTAACATAGGCGCTGCTCATTCTTGAAACATTCACACCAAGCTCTTTTAACGTGAAATATTTAGCGATGGTAAAGCCCTCACAATCTCCACCATTGGTGACCAAAAACTCTACAGGTGTCGCCCAGTAATCTAGCTTTTCCAGTGTTGAATATAATCTGGGAACCTAACTCTATTAAAAAATCATTCACTTTTTTTAATTTAGTCTGTTCCGTCTCACCGCGTAAATCTTTGATGAGTTTTTGCCACTTTTTAGTGAGGTAATACGCTGGCCAAGGTGACGTCTAACAATATGATCGCTATTCATGCTTTTAACATTCAATAAGCAATATTTTCACCACCTTATAATCCCTGATGCTTAGTTACATTAACTCGACGACACACTCAACCCGATAAATCAATGTGAAACAACGTGGTTAAAATTGGCCGAGCGCTTAATAAGTGGACTAGTTAGCGCAACGATAATTATGCTGGCAACCCAAAACGAATAATTAGGGCTTGGCGTTGATAATGTAGTTGGTAATGACAATCGCAACAAAGTCTTTTGTCCTTTCCATGCTGCTGGTTAGCTTGCTGCTGGTAAAGACTTGCAGGTTACTGGTGAGCTAGATTACGAGAAGCCTAAAGCCAATTAACCCCCGCAGCCAGCATGACTTGGTACTGGAGACGAAGCCGCCACCAAAACCCGCGCAGTGGCTGCATTGGTTAGATCCATCTCTGAACAGCATCCACAGAATCAAAAGGTCCGGTGTTAAAACATATTTTAGCCGTCTGCGCATGTTCATGTACGGTGTTTATCAATGTTTCAAATAAAAGCAGATAATCATCAACAGTGCGTACACCTGCGCCGATAAGCACACAATCATAGGTTTGCTTTGAAAGTAATTCTTTGATTGCAGCTTGTGCAGTGTCTGTACTGTCTATTAAACCCAGATTAGCTTCATACCCGAGGTAATTTAATTTATCCCGGTCTCCTTCAAGTCCTGCACGAAGCTTTTCTGGTGTTAACCCTGGCCATTTCTCGTAGTCAACAACATCTGGGTTCCAACCCACCAATAACACTTTCTTATTGAGAGTCATAGGTTTCTCCTATATTTTAATAGTTAGGGCCTAACGCCAATTAACCGGGAAACTAGCGATCATAAACTGTTTTTGCTGGTTGAATTGTTTGTTAGCACTAGTCAGCACACACTGCATGTTTTGCTATACCATTTACAATCAGTTGAAAACAACCACAAGGGTCGCTGTCAATACTACAAAAGCCAGTTGCTTGAGCGCCTACTTCGACCAAACCAGCTTCTATTCGGCATTCACCAGCACAATCTGAGCTGTCACTACATATTTTGCCTGCGTCTGCATATTTTTGAACGCAGGATGGCAAGCCAAACATACAAACATTTTTTATTACCCCGCCTTTATCTAAACATGCATGAACATCGATTTTTGATAAGGGATTTGAGGGTAATTCAGTCATCTATTCACCCCTACTTTTCTCTGCTGTTACAGCACAACCATGGATCAATATAGCCAGAGGAAAAAACTAAAATTTCATAGTATCCCTTACCCTTAGCTGTAATAGAACGAGGCATGAGTGGCGTAAGAGCCATCCCAGCCAAGCAGTGGCGATAACAGCAACTTGTTAGGTTACTTTGACTGTACTAATGAAATCATAAAAATACACATTTTCAGGACTAACCATAGATGCTTACTTCCTATACAAATTCAAAGCGGGTTATTATTTCTAAAACAGCTTAATTATTTATTATGTACTGCCTTCTATAGCTTAACTCAATATAAATACAAGATATCATTTTGCGATAGACTGCGCCATCAATGAACAAAAACCCCCATCAAATAGGACTTTGACTGATACAGAGTTTACTATCCATGAATTTACAATAAAGTCGGCCTTGTTTGTCATACAATTGTGCGCCTAGAAATTGCTACTAAACGCAGTTAATTGATTAATTTCCATTGAGGCTATATTTAGTCTTTAATCAATTTTTAGCTAAATCGCGGAGGAAACTGATGTAAATGGGTTTACTGAGATGCAGGGTAGTTCGAGGCTGAAGTTTATATTCAATCAATAGCTAGGCATGGCTACAGTGAAGTCTTCAGCGGATAGGATAGTTGATACGAAGCTGCGTTTCTTCAGCATTAAAAACACCCCTACAATCTCATAGAAAGATGCGACGAGTCGCACTTGTTAATTGAAAGCACAAGCGCTCTAGAGTTTTCAGCAATTGCAAAGCAATAAATACGCTGAAATTCTCCCCCATGTGCGAGTAGCTCATCGCCTTTAAGCTCTAATAACGAAAAAACCTCCAAATGGATTTAGAGAGCTGCGTTAAGAGGATGCGTGGTACTGCGTAACTAAAGCTTGGCGTGGTAAACCTTATCAGAATGCGCAAGCGCAGCTACGGGATTTTCGATTAAAGCTGAGCTTTAAGAAACTCGGAAATGCCCCTACTATCACATCTATGTGAGAGTGCGGTCATCGCCTTTTAGCTTTTAATGCAAAAAAACCCAAGTGATATTAAAGAGCTGCGTTAAGTAGTTCGGTAGTACTGCGTAGCTAAAGCTTGGCGTGGTAAACCTTAAGGGATGGCGCAAGCGCACTACGAATTTTTTGATACGAAGCTGCGCTTCTACAGCATCAAAAAACTCCCCTACTCTCTCATAGAAGGATGCGACAAGTCGCACTTGTCTTCCTTCCCCATGTGCGAGTAGCTCATCGCCTTTAAAGCTTTAATAACGAAAAAACCCCAAGCACGGAGTGCTTGGGGTTTATCGGTATTAAAGCTTGGCGATGACCTACTCTCACATGG
>JABSRA010000074.1 GCA_013215445.1 Oceanospirillaceae bacterium
GACGTTGTCCACCTGTATGGTTTGACCGAAACCTATGGTCCCGCTGTCGTCAATGAGTGGCATCAATCATGGAATCATTTACCTGATCCAGACCAGGCAGCGCTTAAAGCCCGTCAGGGGGTGCGTTATTTGCCATTAGAAGCGCTCAGCGTATTGAATCCAGAATCGATGCAGCCTGTACCACATGACGGTGAAACCATCGGCGAGGTAATGTTTCGCGGTAATGTCGTCATGAAAGGTTATTTCCAAAGCCCGCAGGCAACCCAACAGGCCTTTGCCGGAGGCTGGTTCCATTCAGGTGACCTGGGCGTTGTTCATCCGGATGGTTATATACAGCTTAAAGACCGCTCTAAGGACATCATTATTTCCGGCGGAGAGAATATTTCGTCCATAGAGATCGAAGCTGCCCTCTACAAACACCCGGCAATTGCCGTAGCGGCTGTGGTTGCTATGCCAGATACAAAATGGGGTGAGCGGCCCTGTGCATTCATTGAACTGGCCGAAGGTCAAGCAGCCAGCTCAGTACAATTGATCGATTGGTGTCGTGAATTACTGGCTAGCTATAAAGTCCCCGCACGTTTTGAATTCTGTAGCATTCCACGTACTTCAACAGGCAAAATTCAGAAGTTCGCACTTCGTCAAACGGCTAGCAAATTAGCTAAAAAAACCAACGAATCGATGGCTAAGATATGAAGATTAGAAAAGTAGAATACGCGATAATTGGCTCGGGCACCGCGGGGCTGGGGGCTTACTCCAAAATACGTCGTAAGACAGATAACTTTGTCATGATCCAGCACGGCCCATACGGTACTACTTGTGCAAGAGTTGGCTGCATGCCCAGTAAGATGCTGATAACTGCTGCTGACCATGCGCACGAGATGACCCAGGCAGCAAAGTTTGGTATTCACGCTGAACCGGAGGTTGATGACAAACAGGTTTTTAGCCGAATACGCAGAGATCGCGCCACTAAGTTTGTCGGTAACGTGTTAAAACAAATCGGAAAAATACCTGATCAATTTAAGCTGCAAGGTCGTGCTAGATTCCTTTCAAACAAGCAAATACAAGTCGATGACGATTTAATTATTGAAGCTAAAAAAGTGATTATCGCATGCGGTACCAGACCCTACATACCAGAAGAGTTAAAATCTGTTACGGGAAAAATACTGACCAGTGATACTATTTTTGAAATAGAAAGTCTGCCCAATTCTATTGCAGTGATAGGTCTTGGAGTCATTGCTTTAGAACTAGGACAATCCCTTCACCGACTGGGTGTTAGAACCAGTTTCTTTGGCCGTACCGGGAAAATCGGCGACTTAACACATCCGGACTTACAGGCTGAAACATTTAAGTGTCTGAACCAAGAGCTGGACATATTGCCAAAAGGCAGAATCGTCGAAGCTTGGGAAGACGATGACGCTGTCGTTATCGCCTATGAACAACATGATGGCAGCGTCATTACTAAAACCTTTGACGCCGTTTTAGTGGCCACCGGGCGAGTCTCTAATGTTGACCAGATGGATATCCATAATACAGATATTCAGCTGGATACTAACGGGATTCCTGTTTTTGATCCTCAAACTATGCAATGCGGCAACCTGCCAATATACATTGCGGGTGACGCGACCAATGATCTGCCACTTTGGCACGAGGCCTATGATGAGGGCCGTATCGCTGGAAATAACGCACTGAATTACCCTCAGGCGCAGAAAATTACCCGCAAAATACCCTTAGCTATCTACTTTACTGACCCACAGATGGCTATCGTCGGACTCAGTTACCAACAGTTAAAAGGCACCCAGATAGTTATTGGTGATGTTCCTTTCAATAGCCCCAGGCACGAAGTCTGGAAAAAAACTCAAGGGCGGATGCAGGTTTATCTGGATGCACATTCAGGAGAGATTCTCGGTGCCGAATTACTGGGTCATCAGGCGGAGCACCTTGCGCACTTATTAGCGTTAGCAATTACCCACAAAATGACTGCTGATCAATTTCTGGAGATGCCTATTTATCACCCAAGTGCCGAAGAAGTTCTGAAAAAAGCCCTAGATAACGCGAGGTTTAAACTTACAAAGACCTAACTAACAAAGGTCTATGGTCTATGGTAACGGGATAATTTACCTAAACCCACAATAAGCAGCCAAATGGATGCTTTTATTACGTCACCTCTTATTGGTATGATCCACGAAGTTTGAGGTTTTAGCTGTTGTGCGCTTACGTCTTAACTATATCTAAAAGTATTGGATTAAATGTTAGTAACGAAAGACTACCAAGGTGTGAATTAGTCTCAAACTCAATGGATTCTTTAGAGTCATAATTTAATGATAATAGACACTCAGTCACAAGCTTTAATAAAGCACGCTCTAGTTCCACTCCTTTGTTCTTGAATGGAGTTTCACAAACTTAATTAGGGTATGACAACTTTTTTGGGGATAAGTAATTAAGTTGGTTAACATCTCAAGTAAATAACAAAAAGGCGAATCAGCAATGGTTCGCCTTTTTTGTTAGCTGTTTTAACCAGGAGGACCTTTATCAAGTTCGTTAATGAGGGATGTCTTCTCTGCTTTAATAGATTCGTGATAAAAGTGCTGTAAATGGGGAATGGAGGCGGTTCACAGCTAATAGCGGCCATTGTACTCTGTTCTTCTTACTGAAATAAATCATGCATTCTTAGTTCATTGATGGATTTACTCGTATCAATCTGCTGCCTCGCTGTAAAAAAAGTCCATATAATAGAGGGTAATAGCAAAGCTAATTGCGCGGAATATTGTTAAGCATAAACTAACTTACCGTGGATACAATAGGCTAAATGTCTGAATATAAATTATTTATCTTAGTATGCTATATGGATGTCCCAGATTTCATGCCATATTTTATGCAGCAGCCCAATTCTTCCGAATCCAAGTCAGGCTTAATGCCGAGCGAGCAGCATATTAGATGCATCCGAGCCTTCACCGCCTGTCTTCTAGCGCCGAAAAAATCAGGCAGAGGGGACCATTAATGCAATCCGACGATATAACATCTGGATTGCACTGCATGGCTAAAGCCACCCCATGTATATAATCAACCAATAAATTTCGGGCTTGTTCAAAGGCGGCTTGGGGGAGCTGAAGCGGGGCTAGAACACTCATCAATCGCTGGTTGAACAACTGTGCTGGTCCAAAAGATTGCATGGATAGTAAGATCTCTAACAAGCCTGGGTGCGTCCCCAATAGCTCTAGGTAGCTTTTACATAACAGTTTCAACTCATCCTGCCACTTCCCTCCTGCCTTCGGCTCATAGATAGTCTCGATCAGAGAGATAGTTACTGCTTCAAGCAGTGCTGACTTGTTTGAAAAATAGTGATAGATGGCCATTGCATCCACTCCTAATACACCAGCAATCTGGCGAATGCTTGGCACCTTTCTGTTCTCTAGCATGAGTTTGCGGGCGCTTAAAATAATAAGCTCGGCAGTCAGTCGGCTCTGTGATTGGCTGGGGCGACCGCGCTTTTTTTCCTTGACAGACATTGCAGGACCTCGATAAGATAACTATTTTTCTACAATGTAGAATAATAGTCTGAGTAACAGCTCAATGCAAGATCAGATTGGGCCAACAGCAGCTATTCATCTATACACCAACTTAAACAAGATTTTATTTTCGGAGGATTGCATGTCTAACATTGTGTACATCGCTACAAGCCTGGATGGTTACATTGCCGATAAATATGGAGGGCTGGATTGGCTTCACAGTGTTCCTAACCCAGATAACTTAGACTTGGGCTGGGCTGACTTCATAGGACAGATAGATGCCTTGATCATGGGCCGCAAGACCTTTGAAACCATATGTGGTTTTGCTGTGGAGTGGCCTTACTCTATGCCTGTCTTTGTTTTGAGTAACTCAATGACATCATTACCTGAAGAATATCGCGATAAAGCAGAGATTGTTTCAGGTCCGTTGTTAGAAATTGTTGAGTCTCTAAACGAAAGAGGATTTAACAAGCTATACGTTGATGGTGGTAAAACAATTCAAAGCTTCCTTCAGGCTGACTTGATTGATGAACTGACCATCACTCAGATTCCAATCCTGCTCGGGGGAGGAGTTCCGCTATTCAGTAAATTGCTTAAACCATTAACATTTGAGCACATCAGCACTAAGGTAAAGTTGGGTGCTATGGTCCAAACCCAGTATCGGCGCAAACGATAACAGGGCGATTGGAGTCTATACTTAGAGATAACAATAATTTGCCATCCTGGTAAATATTAATTTGGAGAATACTATGGAAGTTAGTAGTGTCGGTGGAGCTTATTTACAAGCTAGCCGAAAGCCTTACTCGGCAATCGCAGTCAATAATGAAATATCCGAAAAACGCGACAATGTTGATATTTCAAAAGCAGGAAAAGAGGCTGTCATTAAAGATGATGCCAAACTTGAACATCTAGCCTTACCACCTTGGATGGAAGAATATATGGTAATGCTTTCTCCCAATTTGGGTGGTAGTACAACAGAGACATATGGATCAAAACTAGTTGGGAACAGTGATAACGCTAAACGAGAATACGGCGGTTTAGTACATAAAGAATTCCAAACAGTGCTACAAGAGGCTGGCATTACTGATTCCGAAAAATATTACATGGCTGTTTTCGCAGACTCAGAACTTAGTAAAATTATGGAACAACAGTTCTTGGATAAAATAGATCTTTTAAACGAACAAATAAGCAAAAATGGATTACCCGCTAAAGAATCTGTGTAGATCTGTTTCAGGTTCAACTGAAAAGTTCGATATTCGGGCTTTTCTGTTTCTAAGTCATTGAAGATTTTGTTATAAGGTTAAATATCAACCACTTCGGCAAACTTCACCCAAAATTGTCAAAGTATTATGATATATGCAGATGTCCCATATTTTATTTGCTGTGTGTCAATTCCAGACTGTTAGGCTTTGATCAATTATGAGGCTGGTAACGGCCAATTTCTGACATTGCTCGGTAAAGTAAATTCAAATCTCAATTATAAGTCCCTCTATTTTCTACCGAATTGATTATTCCAATACATATTGTTAACGTATTAATACTGTTGGTAAAAAGCCCTGAACAGTTAGACAGCATTGTCTTGTGGAATAATACCTATATCTGGAATTCACAGTAAATATGCTGTTAGAGAGAAAAATTTTCCCATAATAGAGTGGTAGTAAGTAAATATGAAAGTTGATTCAGTAAGTCATATCACCTTCGTCGTTAACGATATTGACCGTATGACACAGTTCTTATGCGAAGGCCTTGGGGCTAAAGAAGTTTTCGACAACAACGATCTTGACACCCAAGCTCCAAGGGAGAAGTTTTTTGTTCTGGGTGATACTTGGCTGGCCGCAATCGTAGGAAAATCACCTGTTGATCGGACCTATCAGCATGTTGCTTTTAAAATTTCGTCAAGTGATCTGACAAAGTTTGAATTGAGATTGCGAGCCATTGGTGTTGACATCAAACCGCCCCGTCCTAGGGTAGAAGGCGAATCTGAGTCACTTTATTTTTATGACTTTGATAATCACCTTTTCGAATTACATACAGGTACATTAAATCAAAGGCTTCAGGTATATGCAGATATGGGCTAGTTAACGCACTGGTAATGCCGTAGTTTCCTAGAGGCATACTTGGTCCTCGAAGTGCCTATTCTCAGCAGCGTTAAAAGGCGGCTATGTGTCAGCTCCAAACTTATGGGCTCTGATCAATTATGAGGCTGGTATCGGCCAAGTGCGGTCATTTTGCAAAACAAACCCCTCCCCAGATCCTATTTGTACTTATCGTGGATTGTTTGATATGTTCCATTTTTCCTCAAAACAAGTAGAGCCGCATTAAAAGCTTTAACAATGAGTTCAATACCCTGGTATTTTTTAGAAAAGCAGAGGTGATATTCTATTCTATGGATAGGGTAGAAATTTAATTGACCAGAAACCCCTAATTCTTTAATAATGAAATCTGTACTTTGTTGACCTATGTAGAGGTAATCAAACCGCTTCTTGAGTAACAGAGATACAGCCATTTCAGTGTTTCTTGCAATCATAGGTTTAAATCCGAAACTCTCTAGTTCTTGAGTACTTGCATAGCCAAAGACAGAGCCCAATCGCTGCCCCTTTACATCTTCCAATGATATAGGTTGTAGTCCACTAAAATCTTTTCGCACATAGAAACCATCTACAGCTTCGCTAATCGGATCAGAAAAAATAATATAATTTTCACGTTCATCATTAAAAGCACAAGATAGAACCCCAAGAACGATCCCTTTTCTTGCATATTGCATTACACGGTTCCAGGGAAGGAATTCTATTTCGGTTTCATATCCAGCTAGAGTTAGGGCCTTTATGGTAACTTCATAATCGAAACCTCTTAAACCGTTAATAGGCTCTTTCATTTCATACGGCGGATAGTGTTCTGCTGCTAGAAATAGCGTCACTCTCTCATCGGCCGAAGATATAATTGCTAATAAACTGAAACTAAAAAGGGCCAATAATTTCCACTTAAGCATAGTTTCCCCAATCGACATGCCATGGATGGGATATATGAAGTGCTTATCGAAGTTCGTACTAATTCCGATATACATATTGTAATTATCTGACACCAAGAAAACATATGATCCATTAGCTATTTTTACTTAGAACTACAGAAATTATAGTTGTGGCAGTGGAGGTGATACATAGGAATAAATCTAATTTAAGCCAATTAACGCAATGGTAATCCCCTAGTTTGTAGACACATATCTAGCTCTCAAAACACCTTCCATTAGGAGTTTTTGAAACGGCAGCTATGTGTTCAGGCTGTGTAAAAACTCCGATCAGAGCATAAGTTCTCCGTTTTTAAGATATTTAGTACTCGCTAAGCTATTGATTTTATTAAATGTCATCTTGAGAAAATGCAGTGAAAAATTAATGTTTCCATTAATTTGGTAGTTTTCACACAGTCTGTGTCAAGTCCAGACCTTGGATTAGAGTATTTGTGTCGCTGTATTCTCGCTACTGGCTTTGTCACCCATCAGTCGCTCAATTTGTTCCTTGATCTGCTCTTCAATCTTCATCCGCTCTTCGTAGGGCAGTTCCTTTAGCGCTTCTTCAGTCAGTCCCATCTGTTCCAGTATCTGGTAACGAATTAGCTCAAAGGGGCTCATCGATAACAAACGCTCCAGTTCATCGCGCGGATTTGTAGTAAGCGTATTCTCCAAACTGGTGAATTGATTAGCAGAAACGGGAGACTGTTTGCTGTTATCAGTTTGAGCGACTTTGACCACCTGTTCGGCCAGTAAATCTGCAAAGGTGGATGAAGAACTCTCGCTACTGGTGCGGACTGAACCACCGTTGCTGAGCTGAGTCATTGAATCGATCCTGATCATATAGGGCTCCTAATATTTTGATGTATAAGTCATAAGTCATAAGTCATAAGTTGTAAGTTGTAAGTTGTAAGTTGTAAGTTGTAAGTTGTAAGTTGTAAGTTGTAGCAATTTTCGGGCCGTGTTTTTGTACTATTATTTCAATAACGGGTAACAAAAACGGCAAGAAAACCTGCGGTTGACTGGTAGTAGGCAGATCATTGCCGATCCCGGGCTAATTTACTGGCAAGTTCTCTTTTTCTAAATGCATATTTGGCTCTTAAAGTGCCTTATATGAGGTCGGTTAAAATGACCAGTATGTGTCAGCTGAAACGTAATCTAGATTGATAAACCCAGAGAACTGCAATCGACTGTAACGGCCAGGCCTGACAGGCTTCTAGATCTAAAAGAAATTTATTAAGTAAGCATGCATACCTCATGCCTGCATTTATAGATTATATGCTGGCTTGAATCTTGCTATAAAATATAAACTTTCGAATTATTAATCACTTGAAGCTGGATTAGGAGACATCAATGCAAATTTCGAATAACACTGGGAACATGTTTGCCGCCATAAAAGCCAACAACGGCAATCAAACTCCAAACTCAATTACTGTAGAGATCAATAAAACTAGCTCTTCAATTGAGGAGCTAGAAGTCTATTTTGAACAGAAAATATCAGGCTTAAAAGAGGCGGATCTTGATACTCATAATGTAGAAGAGTTAAGGGACGTCATACGTGAGGCTGCTGAAAACAAAAACGGAGACAGCCCAAGCTTACCGCTTATCGTAGAGTACCCTGGAGGAGGATCTATCCTGACTCATCTTCACCTAAGCTTTGGCAGAGAAATAAAAGGTGAGTTAATAAACCTAAACCAGAAGCTGCAAAATATTGATTCATTAAATGCTGCCAATTACGACCAATTGCAGAAGCGTTCAAACATTAGTACCGATACGGCATCAACTGGCCAGCCACAACACTTTCAATTCATCCAAGACAATTCCTCCATACGAGAGCTGGCAAAAACCATGGATCCCACTAATATCAGCCCAAATGAGGCGCGTGCTTTAGCCGCTGCTCTCGCGCTACCTAATGATTTAATGGAACAAATTTTTTCAGCACAAACAGATAAAGACTCAACAAATGATAGTGGCAACCTAGATACAAAAGGTACAGACACACTTTTCATTGAGAAATTTAACATGATAAAATCAATAGATACCCTATTAATATCCGATAATACCCAGGGCCTTGCAACAGATCGATTAGAAGACAGTCTAAATTTTTTAAAGAAATTACAAATTTACCGAGAACACCCAAAAATCAGCCTGAATTCATAGTTGATTGGATATCTATAAGAGACGGTTAATACCCATAAAGAGGGTATCGTAACAGCTAGCGAGTGAAAACAAGCCTAGGCAGTCGCAGCGAAGTGTAGATAATATGCCCCTGTTTATGGGTACAGCAGCTAGGTAACTGACAGGAGAACTCGACACAACTAATTAGATCCTCACATCCTCAAAGATAAATTCATTGGATCTATTCAATTTTAGTTTTCCCGATGGTTAACCATTTTAAATTAATAGTCTGGGTCTTCCTATGCCTGTCGCTCTCCAATTTTTATTTGTCTCAGATAATTAACCTACTGCTAATAATGATTAAAATTTGCCGACTCAACGTCGAGCTTGTTTAGCACGTTGTTTACGGATAAATTCATCAAGTTTTTTTTCTAGAATTAAAGCCTCCTTACCCAAAATATTGGTTAGACGCTGCAACTTTTGAGAGGCGAGTTGCGCTTTAGCCAAAGGTAGGTCGGGCTGCTTATTTTTTTTAGTATTGTGCAAACTTCGATACAGCCATGCATACCCGACCTTTGGGTCGTCATGAGACATTCCTGAATATGATCGGTCGCTTGCCATCATCCCAAACTCAAATTGTGATAAAACATGGCCACTTCTTGCTGCCTTATTGAACCAGCCGAGTGCAAGCCTTGGCTTTTTGAGGGAGAGGTAATATCTGCCCAGGACATATTGAGCGTCATGCAGATTAGACTTAGCCGCTTTTTCGTACCATTTGAGCGCCTCTAGCGGGATCGAGCCGCTTGCCTCCCTAGCGGTCAAAAGGTTGCCCAGCTCATAGGCTGCACGGCTGTGGTTTTGGTTTGCGGCTCGACTCAACCACAACTTCGCCTCATCGAATTCAGCGTCTTCCATTTTTATAATGCCCAGAATATATTGGCCATTCATGCTACCACTAGCGGCAGCTTCGGTGGCCCAATACCGTGCACGACTAAGATCAAAAAACTCCTCAGACCTATCTCGGTAGAGCTCTGCAAGGAAATAACTGGCTTGGTGCTGGCCACTACGCTGAGCGTTATTTAACCATTTAAGCGCCAGAAAATAATTCTTCTGTGTTTGCGTGCCCCAATAATACATTTTTCCCAGTACCAGCATAGCCACGGGCTGTCCCTTTTTTGCCAGGCTAACCCATTGTCTAAGGACAATTTCGTCATATATTTGTACGGTTTTAATTGCGGAACTGGCCAAAGCCAACTTTATGCTACCGATACGATTAGCAAACTCATAGAATTTGAAGGGAACCAGTTCGACGGCCTTCTCGTATTGCTCTAATGCAATTTCAAGTTTACCTGCTGCCTTGTAAGCATTGCCACAGATCTTGTACGCATAGTATTCTCGCGGCCCGCGAAATTTTTCAGGGAACTCAATATTGACTTTCGCACAGAGATCCAGCATCGCATCAATGTCTCCGTCCTTCAAAAACAGCTCCGATGCCTGCATGTAGAGAAAAGACTTGGTCCCAAGATCTACAGCTGGAACTAGACCAATGATGTTCTGCAAATCTTTGATAAAGTTCTTTAACGATTTATCAGTGCGCTCTTCTCCCCAAGAGTATTGCAAAAGATGAAGGCTGTGTGCGAATTTAAAGTTAGTTGGATCTGCTTGGGCTGCCAGCTCGAAAGTAGCCAGCGCGCCAGTGAGGTCACCCTTGTATTGCAATACCATCCCTTGGAAATGCTGCTCCCCCGCAGCATAAGAAATGACCTTATCTGCAAGAATCGTTCGTTTTAGATATGCCGCTATATCATCTGGAACAGTATATTGGTGTTGTATACCGCTGTGTTTCATGATGCTAATGCGCACTATTTCTGCGAGTGCTTCCACAGGGGAAGAGGCTGCATAAAACCCCGGCAACTCGGCTTCGATAAGGATTTTCCTTTCCGACGGACTAACAGCGCCCCACCCCGAAAACGACTTTTTGATGCCCTTATCTTTTCGCCACTTAGCAACCTGCATCATCCGTGGCGCAATCAACGCAATCCACTCGGGTGAATAGGAAAACTGACGAAAAGAATCAGCGATATGAACCAGCTCATGAATGACTGCTGCCCTAATTGCGCGCTTGGGGACGTCAACAAATGCGACAAATATAGGAGCTGCATAGGCGGGCTGGTCTATGCGATTGAGTTGACGTTTTGCGACTCGATAAAGGGGTACAGGACCGTACTTAGTGACCTGTTTTATAAAGCCGGGCTGCTCCTGAGCAAGCCAGCTGATTGCTTGGGTCACCTCGCTTTTGTCTGCTGTACTCCAAGGCAAAAGATCTAGTCTTTGGGTCGCATTAATACTCGGCGAGTTTCTAAACTCGAATTTTTTAAGAGTCTCAATATCCGATATTTGGGCGATACTTGGCAAAGATGCTAAAAACAAACATATCGAAATTAGTAATACAGGGATAAGACGATTAGCTAGCATTAGAATTTACTCCTAGGTGATGTTTAATCAGGAACAAAACTCTTCGTACACTTGAGATATACTTTTCATCATCCATCGTAATCGAGCATATTTTATCGCTAACAATTGTAATGCTTCACTTAATAACGAATGCTTACAGCATGCAATGACTAAAACAGCTAACCACACTCGTCATGTTTTCTTGTTGAAACAGTAACACTTGGAGTTGAAAAAATAAGAGATGCCAGTTTATTTGATTAATAGCATTGAGGAATACAACCGCTACGAGAACGATTAAATAAAACTATAGCCGATGAATGAAGTTTGCTAAATACTAGAATTTCTTAAATGGCCAAGCGAAGTAACCATATTTCGCTAAAAACTAAGCTGGGGCTGTATCGATGGATGCAGGTTGTAACATTACACAGGGAGTTGCCGTGCATTCAAACTGCTGTAATAAACTTTTTTTCACTGGGCTCATGCGGCAACTCACGGCTTGAAGCAGATTTTGCGGTTCGATTTAAGCGCTACTATCGCCGAAAAATTCTCCTGCGCAATACTAAATTGACCGCCACTCTGATTTGCCATCACTGGCTCAACTTCGCTGTTCGCGACGTCGTTTCGCTCCACTCATCAATTTAGAGAATCGCTCCGGCGACAATACCAGGGGTTTAGTGGCCCCGTAGTTAAAACCGAATGGATCTGCTATTTTTTACTACAATCGTTGCTAAATATAGTCAAACTATCGGGATCATCGTGCATAGTGATCTTTAAAAGTGAATGTCTCATATTAGTGATATTAGTGATCAATGAAAAAGCTTTCTTCTGCTCAGTAGATCTTTGATAGAAACTTTGTAAAGAAGGGGAGGTAGGCAGCTTACGGCCAAAATAGGTCATTTTGTAAATATCCCGGCTTGTCGCAGCCCATAAATTAATACTTTTTCTTTGCTAGCCGCGTTACCTCTGAGCAACTCCGTTTTCTCATATTGAGACACATTTTTATAGTATTTGCTGGATTACGACTGACCCTGATTTCTTTACGTTAGCTCAGCCCGCTTGAATTGGTGAAATTACAAAAGTGGCAAGTTATTTGCTCTGTTGAGGTAAGTAGATATTTTTACCAACATCACCTAATCGTAATTAGACCACTACTGTTTCATCTCTTGGCCTGAACGTAGGCCCGAGCACAAAGGGATACTTTATGTTTTATTCTGCGAAAAAATATATCTTGGATACAACGTGAAGACGATATTGGAGTCGGTCAAATTTGTTTGGATCAGTAAATCAGAAAAATTTACCTAGGCTAGCTCGGCTTGAATTTCACCTAACTGATAAGTCTTCATAAAACAAAGGCTTATAATATTATGCCGTTGCATAAAATTGGTAGTTGAAATATGAATCTTTTAACTAAATTATTTAAGTTAAGTAGGTGCAAAATGACTGATAGCAATAAAAACAGGTACAAATTACTATTAAGTCTCATACTGGCCATTAGTATGTCATTCAATTTAAGTAAAGCAGATGCCGACGAAATTAGGTTAACCATACCTAGCTTTAAAGATGGCAGTCACAAGTATTATTACAGCCTATTAGTAAGCGCTTTGAAATCGGCAGGCCATACTCCCATTATTAGTTTGTCAGAGGAAATGCCACAAATTCGAGTGACCTACGAACTCAAACACAACCGCATCAGCTTATACTGGTTATTAAAGACTGAACAGCGGGACGAAGTTTTTACCCCAGTTAACGTAGGCTTAACTAACGGTTTGATCGGTCAGCGTATACTTTTGATCCCCCGGGGAAAACAATCAGAATTCAATGGGGTTAAAAGCCTCTCTGATTTCAGAGCACTGCAAAAAGTAGGGGCGTTCGGGTCAAACTGGTACGACATTAAAGTTTGGCAGGCGAATAGGCTTAAATATCAAGTTGTGCCGGGGGACTGGCACAGAATTTACAAAATGCTAGACCATGATAATCGAAGTCTCGATTATTTCTCTCGTGGGGTTATGGAAATTTCGGCCGAGATTAAGTTACATTCGGAACTACAAATTGAGGAAAACTTGTTACTGATCTACGAGAGGGATTTTGTCTTTTATTTAAGCCCTACGGCACAGAAGTACCATCAGATACTTTTTAAAGCATTGAGCCAAGCTAAAAAAAGTAACCTAATGGTCGAGATACAGAGGGATTATTGGCGAAGAGATATTCAACAGCTGCAACTTGATTCCAGAACTATCATTAAACTTAAGCGGCCCTAGTGGTAGGTTGTTCTACAATCTGAGGTTGTTAAATATAGTTACTGCTTTGCTATAACCCAACGCAATCATTGCAGAAGATCTATCAAAATTCAACGTACCACAAAAATTTCTCGCCATACTAATTTCTACATCTGGCGAATAAGCTGGTATTTTTTAACAAGCAATCGTACTTGGCATCAGAGGCCTTATTGGCAACATTATACATCTCTCAATTTTCCCGCGTATTTTATCTGATTATAGCTTGTAATGAAGTAACAAAATATCGCTCAAGGCTCAGCTGGGCCTGCATGGATGGATGCCTGTGTAATAGAGTTACACAGGAGTGCCTGTGCTTCAAACTGCTGTAACAAGCTCTTTTTGACTGGGGTCATGATGCGACTCAGGGCCTGGAGGTTATAGATCTCCGGATACCCGGTTATGTGATCCACTCATTTCGTACTGAACATACGGGCCATCGAAAAGAAGTCATTGACTATGTACTCCTCTGGGCTCATTACTCTGGGCTGTGCTTCATACTCATCGTATTGGTTGTACGTCCGATTAGGCGATACGCATGCGACGCCCATTCTCTCTAGTATGATACGGCATCGTTCAAAATGGTGCTGATGGGCCAATAGAACCACAGTATCTACCGATGAAATCGTATTGCGAGCATGATCCAGGAATGTAGCCGCAACCTCAATGGTCACTAAATCCTTCCTGTCGCTAGCACAAACTATTGGAATGTTGCTGCTCACTGCATCAGCTATCTCGAACTGAAGATACAGGGGAAGTCCTTGAGTTGTTTGTATTGACTCAGCGATCTTCGCCAGTTCAGTATTGTTTTTTCCAGGTCGGCGTCTGAGACGAACTTCTAACTCATCGGTTGGATGGGTTCCATCTACCCATGAGGCCATTCGGTAGCCAAAAGAAAATCCAAAGACGGCGCAAGGCGTGACCTTCGTTATCCTCGGATTCGAGCCATCGACCGGTTGAAAACAACCAAGTAAATCTCCAATTCGTGCGTCGCAGCTGGGATAGGCTGTATCGAGACTGAAACTATTCGTAGTAGTGTCTAGGCTTGACAAGAGTGTCAAACGTAGATGGAGTAACGCCGATGTTGGAAATCCTCGAGTTCGGTAATGGATAGTGAGCTCATGTAGAAGCCGATCTAGTGACATTGAATAGCTCCGTTTTTGTTTGACGTATAACAGTCCATGTTAGGTACTGAGTAGGTAGAATGAGCTGTTCGTATATTTCCAAATACCTGCAATAATTCAGCTTAAGTCCTATTGTGACAATTCTTACATCTAATATAATTACACCATAAATGATTTATTCGTTTCCCTTAATGTAGATAACAGCATGAGAAACCCTTCAGTTATGTGGTATTTGTTATTATTGCTCAGTTTATCACTATCCACTAATACTATTTATAGTGCAGAGTTAAATTTCGTTACTCCTAATGCCGCCCCTTTCCAATACAAGACAGAACAAGGAATGCGCGGCCCTTTCATAAGAGTCATCCAGGAAATTTGTGATGAAATGCAAATTTCATGCAGTATTGAGTATGTCGAGAGCTGGAATAGAGCAAAACGCATGGTGAGAATGGGCAGCATGTTTAAGCAGAATAAAGTCAATGGTGTTGCAACATTGGCTTGGAGCGAAGAGCGCACTGGCTGGCTCTATTATTCGCCCCCCATTATTGAAACTGGTTATGGTTTTTTTATTAAAAATAATGATGTGCGCAAGCCAAACTCAATCTTAGATTTGCAAGGGTATACAATCTCTGTTCATGGCCCGTCAAAAAGCTCTCGTAATCTTGAACTAATCAAAAATGAAATTGTAAACTTAAATATCGACATGAGCTTTGACCAGGAAGCCGGGTTAAAAAAGCTATCTCGGGGCAGAGTAGATGCTGTTTATCTAAATAAGGATATTGGTAAATACCTAATTAGATCATTAGGGCTTGGCAACCTTAGCTACGCTTTTGATCATCAAGCTGTTGCGTATTTCATTGCTTTCTCAAAGGCTTCTACTGACAAAAAAATTGTCGACCGCTTTAATGCAGCATACAGAAAACTTTATAAAGGCGGCGTTATTCATAGATTAATTGGCAAAGACTTTAAAGTGGCAGAATTATATTAAACCATCGTCTTTTTGTCCCCTCAGTACATCCACGGACTATCAATAGAGGGTAGTGACTATTGCCGAAAATCTTTACTGAGGCCCAATTCATGCTTATCAAAAAATAAGCACCATGAGCTGTTGATCCCCTGTTGCAACAGTAACCCTATCAGCAGCGGCTGCCATTTTTAGAACCACAGAAAATCCAGGCGATACTGGTCAACGCTGATTAGATTTCGCTGAATCTATTGTTGGCAGTCGAAGGTGTCGGTTTGAAGCGGACATTTTAGAATATTAGATTTTCCCCTTCTCCCTATGTCTAAAGTAGTAAATAATATCTACAGATTCTCTGGGTAAGAATTATATTCTGCTGAGGAGGAGGTAAAGATGAAATTTATTTTAATTAGCATTGTTATTTTTCTATTTTCGAGGGTGTCGTTTGCAGAAAATATTGAAGTTAATATTTTGGTAAATGATAGCCACCCTCCCTACGTGTATTTGGAACAGGGGGACCTTAAGGGAATTTATATAGAGGTTCTGAAACGGGTTTCTGAGCGAATGAGCGGATATACATTAACTTATTATCCTGCTCCTTGGCAGCGTGTCAAAAAGTTAATTGAAGTAGGAAAGAGTTTTGCTTTCGTACCTCCTTATTATCATGGGCACGACTGGCACTATGTATGGCCTTACTCTATCTCTATCATGGATGAGAGCGTGGTTGTTTTATGTCGGCAAGATGTTCTTAATACCCCCCGACCTAACTGGCCTAAGGACTATGTCGGCCTTATAATTGCCAATAATAGTGGCTATGACGGATTCGGAGGGCCGGCCTTTAGGAAGTTCGTCAAGGAGGGAGCCATCACTTTAGCGGAGGCCAAAACTACCCATCAAAATCTGCTAAGACTGGTCCGTAACAGGGTCGATTGTTATATGGGTAACCAGATCTCAGTGGAGTGGACCATAAAGACAATGTTAGAGTCTGGTGATTTAACAATGACCGAGAAAGAAACCATTGTCGAAGCGGCGGTAATTTCTACAGATGCTGTGTATATGGGCTTTACCAATCGTGATCAGGGAAAGTTTTATTACAAGCTTGATTTTGTTAAGAAGTTTAACAACGAAATATACAAGATGAAAAAGCAGGGTGAAATTTTGCGTATATATGCAGAATATTTCAAATAAAAAGGTAGACTATTTTATACCCATTCAAACAAATCGAACTCGTTCCCTGGTTCAATTTAGCTGTTTGGTATTATCTGAACTACTGGTGGTATTCATGTGCGGGAATGATGACTTTCTTTGCATAGGTGTCGTGCCCCTGACATGAAGTGACCGACGATCATGGGTGATAGCATAATTACTTAACGTTAATTCAGCAGAGGCAGAACATGAAAAAATCTTTTGTCATGAAACTATGGACCTTTTGCCTTGTTTTTTTATGTGCACTCACTCCCTTGTCCAGTCAAGCTGTAGAAGACATTACTTTTACCGGTGGCCGGCCTCTCAGTGAATACCAGCCCAGTATTATCGTGCCTATCCTTACCGAAGCCTTTAAACGCAACGGGATTAGGTTTAAAGCCCTGTATCACCCTAGCCTCAGATCGCTATTATATTCAAGTACTGGAAGCTTAGACGGTGAACTACATCGGGTTTATGATTTTCATGAAGTCAGTGGAGGTAAATATCCTGACCTGATCAGGATAGAATCTGAGATGTTGACTGTCTGGCGAGGGGTATTTGCTACTAAAGAGATAAAATTTGAAACTTGGGATGACCTCAAAGGATACCGTGTAGCCTATACAAGAGGCCGAAAAAGCATGGAGAAAATACTTCACCAGTTTTTACTAGCAGAGCATATAGTCGTCAGTGACAGCGATATTCAAGCCTTCGAAATGTTATCTGATGGACTCGTAGACCTAGTACTAGCTGGTAGCAGAGTCGGAGATAGTTTGTTAGAAAACCATAGTCAATTTTTTAACATCACAAAAGTAAAGAAGATATCTCCAATCAGAATATATTCCTATATACATAAGAAACATCAACAGTTAGCTGCAAAAATAGCCGATACCATTGAGCAAATGAAAAAGGATGGTACTTACGCAAGGATCGTTGCAGCGGTAAATAAATCTATTGAATAGTATTTTGGCCATGAACGGACTTGACCACCCATTCTAAAGCCTGCTAAGGCCATAGTTTTATAGACCATATTTGGTTCTCAAAATGCCTTTTGGCAGGTCCGTTAAAACGGCAGCGATGTGCCATATGCAGACATTCCACTGCTTCTTTTGACTTCAATTGTAAAGGGGAGAGCTCCCCGTCAGTTTCAAATTACAGCGCATGCTAGAGTTTCACAACAAAAACATAGCTGATCAAAAAACATACAAATCATTTGACCTTAATTAGTGTCTTCTATATAGTGCCCGCAGCTAGAAAGAAAGTCTCTTGTTTGAAGTCTCCATTACGTAAGTTCACGTCCTGTAGTTTCCAAGTGTTACCAAATTTCAGTCTGTTTCATCATTTAAATGCCTTAATAGGCGCACTTACATATTTTAAAATACAGGATAATATTATGTCTAATACAACTACTGGTACAGTCAAATGGTTCAACGAATCTAAAGGTTTTGGTTTTATCGAGCAAGAGTCAGGTCCAGATGTTTTTGCACACTTCTCTGCTATCGCTGGCGAAGGCTTCAAAACATTAGCTGAAGGTCAACGCGTTGAGTTTGTTGTCACTCAAGGCCAGAAAGGCCCACAAGCTGAAAACATCGTAGCTATCTAACAGACTGCTACAGCCCGGTTAGTATCTCGGGCCAAAAAAACACTAGGGGTCATTACTCTTAGTCACTTAAAGGGCATACTTTAACCAGTAGGCCCTTTTTTAGTGTGAGGCCGAACAAGCTCGCTAAGGTCTATCGCTGATTAAATTACGGTTAAAACCACTGCACAAAAAAAGCATAACTGACCTGACCTGCGCTGAGTGCCTAGCCTCTCTATTCATTTGAGCTTTGAGCTTCTAATTCGTGAGGCTGCATCAAGGTCTTAGGTTAGGGCGACCATAACCCGCCACTTTAACCTGGGACAGTACCAATTCGTCAACCAGTGCCCTTTCGACAACACCACAACCAGCCGCAACGGTTGCCATTTTAACTTTTTTAGACTGCACCTTTAAATCCTAACAACGATAGTGAACTTCGTGACTAGACAGTTAAGGTAATTTTACCCACCGCCTGACCCGATTCTAAGCGCGCATGAGCATCAGCGACTTGCCAAATCGTAAAATCTGATTGGTCAATCAGGGGCTTAATCAGACCTTGATCAACCAGGGCAGCTACTTTCGTTAGAATTTCGCCATGGGAAGCACGATTAATACCCTCGACCATAGGGATAAGCATTAAGACGCTGTGAAAACTCAGGCTCTTTAACGCTACCTGTAACACATTTTCGATAGGTAACGTCGTAGCAACAGCGCCATTGAACCGAGCTGCTTCGAAACTCCGTTGGATATTTTCTCCGGCGACGGTATCAAAAATTGCATCAAAGCCTATGCCATCGGTATATTGCTTTACGTACTCCTCTACAGACTGCTCCGCCACATTCACCAAATTGTCGGCTCCTATTGTCCCAGCCCGCTGCATATTTCTCGCCGTCGAAGTGGCGGTAACATTTGCGCCAAAATATTTCGCAAGTTGAATTGCTATATGGCCGACTCCACCGGTTGCGCCATGGATTAGTACCTTATCACCGCTTTTTACCGCTAACTTATTGTGTAACGCTTCCCAAGCAGTGATAGAAACCAAAGGTAAAGCGGCCGCTTCCTTCATCGTTAAACTTGTTGGTTTTAGCGCCATTAAGTCTGCATCCACCAACATAAACTCTGCTAACGCACCGTCGATACCGGCGATTCCTCCGGCACAGCCATATACTTCATCTCCAACTGAAAACCGACTAACATCGTCGGCAACCTCGGTTATTATGCCCGCAACATCACCGTGCAATATTTCTGGTAGATTTTTCGACCAAGGTGTTTCACTTGAACGAAGCATCGTATCCAACGGGTTTACACTGGTCGCTTGTACTTCCACTACCATATGTCCCGATTTGAGTGTGGGTTTGGCTTTTTCTGCTTGTTGAAAAACGTCACTTGTCCCCAGTGTTTTAATAACCATTGCTTTCATGTTTGTATCCTCAGTTGTTAGTGTGGCTATTCTAACCATTGCATAATTGGTCATCAATAACCCAAAAAGCAAACCACTTTTGCTTTATATGCAAAGATAAGTTACTGTTTTATGGATTCTTAGACACAAGGAAAACCTGAATGAGTATGATCACCCGGCTGCACTATTTTAATTGCGTGGTAGAGACAGGCAGTATTTCGCAGGCAAGTCGGGTGTTTGATGTTCAGCCATCTTCCGTCTCACGCCAATTAGCGACATTAGAAAAAGAACTGGGGATACGACTACTCAATCGTACGACGAGGAATATTGGCTTAACCGAAGCAGGTTTAACCTATTACCAATATTCCCAACGCATCGTTACTGAGCTTGATGAAGCCCACAGGGCCGTGAACGACTTACAGCAGCACCCGAAAGGTAGACTCAAGGTCAGCATGACCGTCGGATTTGGAGAGAGCTGTGTATTACCCCTTATCCCCTCATTTATTAAACAGTACCCTGATGTAAAAGTGGAATTAGAGCTCACCGAACGTGTTATCGATTTAGTGGAAGATAACGTCGATATTGCTATTCGAAGTGGACGCTTACCCGACTCGAATTTGATTGCACGCAAGCTTGCTGATAATGATTTTTTACTCTGTGCAAGCCCACAATACTTGGCAGAGCATGGCTCGCCAGATACACCTCATACCTTGGCTGATTTCGATTGTATTCGTTATGGCTACGTCGGATGGCGAGAGTGGTTTTTGATGGGTAATAAACCAACAAAACTGCCGATTAAAGGCGGCCTAACAGTTAACTCGGTCAATGGTCAAAAGCAATTGTTATTGAACCATGCGGGCTTAGCCTTAATACCTAGATGGGCAGTAGATCGCGAACTTAATAACGGCGCATTAATACATGTACTCGATGAGTATACTTTCAGCCCGTACGAAAGGATGAGCTCGACCTACGCTATCCATTTAAAACGAGATCTTATCTCACCAAAAATCCGCGTCTTTTTAGACTTTCTAAAAAAGCACATTGAGGGTTAACGATGTGCTGCTAATATCTTTAGCTTCGGTCGCGCAATTCCTCTGATGCTGATAAATTCCCGATTTTCTAGACCTATATTTGGTTCTTAAAGTGACTATTATCAGGTCAGTTAAAGCATCCACTTCGGGTCATTTGCAGACATTTTACTGCTGCTTTTGACTTCAATTATAACGGGGGATTGCCCGTCAGTTTCATATAACAGCGCAGGCTAGAGGTCCACAGAAAAATAAAACTGATCAAAAAACACACAAATAATTTGACCTTAATCAGTGTCTTCTATATAGTGCCCGCAGCTAGAAAGAAAGTCTCTTGTTTGAAGTCTCCATTACGTAAGTTCACGTCCTGTAGTTT
>JABSRA010000075.1 GCA_013215445.1 Oceanospirillaceae bacterium
CCAGATAAACCTTCGATAGCACGTCCTAAGGCGCGCAATAACGCGGGGTTTTTATCTCTTCGATGATCCCCAATAATCACACACTTGCCGCCACCTAAGGGGAGCCCGGCGATGGCTGATTTATAAGTCATACCGCGTGAGAGGCGTAGCACATCGGTGAGGGCCGCTTCATCGCTGGCATAGGGCCACATTCGACAGCCGCCTAATGCTGGGCCCAAGTGGGTATTGTGGATGGCAATGATGGCTTTTAAACCGCTTTTAGCATCTTGCACAAAAACCACTTGCTCGTGGTTATCAAATTCTAAATGGGAAAATACAGACATACTAAATGGTTCTCTCTTATTTTTATTCCTGGCGAATAGACATCAATAAAATATTATTAGGTCTACTAATGTAAAGGATTAGAGGGGTATTTATTATTCTATTTATGTGCGATATTGCTATATTAGGGTATAAATAATACTCAAATCCTAGATATCAGCATTAATTGATGAAATATGGGCTTTGCTCATCTTGTAATTACCTAAAATAGACAAAAAATATGACCTTAGATAATACCGATAAACTTATTCTTAAATTAATTCAAAGTGACGCGAGCATGCCTGCTTCAGAGATTGCAGAGCGGGTTAACTTGACCCAGCCACCTTGTTGGCGTCGCATTAAACGTCTCGAGGAAGAGGGGTTTATTATTAAGCGCGCGGGAGTATTAGATCCGAAAAAGCTTGGATTGCACTTGGTTATTTACGCCGAGGTAAAACTCACCGCGAACAGTGAATTGGCAGCTTTTGAGCGAGAAGTACAAAAAATCGAGGAGGTCACCGAGTGTTATATTATGCTGGGGCAAGTCGATTTTTTACTGAGAATCGTCACCACCGATATCGCCGGTTATGAAAAACTCTATCGTGATCAACTGGCAAAACTGCCGGGCTTACAAGAGCTCAACTCTAGTGTGGCAATGAGTGAGGTAAAGCGCACCACTGAATTACCGATCAAACTTAAATAAAGAGGTAGGGAAGACTACCTCACTATTGTGCCATACTCTGGAAGGTGCTGTTGCGCATTTGACGGTATTGACTGGGTGATATGCCCATGATTTTTTTGAAAATTCGCGAAAAATAATAAGTATCCACATAACCTAAATGGTAACTGATTTCCTTGATCGGTTGCGTGGATATGTCCAGCAGATGACAGGCCCGTTCAATCTTGAGGTGGATAAAATAATTAATCGGGGTGGTATTGGTCAGTGCCTTGTACTTTTTAATAAAATGAAATTTTGATAAATTAACCGTCTCTGCCAATGCCTGCAGATCTAATTGCTGGTGCAAGTTGGACTGCATCAGTGCATGAACTCGCTCTAAGTCAAATTGATGGGCTATCAACTGGGCCTTAGCCAGTGGTCGCAATTGGGGAATATAAGTGAATATTTGGCGCAACATATTGGCCGCGTGAATAAAGGCGCTGACATTGATGCTGGATTGTAAGCTTTCTAATAGATATTCAAAGTTGGTAATTAAGCGTGAATTAACCCCCACAGGAATGATAAAACTGTCGTTATCACCTCTAAGATAATCGATAAAGGTAGTGCTATCAGCGCCGCTAAAGTGTACCCAATAGATACTCCATGGCTGATCATCACTGGATCTGTAACTGTGGGGCACCCCGCTGGGTAAGAGTAATAAATCTCCGGCGGTGATTTGGTGAAGGCGCTTGTCTACGCGAAATTCGCCAGCGCCTTGAATACAGTAAATCAATAAGTTATCGTCGTGTATTCTGCGCAACATAGTATGTTTTACGGCGTGTTTATAGAAACCTGAGGCCTTGGGGTAGAGGGCTTTGCTGAGCGGGTTGTTCGCTAGATTTTGGGTGATAGTTCTTGGAACTACCAGTCGTAAGCTGCCAGTGGGTAGGGGCCAGTTAGACGGTTGACTCATGATATAACCTATTCTAAAGAATAATGACTGTCGCAATATAATCCATCAATAGCACAAGATTATCAATCCTTAGCGAGTCTTTATTGTGCTTAAATCAAGGCTGATAATATAACTTTACTGGCAGAGTGACTGCCATACCTAGGATATAGATATGATTCAGCAAGTCCCACTATTGATCAATGGTGAATTCATCACCAGTAAAAGCACCCAGTTAATTGATGTTACCAACCCTGCTACCCAAGAGGTGATTGCACACGTTCCCTGTGCCACCGATGAAGAGATAAATTTGGCGATTGAAACGGCTAAAGATGCCTTCGAACTCTGGAAAGAACGTCCAGTAGGTGACAGAGCGAGAGTGATGTTGGCTTATCAGGCACTGCTAAAAGAGCACCAAGAGGAAATCGCCACTATTTTATCGAAGGAGTCAGGTAAAACTTTCCCCGATGCCATGGGCGATGTTTGGCGCGGAATTGAAGTGGTAGAGCACGCGGCTAACGTCGCCTCTCTCACCATGGGTGAAACCCTAGAAAATGTGGCGCGCAAGATCGATTGCTACAGTTTTACCCAGCCATTGGGTGTGTGTGTCGGGGTGACTCCGTTTAATTTCCCGGCGATGATCCCACTGTGGATGTTCCCCATTGCGATTGCCTGCGGTAATGCCTTCATCCTGAAACCTTCAGAGCAAAACCCTATGACCCCTAACCGCTTAGCAGAGCTCTTCATTGAAGCTGGCGCGCCCAAGGGTATCTTACAAGTGCTGCATGGAGGCAAAGAAGTGGTGCAGCAGTTACTGGTGCACCCTGACTTGCCGGCGATTTCCTTTGTCGGCTCGGTAGCGGTAGGTGAATATATTTATCGCACCGGTACCGATCACATGAAGCGGGTGCAAGCATTCGCTGGGGCAAAAAATCATATGGTAATCATGCCAGATGCCGCCCGCAAGCAAGTGATCAATAATATTGTCGGCGCATCGGTAGGCGCAGCCGGCCAGCGTTGCATGGCTATTTCGGTGGCTGTTTTTGTCGGCAGCTCTAAAGAATTGATTCCCGAGATTAAAGCGGCGTTAGCTAAAGTACGCCCCGGAGCCTGGGATGATGCAGAGGCAGGCTACGGGCCACAAATTAACCCAGCAGCTAAAGCGCGGGTGTTAAAATTCATTGAAGAGGGTAAAGCCGCAGGTGCTAACTGTATTCTGGATGGCTCTGATGTGGTGGTGAAAGGTCTGGAAAAAGGTAATTTTATTGGACCTACTATGTTCACCGATGTGACCACTGATATGTCTATCTACCAGGAGGAGATCTTCGGTCCTGTTTTGATTACCTTAGAAGTAGCGACATTGGAAGATGCGATTGCGTTGATTAATGAAAACCCGTACGGTAATGGCACCTCAATCTTTACCGCCTCTGGCGCGGCAGCACGTAAATACCAGCACGAAATTAAAGTCGGAATAGTTGGCATTAACGTACCGGTCCCCGTGCCTTTGCCGATGTTCTCTTTCACTGGTTGGAGAAAGTCTTTTTATGGGGATCAACACGCATACGGTAAGCAGGCGGTAAGATTTTATACTGAGACTAAAACGGTGACGGCGCGCTGGTTTGATGAAGATATCGATACTGGGGTCAATACCACCATCGACATGAAGTAAGCAGAGAGCCGGCGGCCGGTTTTCGGTCGCCAAGTACTAAGCCGAATATTGCATCCAATAGCTGGTGTTATCACTGGCTGCTTGTTAGTACAGATTTTTATTTCTCAAACAACCCCTCACAGCAGAGCGGTGTTATATCGAAAAAAAGCCTGTATAAACAACTAGCGGTGCTATCTTCAAGGCAGCGCATGAAATATCCGGGTTAAACAGCTCACAACTGAGTCGTGTTAAAACAAAGCTACGCAAGCAGACAAAAATAAGGTGGAAGCGGTTATGGATTTTGAACTCAATGATGATCAACTCGCCTTTAGCGAGATGGCAAAAACCTTTGCTGAAAAAGAACTAATGCCCCATGCCGCGGCTTGGGACCAAGATCAATACTTCCCCATCGAAGTGCTAAAGCGCGCCGGAGAAATGGGTTTGTGTGGGCTCTACACAGCAGAAGAGGATGGGGGTTTAGGCTTGTCTCGATTAGATGCCAGTATTGTCTTTGAGCAATTGGCGACCGGTTGCACCGCCACCACCGCTTACTTAACCATCCATAATATGGTGAGTTGGATGCTCAGCTCGTTCGCCACCGCTAGTATTAAGCAGCAGTGGTGTGAGGCCCTGAGCAGCGGCGAAAAATTGGGTTCATACTGCCTCACCGAGGCCAATGCTGGATCCGATGCCGCTTCGTTGAAGGCTACCGCTCGCCGCGAGGGTGATTTTTATCTGCTCAATGGCTCGAAAGTGTTTATCTCTGGGGCGGGGGCAACTGACTTATTATTGGTGATGGCCAGAACCTCAGGGGATGGCGCCAAAGGTATCTCAGCCTTTGCTGTCGACTCTGATACTGCGGGAATTAGCTTTGGCCGCAAGGAGCAAAAAATGGGCTGGAATTGTCAACCGACCCGCACTATTACCTTTGAAGATGTAAAAATACCTGTCGCTGCGCTGTTAGGCAACGAGGGCGATGGTTTTAAAATCGCCATGCAGGGGTTGGACGGTGGTCGGGTCAATATCGCCACTTGTTCAGTGGGTACTGCCCAGGCAGCGCTTAATCACGCTTTAAGATACCTCCATGAACGCCAACAATTTGGCCGAGAGCTGGCTAGTTTTCAGGCACTACAGTTTAAAGTGGCTGACATGAATACGCAATTGGTGGCCGCTCGACAAATGGTGCGCATGGCCGCGGCGAAAATTGACAGCCAACATCCAGATCGCAGTACCTACTGTGCGATGGCCAAGCGTTTCGCCACCGATGTCTGTTACCAAATTTGCGACGAGGCGCTGCAGATTTTTGGCGGCAATGGCTATATGAAAGAGTATCCCCTAGAGCGTTATGTACGCGACTCACGCGTACACAGGATTTTAGAGGGGACTAACGAAATCATGAATGTGATTATAGCCCGACGCATTTTACTCGAAGAAACTCAGCAGATACTATAGAGGAAGTCAGGATGAATGATTACCCAGCGACCTTACTGGTTGAAAAGCAGGGCAATGTTGCCATTATTACCTTGAATAATGCCCCGGCTAATACCTGGACGAAAGAAAGTTTAATTGGGCTGATTAAGATAGTGACTGATTTAAACCTAGATTTGTCGGTTTATAGCTTGGTACTTAAATCATCCAATGAAAAGTTTTTCTCAGCGGGTGCAGACTTGAAAATATTTGCCGATGGCGACCTGGCGATCGCCCGTGATATGGCCAAATATTTTGGCGAAGCGTTTCATGTATTATCACAATTTCGCGGTGTCTCAATCGCAGCGGTAAATGGCTGGGCGATGGGAGGCGGTTTAGAAGTCGCGCTCGCCTGTGATATTCGCATCGCAGAAGAGAAGGCGATCATGGCGCTACCCGAGGCAAAAGTGGGCTTGTTACCCTGTGCGGGTGGCACCCAGAATTTGACCATGTTGGTGGGTGAGGGCTGGGCGAAAAAAATTATCCTCTGTGGAGAGCGCGTCGATGCCCCAACGGCACTGCGCATCGGTTTAGTCGAAGAAGTGGTTGAAAATGGCAACAGTTTCAAGCGTGCTTTAGCGCTGGCGCAACAAGTGGCACAACAGAGCCCCAAGGCCGTCAGCGCCTGTAAAACCTTGATTCAATCTAACCGCAGTCGCAGTTGGGAGCAGGGCTACATGATTGAGCGGGAATTATTTGTCGATCTGTTCCACACCCAAGATCAGCGCGAGGGTGTCAATGCTTTCCTCGAAAAACGCGCCCCACAGTGGAAAAATAACTAAATGCAGGAGTCGCTTATGAGCTGTGTATTATTTACTGAACACCCAGCGTTAGAAGGTAAAAAAGTAGTCGAAATCACCCTAAATGCCGAGCGCTCGTTAAATGCGCTATCGCTGGAGATGATTCGCTTGATTCAGCCCGCCTTAGATCGCTACCGCGACGATGACTCGGTGGTCGCCATCATTCTCGATGGCAGCGGTGAGAAGGCCTTTTGTGCCGGTGGAGATGTGGTGAGCTTGTACCATGCACTCCAAAAGACCACTGGTGGCGCATTCGCCACCGAATATTTTAGTGCTGAATACCGCTTAGACTATACTATCCACACTTACCCTAAACCTATTATCGGCTGGGGTGCGGGTATTGTGATGGGCGGCGGATTAGGCTTGTTAGCAGGTTGTCGGCACTCAGTAGTGACCGAGACCACCATGATAGCGATGCCCGAAGTGACGATAGGTCTCTATCCCGATGTTGGCGCCAGTTGGTTTTTAAACCGTTGCCCAGGTCGCACCGGTTTGTTTTTAGGCATGACCGGACAGCGGATTAATGGTGCAGACGCTAAATTTATTGGCATTGCTAAGCGTCAATTAGACAATAGTCAGCGTCCTGAATTACTCGCACAGCTATTGGCCGCTAACTGGAGCGATCCGAGTAGTGCCGACACTTGTGTCGCAAATATATTAAGAAGCTTGGAAAGCCAGAGTGCTGCACTGCAACAAATATCACTCGTCAGAGAGCACTACGATCTGATTCAAACGCTTTGTGATGTTGACAGCGCCGGTGAATTTGTCGAGGCGTTACTCAAGGTAAAGACGGACGATAATTGGGTTAACAAGGCGCAGCGAGCAGTTAGCCACGGTAGCCCTCTGTCGATCGCGATTATTTATCGTCAACTGCACAACAGTAAATACCTCTCTCTGAAAGAAGTTTTTATCGCAGAATTATCATTGTCAGTACAGTGCTGTGTTAAAGGGGAACTTGCAGAGGGCGTTAGGGCGCTGCTGGTTGACAAAGATGGGCAGCCTAATTGGCGCTTTACAACAGTTGCACAGGTTGAAGCTGAATTTCTTGACCAATTATTCACAGATTATTGGCCATTGAGTCCAATTGCCGATATGTAATGGTAAAAGTGTAAAACTATCAAAGGACCTTTATCGAAACATACGCTAAGGATAATAGGTAGAGGTCTCTACTAACAATATTAAGGTGACGGGGCATATAACATGGCGAAGATAGGATTTATCGGTTTAGGTAATATGGGTGGCCCGATGGCGATCAACTTGGTAAAAGCGGGACACGCTGTGACAGTGTTTGATTTGTCTGACACGGCAATTGCCACATTAGTCAGCGCGGGTGCCAGTGCCGCGAGCACTGCGGTAGAAGCGGTGAAAGGGGCAGAGTATGTGATCAGTATGTTACCCGCTGGCAAACATGTTGAAAGCTTGTACCTGACAGGAGATCAGCCACTATTTGATCACTTGGCAGAGGGGACGCTGGTGATTGATTCATCTACTATCGATGCGCAAACCGCCAAAAGAGTTGGCGGTATTGCTGCTGGACGCGGCATTAGTTTTATGGATGCGCCAGTCTCTGGCGGAGTGGGTGGTGCCGTTGCCGGCACGTTATCATTTATGGTGGGTGCCAGCGATCAGCAGTTTAGCCAAGCTAAGCCAATCCTGGAGGTGATGGGTAAAAATATCTTTCATGCGGGTGTGCAAGGCAGTGGGCAAATAGCCAAGGCCTGTAATAATATGTTGCTAGCTATTTTAATGACTGGGACCAGTGAAGCGCTGAATATGGGTGTCGACAACGGCTTAGACCCTAAAGTGCTCTCAGAAATTATGCGCTTAAGTTCAGGTGGTAATTGGGCTTTAGAAGTATATAACCCCTATCCTGGCGTGATGCCTAATGCACCGGCATCGAATGGTTACCAAGGTGGTTTTCAAGTGGATCTAATGTCTAAAGACTTAGGTTTGGCGATGGCACTGAGCGAACAGAGCAATTCAGCGACTCCTATGGGCACAACAGCCCGTGACTTATACAAAACTCATGGGGAAAAGGGCAACGGTAGCTTAGATTTCTCTAGTATCATTCAAGGGTATCAAAAATAACTAGCACCTCTTTGTAATGCCGCTCACGTCCGTTAATGGCGGGCTGAGTCGGTTATCAGTTTTGTATTTAACACTTTTGTGGCTCGCTTCTATACCTTCTCCCCCTTGTCTTCCCAAAAAACAACAGTATCTGTTAAGTTCTTGGTAAAATTCGCTTTTATGGTTTCCTTAAACTCATCCACAGCGATTGTTATTGATAGATCTTGTGGAATAGGAGCTTCAATTGAGGGAGGGAATTATCGGAAAACCGCGGTAAAAAATTGCAAGGAGGTGAGGTTTTGCTAAAAAGTAACCTTATATGTCGGCAGTTACCAGTCAATGGCCGTTAGAGACAGCATTGAAAAGGCCTGCATAGGACTGAACAGAGCTCAATAAAACCACCCAGAGGGCATGTTTATTGCGTGCCAAAATAGGGCATTAAGCTGTTTGTTTACGCTGATACACTTTTATGGCAGAAGTGTGCTGATGCGGTTGTTCCGCGACTTTTGGTCTTACCTTCCGATGCAAGGTTATGCTGATTTGCCTAGCTAATAAAAATCACTAAAGTGTTTGATAGGTATAAAAGTTGCTGCAAATAACTGTATTGGTTGATATATTTAAGTCAATCTGAGATTAATAGATCTAATCAAATAAAAATAAGGTACCTGATTATGCCAATAAATTCAGTCACTTCGCCAGCGGGACGGTCAATTGGTTTTTATATCCAAAGTGCCGTCTATTGTGTCACTATCCTCTCATTCTTAATCGGTGCTATCGCCTATATTGGTACTTCTCGCCTCAGTGAAGATTTAGGCTTTATGCGCACAGAAATTAAAACGGTGCAATCTGCAGTGAATCAGGCGATAGGCACCCTAAAAAGTTTAACCGGTCAAGTTGCAGAGTTATCCGAGGCTGAAAAGGCCTTTGTGAAACTTAGTAATTTAGAAGTTAAGTTACAAGATAATCAACAGGCCAGTATAGATATTGATATTGCCCTCGATAAATTCGCAAATTTGGTACAACAAAATAACCAGGGCCTGGTTATTATTAACAGTGCTACCGGTAAAATTGAAGAGAATCTACTGCTAATTAGCGGCCCACTGCAAGATTTAATAGATGCAGCACAGCAAACTGATCGGCAGAGCATGCAGTTACTGATCAATACTTTTCAGCTTATTAATTCAGAAACCAAAGGTTTAGGTAAGGCGGAAATTAATATTAAAGCCATTTTTAGCCAGCTGGACATTATCGCTAAACTCGGTAATAAAGTAAAAATAAGTCAGTCTATGAGTAAGGAACTAGAGGTTTTTAAAGGAAAACTTAATCCCTTTGGAGAGCAGCTAAAAAAGTTCGCAAAACAGCAAAACCCCATGCTCAGATTGTTCGCCAGTCGTAAATTAATCAACGAGGGAGACGCCATTGTTGCGCTTTCTACTAAGATCGCCAATCAGGCAAACAATCTGGCCAAACAGGGTATTGATGAAGCACTGAAATTCACCAGTACGGCAAAATCACAGATTGATCAGCAGAAAAAAGCCAGTCAAAAAGGTAACCAAATATTAGATGAATCGATAGCACTGATCAATAATGCCAACCAATCCAATCAAAAGTTAGCCAGTTTGCTGTCTGAGAGTCTCAAAGAACTCGGTAAATCATTGAGTGTGATTCCCAAGGTGGCGGAAAATATTTCTCAATCAATTGAAGCTATGCAAGCCAAAGTGTCGGGTGATCAGTCAGGTAAACTCGCAGAGGTAGAAACGCGTGCAGAAAGCGCCAAGCAGAACGCAAAAGTTATTCCCTTGATGATTCTCGGTATCTGCGTTATCGCGCTGTTATTAAGTGGGATGATTATTGTGGTATTGCGTCGCTGTATTATCAAACCTCTGAGCCGTTTTGTCGCCGGAGTAAAGCGGATCACCAACAACGATTTAACCACTAATATCACTGACAAAGGGGCAGTGGGAGAATTAAAGCTGCTGATCAACGATGTCAATTCACTGGTCGTGGGTCTTAATCAAAATGTCCGCGATATGAAGAGCGCCGGTGAAGAGATCGCCCTTAGTGCCAGCTCCATGAACAATGCATCGTTAAAAACTCAGGAGTCTCTCAGTCACCAGGAACAGATAACGGATGAAATTGTTGATGAGGCGGAGCAATTGACTGAAATGTTTAAATCCGTGGCTGAAAATACCTCAGTAGCGGTAGAAAATGCGGTCAGTGCTGAAAATGCAGTGAAATTGAGTATGACGAGTATCAATGAGTCAGTGGATAAAATCTCCCAATTATCTGAGACGATGCGTTTAGCTGAAGAATCGATGCTGCTGTTGAAAAATGATAGCGATGATATTGGTAAAATATTAAACGTGATAAGAGGTGTTGCCGAACAAACTAATCTACTCGCTCTAAATGCCGCCATAGAAGCAGCTAGAGCTGGAGATCACGGCAGGGGCTTTGCAGTAGTCGCCGATGAAGTGAGACAATTGGCACAAAATACCAGCGCAGCCACCGTAGAAATTCAGCAGCTGATAGAAAAATTACAGTTCAATGCAGAGCAGGGTGCCAGTACCATGGCGCAGGGCATGTTGAAAGTTGAAGAAAATGTGACGGCAACCCAACAGGTCTATGATGCACTAGACACAACAGCGAAGAGTGTTGGCGAAATATCAGTGGTCAATCGTGAAATTGAAACGTCAACTTTTTCTAGAATTAGTAGTGTCGAGGATATATCCAAAAAACTGCGGGAAATAAGTCAATATACTCAGTTAACCAGCTCGACAGCACAAGATAATGTCACCGCCAGTGAAAACTTGGACAAAACGTCGACCCAATTGAAGCAATTAGTGGTACGTTTTAAAATTTAAGCACTATAGCCCGAATATTGCATCCAATAGCTGGTGCTCATTATTGAAAGCAATATTTGGTAAGCGTTGTTAAAGAGGTTGCATAAAACGCCTTTTAACAACAGTGGGTTCTAACCAGGGATGAAACTCCTTGTTTAGACCATGGAAGTATTCTGTTGAAGTTATAAATTTCAAATTAAAAATAAGTCGAAGTATCTATAAAAAAATAGACAAACAATTTGACCCTGCTTAATGGCTGCTATATAGTGCACGCAGCTCGAAAGAAAGTCTCATGTTTGAAATCTCCATTACGTTATTTATCGTCCTGTAGTTTCCAAGTGTTACAAAATTTCAGTCAGTACAACCTTAATGCCTATTATGGGCGCACTTATTTTATATATTACAGGATAATATTATGTCTAATACAACTACTGGTACAGTTAAATGGTTCAACGAAACTAAAGGTTTCGGTTTTATTGAGCAAGAGTCTGGTCCAGATGTTTTCGCTCACTTCAGCGCTATCGCTGGTGACGGTTTCAAAACTTTAGCTGAAGGCCAGCGCGTTGAGTTCGTTGTAACTCAAGGCCAGAAAGGTCCTCAAGCTGAGAACATCGTAGCTATCTAATCGATCGCTATCACCCACTAATTATAGTGGGTCATAAATTCTGCTATTAATTACCTATCGGTAAATAATGACAGTAAAAAAAAGGCATACTCTTACGAGTAAGCCTTTTTTTTCGTCTAGTGATTACTGACTACTTACGCTGAGCAGCTAATGACGAAAAGTTAAAATATTAAAGCACTGAAGTGAAGCAATTGTCGACCTATTGTCCATACCCCATTCTGCCTCGATAATATGGGTTAAGCCAATAGCATTATTGAGTCAGTCAGTGGTTTAACTATATAGCTGACTTGTTCCTCTTCGAACTTGGTGAATGTCTCTCCAGCTGATCGAGCTATCTAGCTATCATTTTCCTTCATTCTCTGTCGTGATTAATTATGCTGTGTGGCTCTAAGGTCAGCGTGAACTGAGTATTGCTGATTTTAGTATGATCTAATTATTTGAGCCTGTTAGTATAAAATTATTCAGATCCCCACAGGAATGAGCCACCGTTGCATTAAGTCAGCATTTAATATGACCCGAGAGGCAACAGCGAACAGGGTGGAAAATAGAGCTTATAGCCGCTATTTATACTGTTTTGTTTAAATAATTTTTAGCCTGGCCAATGCTAACGAAAAAGTAGCTATCGACCATTCAAATAAGCCACCACCTTAAATTTTTTGTCGGTCAATTTGCGGGGTTTTTCTCCAGCTCTGCTATGCTTTAATGAGATGTTAGCGGGGGGAACTTGGCATGATGGGCCAGATATTCACAGAGCTTTTAGAACTTGTAGAAACTAAATATGGTTATGAGATAGTCGATCAATTGTTAAGCAATTCAAAATTGCATTCCGGGGGCAGTTACACCGCTATAGGGACATACAATCATATTGAATTGTTGATTTTAGTGAAAAACCTAAGTGAGTTGGTGCATATCCCAATCAATGAATTAGTGCGTGATTTTGGTGAGGCGATATTTATTAAACTCATTCTCTCACATCCACAAATATTAGGCGGTATCAGCGATTCTTTTGAATTATTGAGTAAAATTGATAGTTATATCCATGTTGAAGTTGGCAAACTTTATCCCCGCGCGCAATTGCCGCATTTTAAGTATGATCAGATCAGTGATAATCATGTGCATTTGCACTATCGCTCTACTCGGCCGTTTGCCAGCTTTGCCGAGGGTTTGCTGTTAGGCTGTGGCCAATATTTTAATGAAAAATTTATCATCACTAGGCTACTCTCTGCCGATAGTTCAGAAATGAATGTTACCTTTGATATTGTGCGGCAACAAAAAGCCTTAATTCATGGGTGAAAATTACAGCACAATCGTCATGCTTGAGCGCCGTGTCGCCCGTGAAATAAAGTCGAGAAAGCAAGCTGAAAAGATTTTAAATCAAAAGAGTTTAGAGCTGTACTACACAAATTTAGCCTTGATAGAGAGTAATCAAGAGTTGGATAAACGTGTGCAAGAGCGGACCCGCGAGTTAGAAATAGCTAAGCAGAAAGCGGAGCATCACTCTGCGATCAATAAAAGAGTCAATGATAGGTTTAGGCTGGCGATGTTAGCCTCTACGGCAGGTATCTGGGAGAAAAACATCACCGATAACTCCTGGTATTTCTCAGACCGACTGATGCTGCTATTAGGCTTTGACAAGGCGCAGTTAACCAAATATTTTGATGACTTCTCATTTGTTCATCCAGATGATTTACGCATGCTAAAGTCGAAAGTTATTCAGCACATTAAGTATCAACAAATATTGGATGTTGAATGCCGGGTGCTAACGGTCAGTGGTTGTTACAAATGGTTTTGGATTGCCGGACAAGCTGAGTGGGATTCTCAGGGGGTATTTAGCCGTATCGCCGGATCCTTTAGTGATATTGATGAGCGGGTGGAAAGCGCCATCACCATTCAGCGTATGGCGCACTTCGATCACTTGACTGAAATTCCCAATAGGGTGTTGTTTAACCAACAGTTAGACGAGTTAATCAGCCAGTCGCATCTTCGTAACATCCCCTTGGCGGTATTGTTGATTGATCTCAATGACTTCAAGTTAATTAACGATACTTTGGGTCACGCCGCTGGCGACAAACTGCTGCAATATGTCGCTAGCACCCTTAAAAAAAGCCTCTGTTCTCGAGATTTAGTCTCCCGGTTAGGCGGTGATGAATTTGCCATTGTGTTAAATAATGTCGTCGATAAACAACACTTACAAGCTAGCTGTGAAAAAATCTTGAAGGCTTTAGAGACACCGATTAAATATGAATCTAATACCTTGCAGGCCAAGATAAGTATTGGTGCAGCCCTCTACCCAGAACATGGCAGAAAGAGGGGTGAATTATTAAGCAATGCCGATTTGGCGATGTATCAAGCGAAAAAGAAAAAAGCTAAGGGCAGTCAATTTTATGTGTGCGAGCCTGAATTGATTAAGCAGCGGGCATCTAGAGTGCGTATTGGTCGGGATATATATACAGCAATAAAAAATCACGAATTTTATATGATGTACCAGCCTTTTGTCGACCTGCGTAACGGTTCGCACAATATGGTTGAGTCATTGGTGCGCTGGGATCATGCAACACTGGGCAAGATGTCTCCCGCTGATTTTATCCCTATCGCCGAAGAGTCTGGCTTGATCGTAGAATTAGGCGACTTGATCATTGAAATGGTGATTGCCGATATGCCCAAATTTATGCACAGTGGCGCCCTGGATAGGTTGTCGATTAATATATCTGCCGCGCATTTTTTATCACCTAACTTTTTACGGGTATTAACTGAAAACCTAGATAAGTGCCCAGGTGCGGCGGAGCATTTATGCATAGAAATAACCGAGGGTGTGGTATTAGATAACATAAGTTTAGCCCGTATTGTTATCGATAAACTGCATCGGTTGGGCTTGGTGGTGAGTCTAGATGACTTCGGTACTGGCTATTCAAGTTTAAGTTACTTGCAATTATTATCGGTCGATTCTATTAAGTTGGATCGTAGTTTTATTGCCGATTTGGATAATAGCAAAGACCGCAGAACAATCACTGAATCTATCATTAGGTTAGCCCATTCTCTAAACCTTTACGTCGTGGCTGAAGGCGTTGAAAATAGCAATCAGCTTGATTATTTGTTGGGTTATCAGTGTAATTACATTCAGGGAAATTTTTTCTATCAACCGATGCTTGCCCAACAGCTGAGCACAGTGCTACAAGATAGTCTTTTCTATGAGTCTTGGACTGACGATGTCCAAGAACAGGGGGCTACTTAGAGAGGTAATTAATGGCCTTGCCCATCCCCTCTAACGTTAGTGGATACATGTGACCTTGCAGCTGTTGTTGAATTACCTGGGTGGTATGAGTGTACTGCCAGTGCTCAGCAGGGGTTGGATTTAACCAGACCACTTTTGACCAAGTGTTTAAAATTCGCGCTAACCAAACTTCTCCAGCCTCCTCATTCATGTGCTCGACACTGCCATAGGGGCTGAGTAACTCATAGGGTGACATGGCGGCATCGCCGATAAATATTACTTTGTAATCGCTGCCATAACTGTTGATTATCTCTAAGGTAGAGAGTGTATCGCTAAAGCGTCGCTGGTTATCGCGCCATAATTTTTCATAGACACAATTGTGAAAATAAAAATATTCTAAGTGTTTAAACTCACTGCGCGCCGCCGAAAAAAGTTGCTCGCATAAATGAATATAAGGATCCATCGATCCACCGATATCTAAAAATAACAACACCTTGGTGGCATTGTGTCGCTCTGGAATCATTTTTATGTCTAATAGTCCCGCGTTCTCTGCGGTACAGCGAATGGTGTCCTCTAAATCTAATTCATCGGCTGAACCACTGCGGGCAAATTGTCGAAGCTTACGCAGTGCCATTTTAAGATTGCGGGTGCCAATTTGTTGCTGATCATCTAAATTTTTAAACTGGCGCCGCTCCCAGACTTTAACGGCACGTTTGTGGACACTTTTTCCGCCAATTCTGATGCCTTCTGGATTATAGCCACTGTGACCAAAAGGAGAAGTGCCACCGGTACCTATCCACTTGTTTCCTCCCGCATGACGTTTTTGTTGCTCTTTGAGACGCTCGGCAAGTTTCTCCATGAGCTTATCGATACCTCCGAGTGCCTCAATCTGGGCCTTATCAGCATCACTGAGTTGCTTGATAAACTCGGCTTTTAACCAATCATCTGGAATGTCAGAGCTTGGAAATAACGCCAGGTTTTCTACCCCTTTAAAATAGTAGGCAAAAGCTTGGTCAAAACGATCGAAATACTTTTCATCTTTAACCAGACAGACCCTGGCGAGAACATAAAAGGCGTCGAGATCGGCAAAGACCACTTTTTGTTGCAGTGCGCTTAGCAGTGTCAGTAGCTCGTTGATAGAGACTGGGATTTCCGCTTTGCGCAAGGTGGTGAAAAAATCAATTAGCATCGCCTATCGTCCACTGCGGCGAAACATGAATGCTAGGCGTTGCAGCAACTGTACATCTTGCTCATTTTTCACTAATGCCCCATGTAGCGGCGGTATAGCGCTGCTTTGATCTGTACTACGCAGTGTTTCTAAGGATATATTATCGGCCATTAATAGCTTCAGCCAATCGATCAATTCAGAGGTGGTAGGCTTTTTCTTCAAACCTTCGACACGGCGTAGATCAAAGAAAATATCGAGAGCTTCTTTGACTAACTGGCTTTGCAAATTTGGATAGTGGACCTCGACAATTTGATTCATGGTGTCGCGATCTGGAAATTGAATATAGTGGAAAAAGCAGCGGCGTAAAAACGCATCGGGCAGCTCTTTCTCATTGTTCGAAGTGATAATGATGATAGGGCGGTGGACCGCTTTAATACGCTCACCCGTCTCGTAAACACTGAACTCCATTTGGTCTAGCTCTACCAGTAAATCGTTGGGGAATTCTATGTCGGCTTTGTCTATCTCATCAATGAGTAAAACGACTTGCTGATCGGCAGTGAAAGCCTGCCATAGCAGGCCTTTTTTGATGTAATTACCAATATCATGGACCCGCTCATCGCCTAGTTGTGAGTCGCGCAGGCGCGATACAGCGTCGTATTCGTACAGTCCTTGTTGCGCCTTAGTGGTGGATTTTATGTGCCAGCGCAACAGGGGTTTGCCCAGGGCGCTGGCGACTTCTTCCGCCAACATAGTCTTGCCGGTGCCCGGCTCGCCTTTAATCAGTAGGGGTCTCTGTAGGGTGATAGCGGCATTAACGGCTATCTGTAGATCATTTGTCGCTATATAGCGGTCGCTACCGTTAAATTGCATTGCTGTTACTCCAAAGAATTAAATAATGGCTGGCATACTAACAACATTTATTTACAAACCAAAGCTATTTTGACTGGATTATTGGGCACAAAAATCAGCAATAATTAACGGATTAAGGTAAAATTCCGCCTTTAGAGTATTCCTTGTCGTTCCCTTTTTTCAGTTGAGTATCTTTTCCATATGTCCGAGTTATTTACCTCCCGTCTCAATAAATATATTAGCCAGAGTGGTTTGTGTTCGCGTAGAGAGGCGGATCGCTTTATTGAGCAGGGCAATGTGTTTATCAATGGCAGACGTGCGCAAGTGGGTGATCAAGTCACTCCCGGCAGTAAGGTAGTGGTCAATGGGCAGATAATTGAGCCACTAGAGCAGGAGCTATTAGTGCTAATTGCCCTGAATAAGCCGGTAGGGGTGGTCAGTACGACTGAGGAAAATGAGCGCAATAACATCGTTGATTATGTTGGTCACAGCTCGAGGATATTCCCAATAGGGCGGTTAGATAAAGATTCTCAAGGGCTGATATTTTTGACCAATAATGGTGATTTGGTCAATAAGATTTTACGGGCAGGTAACAACCACGAGAAAGAATATATAGTCACTGTTAACAAACCTATTACTGAGCCTTTTATCCAAGGCATGAGTAGTGGAGTACCTATTTTAGGGGTGGTGACTAAAAAATGTAAGGTCGCCAAAGAATCACAATATTCGTTTAAAATCACTTTAGTGCAGGGGCTTAATCGTCAGATAAGACGAATGTGTGAACACTTTGGTTTTCAGGTTAAGCAGTTAGAGCGCACCCGGATCATGAATGTGAGTGTGAAGGGGCTAAGTGTAGGTGACTGGCGAGATCTAACAGAGAGAGAAATGTCGACGATTCTAGAGCTGACACAAGCCTCGAACTCGGTAGCGGCTAATACAAAATCTCAAAAATCTAATGCAAAGTCTAAATCCTTAAATGCGGCTATTGCAAAGAAGGGTGGCGCGCCTAACCACCGCCACAAAAAACAGCAAACGGCCAGTGCTACCGGTGCTAAGCCTAAAAAACAGACGGCGCTTAAAAGCAAAAAAGCGCCGACTAAGACTAGGTCAAAATTGACCAAGCTTACGCGGAAGAAGCCAGCAGGATCGAAGAAGCAGCGCAGTCGATAATCTCTAGCGCGGATGTGCATGCAATGCTGTGATGATGGCAGCGCTTTTCGATGCAACACCGACCTAGTAAATCCGGCTGATTGAGAGAGAAAAATTTGTCAATACCAGCGGCCAGTTAGAGCATCGGCGACTGGCTGCAAAATTCGAGCTAGCTGGTCCGTTATTCATCACTCGCCGGGTAAAGCTCGGCGTGTAAGTCCTGAGCAAAACTGGGACTGTAAAGCTTGGTTAGGGGCTGATCATCTGCGAGGCGTAAATGTAACTCTACTGCCCGCAATAAATGATTCTTAGCGCCCAACTGTCGATAATCTTCTGCACTGAGCCCATTTTCTAATGCTAGGCGCTTTAGAAAGTATTTGCCTTCTTCTGAATATATTTTATCGCCGACAATAGGTAGACCTAGCGCGGCGAGTTGAGCGCGTATCTGATGTTTGCGGCCAGTAAATATTTGGCACTCTATCAGCGAGTATTGCCCCTGGGATTTTAAAAGTTTGAAGATACTTTTGCACTGTTTTGGTTTTCGGTAGTCTGAGCTTGCAGCGGTTTCATCCACCACATACATTTTGCAGCGAATAGCACTGTCAGTGCGCTCAGCGAGTTGGTTTTCACACAGGTATTCTTGCCACTGCGGTACCCCTTTAACAATAGCGTGGTAAATTTTCTTTTCGATTAGCGTCGATAAGTTTTTTTTCCATTTAACGTCACTGGGCTGATCTTTTGCCAATAAGATCAAACCGGAGGTCTCTATGTCTAAACGGTGTAATAACTGGGCTTTGCAATAGGGAGTTTGTCTTCTGACTAATCCCACTAAAGTGTCGTGTAAGTTACGGGTGGTACGACTAACCGCTAGTGGCGCGGGTTTGAACAGCGCGAGTATTTCGGGATTTTGCCAAATGATATACCACTGCTTGTTCACCTGTTGCTCAAAGTGAGCTGATAGCAGGATAGAGAGAGTTTGGCCTGCCTGTAACAAGGTGTTGCCATCTGCCTTCACACCATCAATGAGTACCTCCCGCTCGTTTAGCCACTCATCTATGGATGAGCATTCAGGCAAATGGTGCTGCAGATACTGGCAAACGGTGGTCTCAGAGGTGTTGAGTAGGGCTTCGAAAATAGGGTATTCGAGGGTAAAATTGCTGTCAGTAGGCATAGTATTATAGGTTTTTGTTGAGCGCTTATCTGACATTTAATACGAACCTAATTTGCATTTAAAAAGTGGTATTGTACTTAACCCGAATATTGCATGCAACAATTCGTCTCCCCGCACACCTCTTGTTAGACAAGCTTATAGCTGTCAATCAAGCGGGTAGATGAGTATTGGGTGCATTAAAGCGGGCGTCGCTATCATCTAGTCAGATGAAAGATCTGGATTAAAAATGCTGCTGATTAGTGACACTAAGATTATTCAAAGCAGAGAATTTGCAATATATCGACTACCGCTTGTAAGGCCTAAAGACTCGTTTTACAATGCCGGTCTTTATACTCTATCGTTTAAAGTCAAAGTGCGGGGCTGCTGCACGAGCTCCTAAACTCAGTTGCTATTTTTTCAATCTACTAAAGAAAGACATGACCATACTAAAATCCTCTATCTGTCTGTTACTGGCGCTGATCAGTGCCTCGGCCTTTGCGGCTGAAAATCCTTGGACATTGAATGTTCATTTTGAAAATGATTTATTTGCCGATACGGATTTAAATTATACCAATGGCATGCGCGTTTCTTGGGTGAGCCCAGATATGCAGGACTTTTTAGATGATAAACAGGCGACTTATGCCTGGGTTGATAATTTGAATACTTGGTTAGAGCCTTTACACCCAGCGTTGGATGTCGATGCTCAGGTTCATCGTAATATAGTGTTTAGTCTTGGCCAGTTGATGTTCACCCCAGAAGATAAGTTTAAGCAAGAGTTGGATAAATCGGATAGACCTTATGCTGGTTGGTTATATTTAGGTATAGGGTATCAGGCGAGGACACAGGATAAACTACACAGTATTGAGTTGAACGTAGGAGTGGTTGGACCCGCTGCGCTGGCGCGTGAAACGCAAAATTTAATTCACGATGTACGTGACATAGAGCGTTTTCATGGCTGGGATAACCAGCTGAATAATGAGCTTGGTATACAATTGATTTTTGAGCGAAAACGCCGTTTTACACCCGCTGATAAATATAGTGTGGCTAATCTAGAGACTGATATTATTACTCATTGGGGGGGGAGTTTGGGCAATGTAGCGACTTATTTAAATGCAGGTGGCGAGTGGCGAGTGGGAGTGTCGTTACCTAGCGATTTTGGCATGTCCACACTGAGGCCTGGAGGTGAGGGCAATAATCCAGGTATTGGCGACCCTAAAAATCGCCCTTTACAAGCACATGTCTTTTTAGCTGCAGATGCAAGAGCGGTAGCACACAATATTTTTCTCGATGGTAATAGCTTTAGTGAGAGTCACCGTGTGGATAAAAAGCACTTTGTTGCCGATGTAACCATTGGCATGAGTGTTGTCTATAAGAACTGGAATCTAAGCTACTCACAAGTCCATAGGACCCGAGAGTTTAAAGGTCAGGCCAAGCCGCAGCGGTACGGTTCACTCTCAATCAGTTATAGCTACTAAAAATCCAAGCGAGATAAAGCCTATTAAACAACAGCGTTTAGTGCCTGGCACTAGCTGTCAGCGGTTGCAAATCCTCTCGTGAAAATTTTTTAAAGTTGAGCTTTCTTTTCCAGTCTCCTACTTATCAATATGAATAAAATATAAACACTTGTCGTAAATAGCACAATAAGATTATAATTATGCGGCGAAAAATGCATGAGGGATAAATGTATTTTTCTGTCTTAAACGTATCAGTTATTTATGGAAGTAGCGAATAAGTCCCCAGATGTTCCCTGTGGATAACTAAGCGGTCAAATCCGCGGAAGAATGCAAAGTGAAT
>JABSRA010000076.1 GCA_013215445.1 Oceanospirillaceae bacterium
TCCTCTGCATCGTTATATACTTTCGAGAAAATACCGTACTGTAGCGTATCAGTATCTTGAAACTCATCAATAAGTGCAAATGGGTATTGCTGGCGAATCGCCTCAGCCAGTTTGTCGCCATTGTTACCCTCAAGTGCCCGGGCTAATTTATGTAGTAAATCATCGAAACTCAATAACTGAAATTTGTCTTTTTCTAACTGCATATTGCGCCGAACTGCGATCAAGGCGCGACAGAAAATTACCGCTTTAAAATCAATCTGTTGATCGCAAAACACCATAATTTGCTCAAATACTGCATGGCGTGGCACATCCTCGGTTTTCGACTTTTCGATCAATTGCGCTTGGGAAAATTTCAACAGTTCTTTAAACGGTGCCTTTTCGCCCTCGGCAAAGGCCAGTAGTTTTGCATACCAAACCGGCAAATAACGTTTGGAGTAACTGCGTTTATCCACCGAGGAGTTTTGAATTAGCGCCGGTAGGTCATCTTCGGGCGCAGCGCTTTGTATCACCTGCAGTAGGGAGACTCGCAGTTTTTTCTGCAGCGCAGAAAATTCATCCCAGCGGGCGATTAAGTCGAATTCACTGTAGTCGGGGGTTAGCTGCAAGTCACTCAGTCCCAAATAAGCGCGTATTGGAGTAAACAGTTTATCCGGCGTCGCATAGGCACTGAGGATTTCCTGGGCCAGCAATACCGGTGCTTGATAGAGAATACTGCGCCAGAAATCTAACAGTGCCAAGCGCATAATGCCACTGTCATCAGTGACCAACTGTGCGTTAAAGTTAGCGCCGGATTCAAAGGCGTGCTGTTTGAGAATGCGCTGGCAAAAGCCGTGAATGGTAAAAATAGCCGCTTGATCCATCTCCGAGGCGGCGAATTCTAGATCTAATACTGCCCGGGCATGATCTTGATGCATGGCTAGCAGCGCCTGAATAAAAGGATCTTCGCTGCTGCCTAGCACAAAGGCAATACGCGCCTCTTGAATGCGTTTTCTAATCCGCTCTCTCAGCTCTGCCGTGGCGGCCTCGGTAAAAGTCACCACCAATATTTGATCGACCTCAAGCGCAAAGTCCCGTCCAAGACCGAGCAGCAACCTCAAATACAGTGCTGCCAAGGTATAAGTTTTACCGGTACCGGCACTGGCTTCAATCAATGCTTGACCGGTCAGTGGCATAGTGATCGGATCGAGGATTTTCACCGCCGGTTGCCCTTCTCCAGCAATGTTGTCGATCTCTTGGCTACCACTCATGACGCCTCCCCTTCAGTATCGATAGTTAAGTGCTCACTCAATGGGGTGAAAATATCCGGGTTAATTGCCTGCAGACCTTTTTCTAGATCCTGCCAGCGTGGATAGACCCGCTGAATATAGGGATCATCAAAATTATTGTAATTACTCTGTAAATTTTGCATGACCTTCTCTGCGTCATCTGCATTAAACAGTTTCCAGCCTAAATCGGGCAACCAGGCTAACGGGCTGCGTAGGCCCTGTTTATAAATAGCGATTAAATCACTGAGGTAGGCATGCGCTGTTGCGGTTTCGATTGCCCGAAAATGGAACTGCTCATTAATCGCCCGAAAGTAACTGGGCTGATAGACGCCGTTGGCACAGGCGGCTAGATGCTCTACCCAGCAGCCGATATAACTCCTACCGCTGCTATTACCCGCTGAATACTTGACCACACCCACATCGTAAAGTGGCTCAATCCAGCCCTGTAGCTCGATACCGGCGATGGGCAAGGTAAATGATAAGCGTCGTTTAACCCCGCTGATCAGCGGTTTCACTTTCTGCGCCAACTCAGTGGCGTCGTGCAAATTTTTATGCAGGTTTTTGTCCCCAGCGACACCCAACGGCAACAGACCTGTGGCACTGAGATAGTCGCTAAAACCAGCCACATCTCGCTCTAATAATGCGTGCTGTAACAATTGATCTCGCACTCGGTAATTATCTAAAGCGCTGAGCACAAAAGGCTCTTCATCTTCAATAACACTGTCTTCGCTGAGGAAATTCACCTGCAATTTATGCTGTAGATAATAGCGGATAGGTTGCCTAAAAAAGGCACTTAACTGGGTGAGCTCCAAGGTTTCTATGACGGTTTCTGGCAGAGCTTGAGAAAAACTGTCTTGGGCCTTATTCTCTAGCTTTACCTGGGCAATGGGCAGCCACTGTTGAGCGTAACTAAATAAGGTTGCAGAGGACTCAAAATAGCTACGATGGTAGGGCGTCAGTGGGTGTTCGGTGGTTAAATGCGCCATCAATATTGCGCTCTGTCGCTCGATGATACTTAAATTTTGCTCAGCATCATCTTCTGAGTCTGCTAAATAATAGCCCTGCTGTAGATACTCGAACAGCTCACTGATCAATACCGAGGGAACTTTGCGGCTATTATCAGCCAGAGAGCGGCCAACATAACTGATATAGAGAATCGATCTCGCCGAGAGCAGTGCCTCTAGAAACAAATACCGATCATCATCACGCCTTGACCTATCCCCTTTGCGCGAGTGCTGAGCCATCAAGTCAAAGCCCATTGCCGGTACGGATCTTGGGTATTCGCTGTCATTCATGCCCAGCAGGCAAACCACTTTAAAGGGGATCGCGCGCATCGGCATCAAGGTACAGAAATTGATTCTACCCGATAAAAACCGTTGTCCAGAACGCTGTTCAGTGAGCGATTGCTGTAGATAATCGATGACGATTTCAGCGGGAACTTCTGCTGGGTATGCTACTTCCAGTAAGGTGCTCTGGATCTTCTCTAAGCTGTGGTGAATGATTTCTATCGCCGCTAAATCCGCATCATCGGGCGTATATAAATCTTTGAGTAACTGGTGGAAATAACTGACCCACTGCTCAATGTTGGCACTGCGGGTTAATTGCTCCTCACATTGATTCAGCAAGCTGATAAATTGGGCTAATTGGCCGAGAATAGCCGCATCTAATCCCTCTATTTCACCATAGGGCGCAATTCCCTGCCACGTTTTCTCTATATCGCCTAAGGCAAAACCTGCAAACATTCTGTCCAGGCCAAACTGCCAACTATTTTGCTTAAAACTAGGTAGGTCCAGCGCCTCACGCGAGGAGGCATCTAATCCCCACTTAATACCAGAGCCTAACACCCAGGTGCGCATCAACTCAAAGTTAGCCTCATCGAGTTCAAAGCGTCGCAGCAGTGCCGGAAGTGACATTAATTCCAGTAGTTCGGTACTGGTATAACGCCCCATGGAGAGGCTCAACAACGCTAAAAAATTACTGATTAAGGGTGACTCTTGCTGGGCGTTGCGATCCGATATCGAAAAAGGTAAATACCGATCACTGGGGGTCTGCCCGAACACCGCCTCAATATAGGGACTGTATGCTGACACATCGGGCATCATGACGATGATATCTCTGGGCTCTATCTCTGGATGGCGCTCGAGTATCGACAACAGTTGATCTTGTAATACTTCCACCTCGCGCATGCCACTATGGCAACTGTGTAGGCTGATCGAGCGATCTTGGCACTCGACCATCAGCCTACCGTGCTCACTCGCCTGCGGATCATCACGATCTTCAAAGGCGCGGCGATTACGCAGCGATAAAATATCAGATTGTAGCGATTGCAATAAACTGCTGTTATCATCATCGCTAAAGAGCTCTACCTCGAGTAATTGGTGTTGATTGATCAGATACAGATAATCTCGCCCCAATTTACCCATCGATGCCAATAGCGGATTGCCCTGTTCGTAGAGCTGCAGTTGTGCGATTTCTGCATCATCACTAGTGCCTGAGGTCCCCTCTCGATGACGGCGCAGTAACTTCCCCAAGTAGCGCTTATCCACTATGTCACTCCAGAACTGTCGACAGGGGTTGGCAACCATCAGGTGAATATCGCAGCGTTTACCCAAATGCTCTAGCGCCTGCAAATAATTATCGGGCAGGGCCGAAATACCAAAGACAAATAAGCGCTGTGGAATCCGCTGTGCGGGGGCGGCACTAATCGCCTCAATAAAGGCTTCAAACATATTGGCGCGATGCCAGTGGGGCAGAGATCTCGCTTGGGTATCACTGACAATGGCACGCCACAATATCGGCTGCCAGAGTTGATCGTCTACGGCTGGTGCATTTTCTCCACCCTCCCACTGGGCAATCCAATCGGGCCTATAGACTAAATATTGATCGAACAAATCCGCTATTTTACCGCACAAGTGATACAGTCTAAGCGCTGTCTGGTCATCATCCATATACAGCGCCAGGGCTTGATAGTGATCATCTAACAACTGCTCGGGTAGTATTCGCATCAATATCCAAGTCATACTCTCCTTGGAGTAAGCCGAGCGCTCGGGAACATCGGTCAGTAACTCAGAAAAGGTGCGCCACAAAAAACTGGCGGGTAACGGAAATTCAACATTGGCAGAGATGCCAATACGCTGGGCTAATTCCAACTTTAACCACTGCGCCATGCCGGGGCTTTGTACCAGTATTTGCTCGGGTCTAAAAGGGTCTGATAGTGGATCTAGGCAGATCATCTCCACCAGCAAATCGCGCAACACATCCAGGGAGTTAGAGTGATAAACTTTTAGCAAAAATAGGCCTATAAATGTCGGATTATCGCCCTGTGATGCCACGGTAGGAAAGGTGACTCAAGGCTGGTGAATGTTACGATGAGATCTCAGCATCACTGCTACGCTCGATAATCGGGCGTTAGACACCGCTCAAAGCAACAAGCGGGGGCACATTGACACCGCTTGCGTCGTGTTCTCGGTGTTACCTTCTCTAGTGACGTAATGCTCAGGTCACGAAATACTGCACTAAATTGCCATCAATTCGCTATTTAAATACAACGGAGCTGGCAAACTCCGCGAGGAAAATTAGCTGAGTGGGCTTTCATCCAGCTTGGCACTGGTGAACACAAAACCTAACTCTTGGGTCCAGATATCCTTTCCCATCTCTACTTTCACCACTCCAGGGAAACGTTTGTTGAGGTAGCTAACCGCATCTTCAAGTGTCTCTATATCGCATAACATCACACCGCCACGCTCATTATCGGTGCTAAAAATAAAACTCTTCAAAATAATTATCTCTTGATTAACGAATATCTACACAGGGCAACCTCAGCATAACGTCACGAGTGAAGGTAATACCAGCAAAAAACCGGCCAAATAGCCCAGTCAGCGTACCCCTCACTTTGGGTATAGTATGCCCCTCTCGTTGGGTACAGTGTACCTCTGTTGCTGGCTATTGCTGAGCATACTGCGTGCCCCGCTTTGGCTATTGAATCTATGGTTAACGCCGTATTACCAAACGTAGTCGTTATGCTAAGTTCTCAGCGGGTATCTTACGTGAGAAATACCACACAACCAAGACCGAAATCATCACAGCGGACACCATTAGCAAATTCATTTTTGTCCAGCCTATCGTCGCCTCCAACCATCCGGAGCTAAACGCCGATAGAGCCACCATCGAAAACAGGATAAACTCATTGGCCGCCTGGCTTTTGGCTTTCTCATGCGCTCGATACGCGGTAGTTACTAGGTGAGTTGCACTGATAAACATAAAATTCCAACCTAGCCCCAGTAGCACCAAGCCACTCCAAAAAGACCAGAGACTCTGCCCTTGAAAATTGACCGCGATACAGCTGAGCATCAACAGTGATCCACACTGCATCAACTTGATGGCACCAAAGCGGCGAATCAATTTACCAGTGAAAAAGGAAGGTAAAAACATCCCTAAAACATGCCACTGAATCACCCACGCTGAATCGACAAAACTGTGCCCGTGATGCTGCATTGCCAACGGTGTCGCTGACATCAGCAAGTTCATCGTCACATAACCTGCGGTTGCTGCCACCACCGACAAGACGAACAGTGGTTGCCGGATGATCACCAATATCGGCCGCTGCGCTAATGCCTGAGCACTGCTGGCAGACTGCTCTGGAAACTCAGCTCGGGTCAGCAACCCAAGGGCGAGGATGTTTAATAGCACCACTCCCAAAAACGAGCCGACAAAGGGATAACCATCCAATACATCTTTGCTGTGAACAGCGAGCATTGGACCCAAAAAAGCCGCCAACACCCCACCGAGCATCACCAGAGAAATGGCGGTGCTCTTCTGCTCAATGGTACAGACATCAACGGCGGCAAATCGGTACAGAGTTCCAAAACCTATGCCCATACCCAGTATGTATGATCCAACGCAGAAGCCGACAAAGCTAAACTGTGATAGAGCCAACGCGCAGATTAAAGCACCTAGAATACCGAGGGAATTCCCCAGATAAAAACCTCTGCGTCTGCCAAGTTTAGCCATAATCAGCGACGCCGGAATAGTCGCGCACATTAGACCGACAAACTGCAGTGCCAGTGGCAAGGTAATCAGGGCTTCATTGGGGGCGATAGATTGGCCAATTAAAGCGGCCATCGCCACCAGCAGGATATTACCGGTACCTAACAACGCCTGACACATAGACAATATATAAACAGTTTTATTCATGTATTACAGTTACCTAAAAATAGCATATGATAGAACTGGGGGAGTATAGCCTCCTAAAAAGCATTCGACAACAAGCAATGTATCGCAATAAAAACGACTTTAAAACCAACCAGAAATTGACATTCAGCAATTTTTTTACTTTAATCAGTATGAAGGATATTTTCTCTTTCAATAGATAGATAGTAATCATTTTCTCTATATTTATTTCGATAAGTGATGCCTTGTAATCAACACATACTGTTGGGACAAAGCCGTATTTATCACAACCCCAGTTACAGATCGCCAGAGTATAAATATGAATTTAAGTAATCTGTTAGTAGTGCTTGTAGAGCCTTCCAAAACACAGCGCACTATCATCCGTAACCATCTAGCGAATTTTGAAATTAGCGAAATCGAAGAATATGATTGCGGCCAAGACTGTCTCGATTTTATGCGCCATCAAGTGCCTGACATTGTGATCAGCTCGATGCATTTACCCGACATGACGGGGACTGACATCGTCTGTAAAATGCGCGAAGACGAAAGACTTAGCCTCACCACTTTTTTACTGATTTCTTCAGAAACCCACTACCGCTTTTTAGAGCCTGTACGTCAGGCAGGCGCCATTGGCATCTTGCCAAAACCTTTCAGTGCCAAAGATTTAGGTAAAGTATTACACAGCACTTTAGATTACATTGGGGATCACGAAAGGGAGGTTAGCGATGAAGAGTTTGAAAGCTTAAGTGTACTGATTGTCGATGACAGCAAGGTATCACGTCGCTACTTCAAAAACATTCTAGGTAATCTAGGCGTGAGTACCTTAGTAGAGGCGGAAGATGGGGCTGAGGCCTATGAAATTTTTCAAAAACAGCACTTCGACTTGGTCGTCACCGATTTCAACATGCCCAATGTCGATGGTAAAGAATTACTCGAATTAATTAGACAAGACCAACGACAGCCCTCGGTGCCAGTCATGATGGTCACCTCTGAGCAAAATCAAGCCTCGCTGGCAGCCATTGAGAGCTCTGGCGTCTCCGCACTGCTAAAGAAACCCCTGACATACGATGTCATCAAGCGCATCATTATTGAACTAGTTTTTGACGATCATTAAACGGCTAGGGAGCTTCAGCAGAGGCCCCTAGCAGTACAACGAAGCAACACAACACCGCTTAATCTTGATGGCGAATCTCATAACACTTATGGATTCTAGTATTGCGCTTGAAATCTACATCTATGGTGCGCTCGGTTGTCTCAACGATGCTAAAAGCCCCCAGCAGTTCAAAGTCCAATTTAAACTTGCGGAAATTGTTAGAGAAGATAAGCACCCCATCCTGACGCAATAATCGCATCGCCGAACTTATCAACCGCACATGATCCCGCTGCACGTCCAATACATCCTGCATGCGCTTGGAGTTGGAAAATGTCGGTGGGTCCATAAAGATCAAATCGTAGGCGGGTTGGCGCTGTTTTTTCAACCATTGTAGGCAATCTGCTTGAATAAAATGATGAGCGCTGTCATTGAAACCATTCATCGCCATGTTTTTTGCAGACCAGCTTAAATAGGTGGCCGACATATCAACACTGGTGGTAGATATAGCGCCACCAAGGGCCGCATGCACAGTGGCCGTACTGGTATATGAAAATAAATTTAAGAAATCCTTACCGCTAGACTGCTTTTGGATTTCTAAGCGCAGTGGTCGATGATCGAGGAACAAGCCCGTATCCAAATAATCCTTAAGATTTATCCTAAAGCGAGCGCCGTGCTCAGTCACCTCAAAAAACTTGCCTAAATGGCCATGTTTCTCGTATTGCTGTGATCCGCTCTGACGCTTGCGCTGTTTCAATACCACCCTTTTCGGATTTATTTGTAATACTTGAGGAATCGCCGCCATCACATCTTTCAAGCGTTCAAACACTTTTACCTGATCGATGCTCTTAGGCGCCGCGTACTCTTGTACATGCACCCAGTCTCCATATATATCAATCGCTACTGCGTACTCTGGAATATCCGCATCATAGAGTCGGTAGGCAGTGATTTGCTGCTTTTTGCGCCACTTTGCCAATGCCTTTAAGTTTTTCTTTAACCGGTTGGCAAACATTTGCCCAGCTTCGGACAGCGGCTCTAGCTCCGCCAGGTCAACCTCGGCATCAGCACCAGTGCGCTCGGCATAGATGTGGTAATTAAACAGCTTACTTTCCAGCGGCCCATTGAAGAGTTTATAGGTCTTATCTGGCTTCAATCCGATGACTTGACATAATTCAGGGTTGCCGGTAAAGACCGACGCCTTCCAACCGCGAAAATCACTCTTGAGCTTATCGCCGATACTGCGATACATAAACATCAACGCCGAGCTATCACCTAAGCGCTCACCATAGGGTGGGTTGGTAATTAGCAGGCCTGGATAATCATTCGGCGGCATCATTTTTTCTACCTGCCCGACCCGATATTGAATAAGCTGTTCTAACCCGACATTTTTACTGTTTGCGGTGGCATTTTCCAAGACACGCGCGTCAATATCCGCCCCGATAAATTCGACCTGGTTTTCATTGAGACCCACAGTACGGCGTTTCTCCGCCTCAGCTAATAGCGACTCCCAGCATTTTACATCGTGCTTTTTCCAGTGCACAAACCCCCAGTGATCGCGATCTAAGCCCGGCGCAATATCTGTCGCCATCATCGCCGCTTCAATCAATAAGGTGCCTGAACCGCAAAGCGGATCAAATACCTGTTTAAATTCATCCTTCATTTTTGGCCAACCGGCGCGCATCAGTAAAGCCGCTGCCAGGTTTTCTTTTAAAGGCGCGATACCCGCAAACAATCGATAGCCACGACGATGCAAACTGGAACCGGATAAATCTAAAGACACCGATAAACGCCCGCGGAATAAATGCGTGTGAATACGAATATCAGGGGTATCGCGCTCAATGGTCGGCCTGATACCAGTGCTGTCTCGAAACTGATCCACAATCGCGTCTTTTACCTTTAACGCGCCAAAATGGGTATTATTGATCGCTTGGGAAATACCGGTAAAGCTAATCGCCAAACTGTTAGTAGGCTCCATGTGCTCTATCCAATCGATACTTTGAATCGCATCGTAAAGCTCATCCGCACTCTCTGCTGTACTTTTCAATAACGGTAGCAGCACCCTGTTACCTACTCTAGACCAGAGACAGGCGCGATAAGCGTGCTCAATTTCACCGCTAAACTCGACCCCAACGGCAACTTGTTTAACATTACTTGCGCCAAAGCTGATCAACTCATCAACCAACAACGGCTCAAAACCTTTAGGGCAAGTTGCCAAGAACATATGTGACATTAATTTGTACCTTTTAGAGCGAATTATTAATCGCCCATTAATTTTCTAAAAAACCTATTCACATCAAACAGATGTAAAATAATTCATATTTTCAACCGAAGAACTTGATTATTTTTCAATCAATTTCCGAACGATAATTAAAACTTAACATATTGAAAAAACACTTCTTTCTTAAAATCCTGCATTTATTGTACAAACAAGCGTTTAAATCTAGCCACAAAATTGATTTTATTTGCTATAACTTAGACTCAGAGATCTTAGCTTTGTACATCGAGACCTCAGCATCACGACTAGGTCATGCTGAGAGCTCACTTCATTTAAAAAAACACCAATAACGGAGCAAATATCAGCGAACATCCATTACTCTAAATAATATACCTGAGGCAACAACATGAAGAGACAAAAACGCGACAAATCTTCCATTCTTTTCTCTCGAGGATTTAGTGCTGGCCTATCTGGCAAATCCAAAGATTTATGCCCTAAAAACTCTGAAGACAAACGCTTTCTTTGGCTTGGTGGCTGGCGAGAGGGACGCGAAGCTCACTGGGATGGAATGGCGGGTGTCTCGGCCATTCAAGTAAATCCATCACTCCACTAGTTTCTATCCTAGTTATTCAATTAAGGCTTTCATCGTAAGGCCTTTTTTATTGACTACTAGCGCCCAGGTAACGATTGAATGGCTCTGACCGAATCCGCAATCAGACTGGGCCCCTTATAGATAAAACCACTGTAAATTTGCACTAAGCTGGCACCTGCCTCTATTTTTTCAGCGGCATCAAAACCCTCCGATATGCCACCGACGCCAATGATAGGTATGCTACCTTGTAATTCGTGAGCAAGATTTCTAATGATCCGAATTGACTGGTTACGCATCGGGGCGCCCGATAGACCACCCACTTCATGCTCAAATTTTGCCCCTTCAATACCTTGTCGTGAGAGGGTTGTATTGGTGGCAATGACGGCATCCATTTCATAAGTTTTTAACGAATCTGCAACCATAGCCACTTCCTCTTCCGTTAAATCCGGTGCAATTTTTAGCGCAATGGGCACATATTTATCGTGCAGAATTGCCTGTTTAGCCTGTTCATTTTTCAACACTTCCAACAGTGAGTTGAGCGATTCGCCGAATTGTAAAGTTCTCAATCCCGGCGTATTGGGCGAGGAGATATTAATACTGATATAAGAAGCTCTTGAATAAACCTTGCGTAGACAATACAGGTAATCATTGTTGGCTTGCTCATTGGGGGTATCTTTATTTTTACCAATATTGATGCCTAACACCCCTTTAAATCTTGCCTTGTCTATATTTTCTAACAGCGCATCAACACCGGCATTATTAAAACCCATACGGTTAATAATGGCATTGTGCTCAGGGATTCTAAACAGTCGTGGTTTAGGGTTACCCACCTGACTTTTAGGCGTCACTGTGCCCACTTCTAGAAAACCAAACCCCATGTTAGATAGGCCATCAATCGCCGCTCCATCTTTATCTAACCCGGCGGCTAAGCCCACGGGGTTGGGAAACTTAATTCCCATGACTTCTACAGGGGCGTAGAGCTTTTCAGCGCCAAGCAGTTTTGGTACTCCCAGTACAGCGGCGAAATTCATCCCCTTCAGCGCCAGGTTATGGGAGTATTCGGCATCTAAGCCAAACATGATTGAGCGGGTCAATGGATAAAGCATAAGTAAATTAGGTCACCTTAAAATTTGCTGCCATTATATGTCAACGCAAACCATTTATATAGCCGTAAATGACGGCCGCTAAATTTGGCAAATCAAGCGCTCTCGATAGTCGACAAAAACCTTGGTAGGTGGTGACAGTAATTTCTATTGCGTGTAAACTGCAGCGGCCTTTACTCACTTAACAGCCACTCGGGGTTGGTGATGTACACAGCTGTAGCAGAGGCCAGAAAAACCGCCTCTATTTTGTTAGTGGTATTTGAAAGCCGTTCTTTCGAGCGCAGTAGTTTTAGCAGTTCCTCTATTTTTTGTTAAATGATGGCAATTATTTTTAATTCTATCATTTTAAGTTAGTTGCATTTACCTAGGCATCGCATGTTTAATTTTTTTGAAAGTTTAATCAAACCTTTTCCAGATTCACCGATCACCCAACCACCCAACACTTTATTCGCTTTTTTTCGCCACTACAGCAAGGGCATGGAAAAGTATCTATTGTTGATGGCATTGATGACGGCGAGTTTGGCCATCGGCGAAGTCTTCTTATTTAGTTTTATGGGTGATTTAGTCGACTGGCTCAGCGGCAAGCCAGACCCAGCGCTAATAGAAGCTCGCAGTGGCTATTTTTTAGCGATGGGCTTATTAGTACTAATCGGCATGCCCTGCATGATACTGCTCCATACAACGATCATTCACCAGTGTATTTTGGGCAACTACCCCATGACTATTCGCTGGAGCATGCACCGCTATTTACTAAAACAGAGCATGGCATTTTATCAGGATGACTTTGCCGGTCGCCTCGCCACTAAAGTGATGCAAACCTCGCTGGCGATACGCGAGGCATCCACTAAGCTACTCGACGTCTTCGTCTATATCCTTGTCTACTTCGCCTCACTGCTATTCTTAATCGCACAGGGCGATGTACTGTTCTTAATACCGCTGGGATTCTGGTTATTCTGTTATATTTATATTCAGCTGCACTATATCCCAAAATTAAAAAAAGTCTCTACGGTCCAAGCTGACGCCAGAGCTGTTATGACCGGCTGCGTAGTCGATAGCTATACCAATATCGCCACCGTTAAACTATTTTCCCACACGGAACGCGAAGAAGCTTATGCACAAACGAGCATGCAAAGATTTTTAGATACTGTACATATGCAGATGCGTCTCGTCACCAAATTGGGGTTTTTCGTCCAGTACAATAATTTATTTTTGGTCTTTAACATTTGCTCCCTGTCGATATATCTCTGGCTACATGGCTCAGTTACCGCCGGTGCTATCGCCATTGCAGTCAGCCTATCACTGCGGCTAAACGGGATGTCACAGTGGATAATGTGGGAGATGAGCTCTCTGTTTGAAAATATCGGTACTGTTATCGATGGCATGAATAGCCTTGCAAAGCCTCATTCGGTAAAAGATCGAGAGGACGCCAAACCCTTAATTGTGACCCGCGGTGAAATAGAATTTAATCAGGTAAACTTCAATTTCAATAACGACCTACCGCTAATAACAGACCTCAATTTAAACATTAGAGCCGGTGAAAAAGTGGGCTTGGTAGGGCGTTCAGGTGCCGGTAAATCAACCCTAATTAATTTATTAATGCGCTTTTATGATTTACAGTCAGGACGGATATTAATTGATGGTGTCGATATCAGCGCGGTCACTCAAGAGAGCTTGCGCGCCACCATTGGCATGGTAACTCAAGACACCTCACTACTGCATCGCAGCGTAAAAGACAATATTATCTACGGCCGCCCCGATGCCACTGAAGCAGAGATGATTAACGCCTGCCAGCAAGCTCAGGCACACGATTTCATTCTCGCACTCAGCGACCCCAACGGCGGCAGTGGTTATGACGCGCAAGTAGGTGAGCGCGGGGTAAAATTGTCAGGCGGTCAACGACAGCGTATTGCTATCGCTCGCGTTCTGCTAAAAGATGCACCAATCCTGCTCTTAGATGAAGCGACCTCCGCATTAGACTCTGAGGTAGAATCAGCCATCCAACAACACTTGGCGCAGCTGATGAAAAATAAGACCGTCATCGCCATCGCGCATCGCCTCTCCACCATTGCCGCCATGGACCGACTGATCATCATCGACCAAGGTAAAATTATCGAACAGGGCAGCCACAGTGAATTACTGGCTAAAAAAGGCTTGTACGCTCAATTATGGGCACACCAAAGCGGCGATTTCTTAGGCGAGCAATAAGGATAGTTACACGACATCAGCAGAAGTTTAACTGCCCTGCCCTGTTACTCGACACTTTTTCGCTCTTCTCTGGGCGTTATTTTGTAATGATTTTTATAGGCGGTACTGAAATAAGAAGCACTTGAAAATCCGCAGAGCAAACCGATCTGTAAAATGGTTTGATCACTCTGACGTAATAATTTACGTGCCTGACTCAAGCGCAGCTCTATATAGTATTTGGCCGGCACATTGTGCAAGTGCTTCTTAAACAGTCGCTCTAAGTGCCTTCTGGAAAGTTGCACATGATGGGCCAGATCATCAGTACTCAAAGGCTCTTCTATGTTAGCCTCCATCAGCGTCACCGCCTCAATTAATTTAGGCTGATTGGCACTAATCCTTGATTTGATCGGTATTCGCTGATGATCATCGCTGCCGCGGATCCGCTCACAGACAAATTGTTCGCTGATCGCCGCCGCCAAGTCCATATTTTGCTGTCGACCAATCAAAAACAACATCATATCCATGGAGGCAGTACCACCGCTACAGGTATAGCGATTGCCATCAATTTCAAACAACCTATTGGTGACTGACGTTTTTGGAAATTCCTGCTTCAAGTTTTCAATGTGCCACCAGTGAATAGTGGCACGAAACTGATCCAGTAAACCGGCGACTGCCAATATGTAAGATCCTGTTCCTATTCCCCCTATTGCCATACTACTGTTGGCTTTTTGTTTCAGCCAATCAATCACCGCCTCATTGCCAGTGCGGGCAATAGGACTCGCGCCGCAAACAAAGACAGCATCAAAATAAGGCAATTCATTGAGACTATAATTGACTTGTAGTTGCACCCCGCTACTACTGGTAACCGCCTTGCCATCATGACTGATTAAAGAGGTTGAATAACAGCTTTTGCCGTTGATCCAGTTTGCCATACGCAGTGGTTCTATCGCTGAAGAAAAGGCAATCAATGAAAAATTTGGCAACAGCAAGAAACCATAACGCAACTCTTTTTTCGGCACTGTATGTTTATTAAAATCATCTATATGAAACATAACCAAAAACCTAAAATTTAAATATAACGACATTAATTTAACGTATTTAGACTATAGTTTAAATTAAATTCACCTTTAAGGCCGCTTTTATCAAGTTTATGTCGCTCTATTATAATTATCGCCCTAGTAATCACCACAGGCTAGCGCCATAATAAGTTCATCGACATTGGCTGCTATTTTGACAATGCGATCAGACACTTAATATTGCCCCCTTTCATACAAGGATTCGAAAATGACTAAGCAAAGCGTGACCCGTGCAGATTTTGATAAAGTAATGGTGCCTAACTACAATCCACAACAGATGGTACCTGTGCGCGGTCGCGGTTCACGAGTTTGGGATCAGGAAGGCAAAGAGTACATTGATTTCGCTGGCGGCATTGCGGTGACAGCGCTGGGACACGCACACCCAGCTCTGGTTAAAACCCTTAAAGAGCAAGCGGATAAAATTTGGCACCTCTCTAACATTTTCACTAACGAGCCCGCGCTGCGTCTCGCACAAAAACTCTGCGAAGCTACTTTCGCCGACAAAGTATTCTTCTGCAACTCGGGAACAGAAGCCAACGAGGCCGCCTTTAAATTGGCCCGTAAATACAGCTACGATCATGTCGGCCCTGAAAAACACGAAATCATTTCCTTCGAGAAGTCATTCCACGGTCGTTCACTGTTCACCGTCTCTGTCGGTGGTCAGAAAAAATATCGCGAGGGTTTTGAACCAGTTCCCGCGGGCATCACTCACCTCCCTTACAATGACATCAACGCCCTAAAGAATGCTATATCCGCGCGCACTTGTGCAGTGGTTCTAGAACTTGTTCAAGGTGAAGGCGGCGTAATTAATGCCGATCCAGCTTTTGTTAAAGCCGCACGTGAGCTCTGTGATGAGCACAACGCCCTGCTCATTTTTGATGAAGTGCAAACAGGTATTGGCCGTACTGGTACCTTTTTCGCCTATCAACAATATGACGTCATACCCGACATAATCACCTCTGCCAAAGCACTCGGCGGCGGTTTCCCGATTGGTGCGATGCTGACCACCGATCAATGTGCAGTCAGCTTAAACTTTGGCAGCCACGGCAGCACTTATGGTGGTAACCCTCTAGCCTGCGCAGTAGCTGAAGTGGTCATCGATGAAATTAACCAACCTGAAGTGCTCGCGGCCATTAACGCCAAACACCAAAAATTTGTCAAAAGACTTACCGAGATTAATGAAAAGTACCATATTTTTCAAGATACTCGCGGTCTCGGGCTGTTAATCGGTGTCGAGCTAGTTGAACAATGGCAAGGTAAAGCGGCACTGTTTATGGCGGCGGCACGCGAACAGGGATTAATGATGTTGATTGCTGGGCCCAACGTATTGCGTTTCGCCCCCTCGTTGATCATTGATGATCAAGATATTACCCAGGGACTTGATAAACTTGATGCCGCTATTGCACAAGTATTAGCACAGTAACCCTCTCCAACGACAATTTTAAGGCGGCCATTGGGCACTGCTCAGTACCGCCTTAAAATTCCAAACATTTTTATTATCTTGTTGCGAGTGAACAACCACCCGCATCATCCTAAATCTACCAGTGCGACGTTGATCATCAAGATTAACCCGCTATGGCTAGAAAAATTCGTAAAAACCCTATTGGTGATAACCGTCTCTTTCTCGTTATCTAGCCACATCAACAGCATGCTGGTTCGACAACCAATTTAGGATCAAGCTAATTAAATAATTAGGTAACGACATGCCATCAATGCAACAGCAAGATTTCACCCCCTGGCTCAATTGGATCGACTCCCAATACGAGCAGATGTTAGCCCGTACCATAGAGCTATCCCACATTAATTCAGGTAGTTTCAATCCCGCAGGTGTTAACAAAGTGGGTCTACAATTACTTGAGTACGCCAAGGTACTTGACGCAAAGGTAGAAATTTTACCTGTCGCGCCTTTCAAGCACATCGATAATCAAGGAAAGCTGCAAGAGTTCCCGATGGGTAATGCAGTGCGCTTAACCAAGCGTCCCGAGGCCAAACTACAAATATTCTTTTGCGGCCACTTAGACACCGTATTTCCTTTGGACTCCGATTTTCAACAGACCCAATGGCTAGATGATGAAACCTTAAATGGCCCCGGCGTCGCCGATCTTAAAGGGGGCTTGATTGTCATGCTCAAGGCCATAGAAGCCCTTGAGCGCAGTCCTTACGCAGCAAACATTGGCTGGGAGATACTGTTTAACCCCGATGAAGAGATTGGTTCACAAGGGTCAGCAGGTTTTATTAGCGAGGCGGCAAAAAGAGTGCATTTAGGCATGATTTACGAGCCGAGCTTCCCCGATGGTAACTTTGCTGGAGAGCGCAAAGGCAGCGGTAATTTTAGCATCATCACCCGCGGCAAAGCCGCACATGCAGGTCGCGAGCATCATTTAGGTCGCAACGCAGTGCGTGCCATGTGTGATTTCATCAGCGCACTGGATGACTTAAATGGCAAGCGCACTGGCGTCACCATCAACCCGGCGTTGATAGAGGGCGGTGGAGCCAATAACATCGTGCCAGATCTGTGCCTGTCACGCTTTAATATTCGCCTAGAAAAACCTGAGGATGAGCAGTGGTGCCTGGATAATATCCAGCAGATTTTAGATGAGATAAACCAGCGCGATGGCCTCTCTATTGAAATGCATGGTCATTTTGGACGCAAGCCAAAACTATTGAGCGCAGCCAATCTAAAATTATTTCAACTAGCCTGCGACTGTGGCTCTGAACTTGGTTTAAATCTCACCTGGCTACCAACGGGTGGCTGCTGCGACGGTAATAATCTAGCGGAGGCCGGAATCCCCAACATAGATACCCTCGGGGTACAGGGGGGTAAAATCCATTCATCCGACGAATACCTAAAAGTAAAGAGTCTGACGGTGCGAGCTAAGCTCAGTGCACTGATGTTAATGAAATTAGCCACCAGTGATGATTTGAATTGGCTCATCTCGGATAAACCTGTTTAAGATGTTAATTCTACGCCCTGCTCGACTCACTGACCTACCTGCCATTGAACACTTGGCAGTATCAGCCGGTAATCGTTTGACCACCTTACCAAATAATCGTGATCACTTGGCAGAATTGATCAACAACACCCAACAGTCACTGTTGCAAAACGTCGCTGAACCCAGTCATCAGAGCTATCACTTTGTATTAGAAGACAGCCAGAGCGCAGAAATCCACGGTATTTCAGGAATCGAAGCCAATGTAGGTAGTAGCAGCCCTTTTTATAGCTTCAGATGCGACCATCTCACCCACCAATCGCAAGCCCTACAGATACAAAATACCGTGGCAACTTTAACTTTATGCCAAGATTACGAGGGAGCATCCAGACTTTGCACTTTCTTTTTAGCCAGTGAGGCGTTACCCGACTATGCTTTGATGCAGCTCTCTTTAGCCCGCTTAATGTTCATCGGCCAGCATCCGCAACGTTTCAAACCGCGATTAATGCTCGAGCTACAAGGTGTGCTTGACGAACACCGCCAATCTCCTTTTTGGCAGGCATTGGGACAGCATTTTTTCGGGATGGATTTTCACCGCGCCAACTACTTAACTGGCATCAATGCCAAGAGTTTTATCGCCGATTTGATGCCGCGTCACCCGGTCTATGTACCCCTATTAGCCAAGGCCGCACAACTGGCCATGGGGAAAGTACGCCCGGATATGCAACAAGTTGCCGCTCTGCTAAAAACTGAAGGTTTTACCCAGCAAGGTTATATCAGTATTTTTGATGGCGGCCCGACCCTAGAAGCTGACACCGCACAAATTACCACGATCAATCAGCAGTTCAAGAAAACCCTAAAGATTATTGAGCGCCCGTCAGCCCAAAACGACAATGGATACTTGGTCAGTAACAATGCGCTGCAAGACTATCGGTGCATTCATGCCTTACTCGATCCTCTAGACTTATCTTTAAACAGCGAGCAGGCAGCACTGCTCAACTTAACCACTGGCGATCCCATCTATTTGTTAGCATTGCCACCGAAGCATTAACAGGGAAACCGCTATTATGATGATCATACGCCCGATAGAAGCACGCGATGCAAGTGCACTTGCCGAGCTTGCAAAAATAACTGGCCCTGGCTTTACTTCATTACAAGACATCCCAGAAGTAGTAGAGGCTAAATTAGTCACCGCGCTAAAAGCCTTTGACGAAAGGGAGCCAAAAAGTACCCGAGAGGCATTGTTTTTATTCGTACTCGAAGATTTAGCAGAACAGAAAATAGCCGGAATTTGCGCCATTGAGGCAGCCGTTGGTCTTTCCGACCCTTGGTATAACTACCGCACAGGCGTAATGGTACACGCCTCCAAAGAGCTAGATGTGTACAACCAGATGCAAACCTTGACCATCAGTAATGACCACACCGGTTACTCTGAGCTCTGCACTTTATTTTTGCACCCTGATTATCGCCATTCACGTAATGGTCACTTGCTCTCCAAGTGCCGCTTCATGTTTATGGCTGAATTTCCGCACTTATTTAACCACAAGCTAGTGGCCGAAATGCGCGGTTATTCCGATAAAGATGGCATCTCGCCTTTTTGGGAGGGCTTAGGTAAACATTTTTTCTCTATCGATTTTACCAAAGCTGATCAAATGTCCTCCAATAATAAAGCGTTTATTGCCGAGCTGATGCCCAAATACACACTCTATACCGAGCTGTTACCTAAAAGCGCGCAGGACGTGATCGCCCAAACACATGAGGCAACCATCCCCGCGAGAAAACTATTAGAGCGCGAGGGCATGCGTTACACCGGCTACGTCGATATTTTTGATGCGGGCCCAACCCTTGAAGCCAATGTCGCTGATATACGCGTCGTCAAAGAGAGTCGCTATGTCAAAGTAAAAGTCTGCGACACAACAGCCCCCGCCGATGCAGAGCTCTACATGATCAGCTCCACCGAGTTTGAGAATTTTCGCTGCACCATGCTCGCCCTCAACACCCCAGATAACCACCTAATCAATATCAGCCCAGCAATTGCCAAGGCACTGGGCATCACCAATGGCAGCACCGTGCGCTTGGTGCCCTTGTCAGAGCCTCTTGAAAGTGGCCAGACAGTGGAGATTATTCGCACCCCTAGTGCCAAGCCTA
>JABSRA010000077.1 GCA_013215445.1 Oceanospirillaceae bacterium
TGGTACTTCGCTCGACTGGACTGTCTGAAGCGAGCTATTTGTCGTCACCTTGAGTACTACAAATTCACACCTCAAGTGTCGGGGGAGTCAACTCTTGATGATTTAATTCATCCCTATTGAATTTAATAAAAATGAATTAAGATGAGATCTCAGCATCTCTGGTACTAGGGTTATTCCACCCTACTTCAGGATTCATTTAAGGCTAACCTTAACATCTACGAAAGTCTCAGTCCTTAATAGCGACTAACAGATGCTCAGCCTCCATTTTCAACGGGAATAATTGAGTGATGAAATACTCGATCAAGCTTTTACCGGACAACGACCAAACTTGCGGTTGGATTAACACGCTAAACCCCCGTCAGAATTTCCCTGCGCTGGTGGGAAAACACTTGGCTGACTGGGTGGTGGTTGGGGGCGGCTTTACCGGTATCGCCTTTGCCCGACGTATGGCACAGGCGCAGCCGAACGCTAAAATAATTATTTTAGATGCGGGTGCCATCGGTGAGGGTGCCTCATCGCGAAATTCTGGATTTGCAGTGGCAACCTCAAGTTTGGGCGGGCCCTACCAGCGAGCCAAGCTGGAAGAATTCAACCGCATTAACCGGATTAACCAAGCGGGTATTGACTGGTTACGCAGTACTGTTGATGAACATAATATCGATTGTCAGTGGCGCGACATAGGCAAATTTCACTGCGGGGCACAGGCATCTTCAAGTAGAGCTGCCGCGGAGTTTAGCCACTGGTTGGATGCAGCACAGATACCCTACGAAAACCTATCCCCAGCGGATTTATCGCAGCGTTTAGGCACCGCCTATTATCGGTCGGGGATTTGGACCAAGGCAGATGTAATGCTGCAACCTGCGGCATTAGTTCGCGGCCTTTGTAGCAGCCTACCGCAAAATGTAACTCTCTATGATTATTCTGCGGCGCTTACAATCCGCGATAAAAAAGGCGCGATGGTAATCTCATCTCCAGAGGGTGAAATTACCTGCAAAAATTTAGTACTGGCTGGCAATGCCTTCTTACATGCAATGAGCCCAACCCCCTCTCACACTGTACCCCTTACCATGACCGCTAGCCTGACCCGCCCTTTAACCCAGAGTGAGCGGGCACTGTTGGGGGATCCTAAAGACTGGGGGATATTGTCGCTACACGATATGGGGGCCACGATACGCTACACCAGTGATCATCGTATTTTAATTCGTAATACCGCGACCTATCGAGGATTAAAACCTTTAAGCCACTCACAGATGAGCGCGGCACAAAAAACCCACCATATTTGCCTGCGCCAGCGCTTTCCTATGCTCCAGGACTTGGATTTTGCACACACTTGGCAGGGAATACTCTGCATCAGTAGAAATTCGACTAGCCTCTTCGGTAAACTTGCTCAGCGGATTTATGTCTCCGGCTGCTATAATGCCTCAGGTATCTCTAGGGGCAGTGCTATGGGGCTGGCACTAGCCGATTATGCCCTCTCAGACACTAACCCACTACTCGACGATGTGCTGAAATATCCAGCGCCACAATGGATGCCACCGCGACCCTTTTTAGATCTGGCGATGAGTGCCGAGATTTTCCGCAAAAAATTGAGTGTCGGTGCGGATGCTTAATGTTAAGGATAGTTCCTAGGATTATTGGCGCTAGCTCGCTGCTTAATTTCACAGGCTTTTTTTGCTCATTCAGCCCGATGCACCCGTTCGGTATTCAATCGACAAAAAGCCTGCGAAAACAAATTGCGACACTATCATCACAGCATTGCATGCAATAACCGGACTAGTATGGCTAGCACTAAAAACCGCCATCAATTGCTTAAGTTCTCTATTATCTCCTGTTGTAGCTGGTCTGGGTTATTTCTCAATTGATCGATAAAGCGCTTTGGCACTTCAGTGCCGCTGTCGTACTTCTCGGACCAATCTATCATCGCCAACATCATGGGCATTAAGTCTACACCCTTCTTAGTCAGCCTATATAAATACCTAGACCCTTTTTGAGGATCTCTTCGTTTAGTAATGATGCCATTATTTTCCAAATCAGCTAGACGGCTAGCCAGTATGTTAGTGGATATGCCCTCACCCGCGTCGATGAATTCGTGATAGTACTGACGACCTTTAAACATCAAGTCACGAATAATCAGGAAACTCCATTTATCGCCAAACTGACTCATGCCAAAGCGCACCGGACAGCCTGACCAATCTTTTGTTTTTTTATCTACCATAGGGCGATTTTAACCCATCAATAAAACACTTGCAAATAACAAGTTTAAATTATAATATTTAACTTGCATAAAACAAGTGTTTTTATGGGAGCAATACTAATTACTCTCAACTTAGCAGTACGCTACGCCAAATAAATACAATTTTAAAGGAATAAAATATGAAACTTTACGCCATTGTCGGCTCGCCAAACTCACGCAAGGTATTAGCCGTGGTACGACATACAGGTATTGAACTAGATATTGAGTATTTGGATCTATTTCAAGGAGATACCCAGAATTCGGCTTATAAAGCACTCAACCCTAATGCCATGGTACCCACCTTGATTGATGGCGATTTAAAGCTGTGGGAATCAAACGCCATCAATCAATACTTAGCCGAGAAATCTGATAATAATAGCTTATTCCCTGTGGGCGTAGCTGTGCGAGCTGATATCGTGCGATGGTTATCTTGGGAGCTTGCACATTTTAATCAGGCCTTTGGCACACTGGCATTAGAGGCGGTGGCAAAGCCTAAATTTATGAACATGGCCGGTGATGAAGCGATTATTAATTGGTCTAAAAACCAGCTAAATAGATTTGCGACGGTACTTAACAATCACCTGCGCGATCGTGACTACATAGTTGGAGAAGACATCACAATTGCAGATTATTCAATGATTCATATAGAGTTTTTCAAAGAAGCAATTCCTTTTGACTGGGCCCCTTATGAGCATTTAAATGCCTATTTTGAGCGTATGCGGCTATCTCCACACTGGGCTAAAACGGCACCAGAAAGTTTGGATGCGATCGGTAGAATTCCTCAATCGCAGCTTAACTCGGTTGGATAAAGAGTGATCTGTGCACAATCCAGTCAACGATAATAATACCCGACAAGAAATGAAGCAATAACGGGGCCAATGCGCCCCTGTTGTTAGTTTTTAGCAGTGTCACTGAGCATGCAGTGAGGCCCTGCTTGGCTATTGAGTCAATTATTGGGGTGAGGATTAAAAAGAGCCACCTATGCACTCTTTTATATCCTCTACTACCAATATTCAACATTCAATATTCAACAAGTAGAAGAAACAGCCTTAATCTAACCACTGAGTGACATGCTTAATTTCTAAAAAGTCCTCCAAGCCCCACACACCTCCCTCACGACCATTTCCCGATTGTTTGTAACCACCAAAGGGCGCAGCTGCTGTGGCATCCACACCGTTGATTCTGACCATACCACAGCGTAAATGACGCGCTACTCGCTTGGCCTTGGCTGTATCTTGGGTTTGTAAGTAGTGCGTTAGGCCATAGAGACTGTCATTTGCGATAACAATGGCCTCCGCTTCGGTATCAAAGGGAATCATCACCAATACTGGACCGAAAATTTCCTCTCGGGCAATACACATATTATTGTCTACCGCGCTAAACAAGGTCGGTTTAACATAATAGCCCTGTTCTAATCCCTCTGGACGACCTAATCCTCCCGCCTCTAGTTTTGCTCCCTCCGTAATGCCCTTGGCAATTAACCCCTGTATTTTATCGTATTGTAACTGGTTAACTACCGGGCCTAGATGGCGACCCGATTGAGCAGGACTGGCCACTATGACCTTCATGGCTACCTCTTTGGCGGTTAATACTGCCCGATCATAAATACTGCGCTCGACCAACATTCGCGTCGGCGCATTACAAGACTGACCACTATTGTTAAAGCAATGCAGCACACCTCGCTTTATGGCTTGATCATCCGCATCGGCAAAGATGATGTTGGCACCTTTGCCGCCCAACTCCAATGTCACTCTCTTCACCGTTTCAGCCGCTGCTTTGGTGATCAGCGCGCCCGCGCGAGTTGAGCCGGTAAAAGAGATCATATCGACGTCGGGGTGTGACGATAACTGACTGCCTACTCCAGGACCATCCCCGTTAACTAAGTTAAATACGCCTTTAGGAAAGCCTACCGCCTCAATTATTTCCGCGAAAATCATCGAGGACAATGGTGCGACCTCGGAGGGCTTTAAGACCACCGTACAACCGACGGCGAGTGCCGGAATGACTTTCAGCGTGACTTGGTTCATCGGCCAATTCCACGGAGTAATCAGCGCACAGACGCCGATTGGCTCTTTAATAATTCGCTCAGTTGAACCTTTCTCACCCAGAGTAGACTCTAGCGCTATGGAGCGATAGGCCTCGATAAAATTTTCAATATGACCGTAACCCGATCCCGTCTGTGCAACATCCGCTAAATCAATCGGTGCTCCCATTTCTGTCGAGATAGCCTGCGCCATCTCAGACCAGCGTTTCTGGTATTCCAGCAATAACAATTCAATTAGCTGTAAACGTTGCTGTTTGGAAGTCTGCGACCAGCTGCTAAAGGCTTGTTTTGCCGCTGCAACCGCCGCATCTGTATCTGCTTGATCACCCAGAGAAATAGTCGCGCAGGCTTGTTCTGTGGCTGGATTAATCACCGCATAATCATTGGCTACACTGGGTGCTATCCACTGACCATTAATATAAAATTTCCTTTTATCTAACATACTGATCTCCTTAATTTAGAGCATTCTTATCATAATATTTAAACGCTATTTTGAGCGGTTCGCTGCTTTCCTTATTGTTTTACTTTTAATACCAGTGGTTGCAAGGATAAGCAAGCTTAGATAGCTGCGTAGGCTTTACAAAAATCTCGATCGACAATGCTTGAGTCCTCCGCTATCTGGCCACTGACACATTGCTGCCAGGAAGTGGCATGCTCATCGGTGATGATCATTGAGCGCATCGATGTAACTCAATGCCTCTGCCTCTAAGCTCTGCTGTATATGTTGCCAATCAGGATAAAATGATAACGTTTCTAACCAGTAGGATCGAGTAACATTACCGAAGAGCGGGACTGAAAAGTCTCTATCAATAACTTTTTAAACCTGACTATATCAGCGTTTAATTTAGCCGTGGTCAGTGCATTAGCATCGATCAGTGATTGTTTGATTGGCTGTTCAATCGGCGGGCGTTGATCCAGTGATGCCATTTTAAAAAAGCCATTTTGGTTTGCCATTCTGCCCAGTGACCACTGTTTGCCAAGTGCTAGTGCCGTGATCAAACTCCAGTAGTTAATAGTATAGGGATTGCGATATTTGCTCTTCAGTAGGCAATTATTGTACGTCACTCAATAAGTTGCAAATAGTTGCTAGTTTTTTCCTAGAGCATCTAACCCGGATATTACAGGCAATGCTGTGATGATAGCGCCGTTAGTTGTTCTACCAGCTTTTTTTCGATTGAACATCCTATTGATGCGCCCGGCTGAATGAGCAAGAAAAGTCCGGAAACTCAAGGAGCAAGCTAGAGCACCGTCTATTGTGTGCAATCTTCAGGCTAAGCTAAACGCTCTGTCAAATACTCAACCAGCATTTTCACCTTCGGCGATAGCTGACGATTATGTGGATACAATACCCAGACTGCCTCATCAAAATGCTGGTAATTTTCTAAGCACGCGACTAATTGACCACCCTCAAGGTGAGTTTCAACATAATAATCCGGCAATTGCACCAGACCTAGCCCCTTCAATGCGGCATCTAATAGAGTGAGGCCGCTATTACAGCTGATGTTGCCACTGACTTTGATATTGCGCTCTCTGCCATTTTCTTGAAAACGCCAGTAATCTAGGGTGCCTTTTAGGCAGTTGTGATGACTGAGTTCTGACAGTGCATGAGGCACACCATGGGCTGTAATATAGGCCTTAGAAGCGCAGACAAACTGGCGACGCGGGGCCAAGCGCTTAGCCATCATGCTCGAATCTTCTAATTTACCAAGGCGAATCGCCAGATCGAAGCCCGATTCGATCAAGTCTACAATTTGGTTGGTTAAGTGATACTGCAGCTCTAGATCAGGATATTTGGCAATAAAATCGTTGAGTAACGGGGCAATAATACTTTCACCATAGTTGGTGGGCGCGGTTATTTTTAACTTGCCTCTAGGCACACTCTGTAAGTGAGTCAGCGCCTGTTCCGCTGCATCTAGCCCATCTAATACTTGGCGACAGTGTTGGTAGTATATCTGCCCTGCCTCAGTCACTGTGACCTTACGGGTAGTGCGATAAAAAAGCTTAGTGGCGAGACGCTCTTCCAACTGCTTTACCTGGCGACTCACTTGCGCGGTAGAAATACCGAGCTGTAGAGATGCGGCGGTAAAACTGCCCTTTTCCGCCACGGCGACAAACTCTGATACGCCTATCCACTCACTCATTACCACCCCTTATTAATGCTGATTATTACAGCACAGTAAAAGTAATTTACAAAACAAGTAGATTATCACAGCTCAATAATAGTCTACACTGGTCATATTAAAATATACTAAGTAGTTTTTTGCATCTAGAGAGGACAAATCATGAGCAATCAAATTATCAAAGCGAAAGCCGCCATTGCCTGGGGACCCAAGCAACCCCTTACAATCGAAGAAGTCGACGTGATGCCACCGCAAAAAGGTGAAGTTCGGGTAAAAATCATCGCCTCTGGAGTTTGCCATACCGATGCATTTACCTTGTCTGGAGAAGACCCAGAAGGATTATTTCCGGTCATATTAGGCCACGAGGGTGGCGGTATTGTCGAGTCTATCGGCGAGGGCGTCACTAGCGTTGCCATCGGCGACCACGTCATTCCGCTCTATACCCCCGAGTGTAAAGAATGTAAGTTCTGCCTATCGGGCAAAACCAATTTGTGCCAGAAAATTCGCGAGACTCAAGGCAAGGGCCTGATGCCCGATGGCACCAGCCGCTTTTCTATCAACGGCAAACCTATTTATCACTACATGGGTTGCTCAACCTTTGCAGAATATACCGTTTTACCCGAGATATCTCTCGCCAAAGTGAACCCCAAGGCACCCTTAGAAGAAGTCTGCTTACTCGGCTGTGGTGTGACCACAGGGATGGGTGCGGTAATGAATACTGCCAAAGTGCAAGAGGGCGATACCGTAGCTATCTTTGGCATTGGGGGTATAGGTCTTTCAGCAGTTATCGGCGCTGCGATGGCCAAAGCTAGTCGCATCATTGCCATCGATATCAACGAGAGCAAGTTTGAGCTCGCGCGCCAATTAGGTGCTACTGACTGCATCAACCCCAAGGACTACGACAAGCCAATTCAAGAGGTGATTGTAGAACTGACGGATGGCGGTGTTGATTACTCTTTCGAATGTATCGGCAACGTCGATGTGATGCGTTCAGCCCTTGAGTGCTGCCATAAAGGTTGGGGCGAATCTATCATTATTGGTGTCGCCGGCGCCGGCCAAGAAATAACCACTCGACCCTTCCAGTTAGTCACTGGGCGGGTCTGGCGAGGTACTGCTTTTGGGGGAGTTAAAGGGCGCACTGAACTACCGGATTATGTAGAGCGCTACCTTGCCGGTGAATTTAAGCTCAGCGATTTCATCACCCATACTATGGGCCTAGATGAGATCAACACAGCCTTTGAGCTGATGCATGAAGGCAAGAGCATTCGCAGCGTTATTCACTTCGATAAATAATTGATGGGTCTCTAGGCAACTAGCCTAGAGACGTTAAGGAGCTACTGATGAGTATTGAACATATAAGCCGTAATAAAAGCTTTGGTGGCTGGCATAAGCAGTATAGCCATCACAGCCAGAGCCTGAACTGCAACATGCGCTTTGCAATTTTTTTGCCCCCACAGGCCGTCAACGGACAAAAAGTACCGGTCTTGTACTGGTTGTCGGGCTTGACCTGCTCAGATGAAAACTTCATGCAAAAAGCCGGGGCTCTGCGAGTAGCCGCTGAGCTTGGGATTGCGATTGTCGCCCCCGACACCAGCCCGCGTGGCCCCAATATCGCAGACGATGACAGTTACGATTTAGGTCAGGGGGCCGGATTTTATCTAAACGCCACACAGGCGCCCTGGAACAGCCACTTTAAAATGTATGACTATGTCGTTCACGAGTTACCTAAACTGATAGAGGACACTTTTCAAGTCTCTGATAAGCGTGCTATTGCCGGGCACTCCATGGGAGGACATGGTGCGCTAACAATTGCCATGCGCAATCCGGGGCGCTATGCTTCAGTCTCAGCTTTTAGTCCGATCAGCAACCCAATGAACTGTCCATGGGGGCAAAGAGCATTTGCTGCGTATTTAGGCAACGACAAGCAGACTTGGCGTGAATACGATGCCAGTTTATTGATGCGTGATGCGACACAATTTGTACCCGCCAAGGTTGATCAGGGGCTTGAGGATGACTTTTTAGCGGGACAGCTAAAGCCAGAAACGCTGCAAGCTGCGGCTAAAATTAGTGGTTACCCACTGCAATTGCAATCGCACCAGGGTTACGATCACAGCTACTATTTCATCGCCAGCTTTATTGAAGAGCACCTGCGTTTTCATGCCGAGCACTTGCAGTAATAGACGACAGTCACCTTTGTCAGCAATATATTTTTGACTATCTAAAGGTTGTCTCGCTCTATAATATAGTTCACAAGGCGCTTTTATTGGTTATCTTTGGTTGTGGCTTAGAGGGTAGAAAACGTGAGATGAATACGCTGGTTGAGAATTTATGGCAAGCAGAAACGTCCCTCTCAGCGCACTACTAATTGCACCACTAAGTGCTAAATTTAAGGTCTTTACTGGCCTTTTATAAGCGGCACTTAGTGGATATTATTAACTTCGATAATAGTTCATCGGTGAGAAGCCTTAAATTTAATTATTATTATCGCTAGCCAGTATTCACCCAGCAACGAAATCGTGGCGGGCGATACAAGTTGTGGCCGTTTAGTCATGCTAAATAACCGCATTTATTAGTATTCAGGTCGAGTCAGTAAAACAACCGCAGTAGACATCTGTGGCGAAATGGATGCTAATTATGTCTATCAATTGAGGTGTGGAAAATGAAATTATACGGTATGGGTATTTCGCGCTCGTTTAGAGCATTATGGGCAGCACACGAAGCGGGCATTGAGTTAGATTATAGCATCGTCAAATTTGGTAGTAGTGCTGCAAACGGTAACCAAAGCGACCTCTATAAACAGCTAAACTATCAGGGAAAAGTACCTACCCTCGTCGATGGTGAGTTAGTGCTAACGGAAAGTGCCGCCATCATCAATTATTTTGCCAATCAAGCTCCCAAGAAAAACTTAATTCCCAGTGGCACTGTGGATCGCGCCAAGTATGATCAAATCTGTTATTTCATAGTGACAGAATTAGAGCAACCTCTGTGGTCAAAAGGTAAACATAAATTTGCCTTACCTGAACAGTATAGGGTGCCTGAATTGATTGATAAAACCCTTGCTTTTGAATTCGCAAAAGCTCAAGCCACACTGCTGGGTTTACTATCAACCTCTGGGTTTGCGGTGGGTGATCATTTCAGCATGGCGGATGTACTGCTGACCCAAACACTAAATTGGGCGCAGCGTTTTGAGTTTGCATTAGATGAAAGTTTAATCGAGTACAAAGAGCGCATGATGCAACGCGAAGCCTATAGTGCTGCTATGCTCAGAACGGGCACCTAAACGCTAGGTGACGAGGATATAAAAAACTAAAAATCCTCATTAATTTCAATTAGTCTCCTAGGATCGATAACAGACTAAAGGGCATTGGCACTTTAGTCTGGCGACTCAACTCCTCGCTACACCCCCCTAAATCTACTGCACAGCCCCTTAAAGATGAATTAATTTCCTGATTAATCATGGCGCATTTTTAAAAATAGCAGCTAAGCTTAGCTACATTAAATAACAAAATCAGGGAATGATGATGAAAATTAACCAAGAGTTAAATATCAAATTAAAACAGGACTTAACCTACTTCGAACAGTATTTAAGTTTAATCAACAATGAAGATCTTTCGATTTCGACAGCTTATGAAAGCGAGGCCGAGCGAGCTAAATTAGATTTTTTGAATTTTTATTTAGACTCGGTACTGAAAACAATCAAAATCCATGCCAAAGATTCAAACATAATAGCAGACCTCCACGAGCAAGTAAGCGCCATTAAGTTACTGATAAAGAAAGACAATCCTGACACAAAACTCTGCATTAAGAAAATGGAAGACACCTCAAATTACTGGTCAACTCTTTGTTATTAAACCGTTTTATGCGCCCTGAAACATGGGCTCCTGTCTAATCCCGCCAGTGTCAGCCTCATCGTAAGGCTGCGCTGTAATACTGGCTTACCACTCGCATCCCTCTAATCGATTGAATTTCCAACCCTAAATAAGCCACACACACTCCGTAGAGTGTGATGACTTACTTACTCTGAGTTTCCCTAAGCAACTTTAAAGGTATTAATCTTCTCGTTTAAGTCAGAGGATAGCGCACTGAGTTCTCGACTTAAAGTCGCTGAAAAAACCACCTCTGCAGCGCTCAACTTAGAATTATCAAAGACTTTCTCTATATTGCTCGACACCTTATCTGCTATTTCGCTCTGCTGTCGCGCGGAACTTGAAATACCTTGGTTAATATCTCGAATATCGCGCGCGAACTGCGAGATAGTTTCGAAAGATGCCCCGGCCTCTTCGGAGCTCTTGAGGGAATCGGACATTTGTACACTGCCCGATTGCATCGCCGTGGATACCTGACTAGCCTTTTGCTGCAACTTCTCAATAATAACTTTAATTTTTTCAGTCGAAACCTGACTGCGTTGCGCCAGCAATCTAACTTCATCGGCAACGATAGAGAAACCTCGGCCCTGTTCGCCAGCGCGCGCCGCCTCAATGGCGGCATTAAGCGCCAGTAAATTAGTCTGCGCAGACACATCACTGATCACTTTGAGCACTGAGCTTATATTGACACTCTCCTCTTCAAGTTCGGTAATCACTAACGAGGTGGTACTGATTTCACTGGATAACTGCCTTATCCCAGAGATATTACTCTGACTCAACTCTCCTTGTTGTTCAGTTATTGCACTAGCTTCTTGCGACATTTCCTGCGCTTTAGCGGCATCTTCCGAGACATTAGAAGACACTTTTAATATCTCATCAACATCGCTGGAAATATTTTTATTATCAATCTGTTGCTGGTCAATATACTGAGATGTTTTAGTCATCGCCTGCAACATATTATCAGCCGTTTCCGCCACTTTATGAGACGATTCTATCGCCCCTTGTAATACCCCTTGTAATTCACCAATCATCACATTAAAGGCCTTGGCCATACTGCCAATTTCATTATTGCTATCAATGTTGCTGCGTATTCGCAGATCTTTACTGTGCGATATTTCTGTAACAGTCGCGGAAAAATCATCGATGGGACGCCGGATAGAGCGAGAGAAATACACCAGTACAGATAGTATCAGTATCAACAGGGACACACTTAATCCGAAATTGACCTTTTCTCTATTAGCACTAGCGGCTGCTATCATGCCACTTGCCTGCTCCTCTAGGTTAAGCAACTGTTTTTCTACCCCATGAACGGCGGCGCGTAACATCCCTACCTGTCCCAAATTTTGGCTTAAGCCTTTTTCTTGATAAATATTAACCAGCAGTTCAAAGGCTTTGTAGTAGTCTCCCATGGCAACTAGTAGTTCATTGCGCAGTGCTGGATCAAGTTCAGATGTGGCTAGGTCTTGCAAAAAAATATTATAATTTTGGTCAAATTTCGCCATATATTTAATATCTTCACGTAACATAAAATCTTTTTCATTGCGCCTTAACGTCAACATGCCACTGGTTAATTTATAGGCTAGTTGTTTTATCAACAGCCCCTCAGCTAAGTGCACCGAATTTCGCAGCGTGCCATAGAGCCCATCTTTTGAGTCAAGACCAATGCGCTTCTGCAAATTAATTAAACTAGAAAATGAATCCCGGTAATTAATTAGCTGCTCTGAGACCTCTTCCATCGCCGCTATTTTCATACCCTTGGCCAACAGCTTATTTTTTAAGCCTTCCGTCTGCTGTTGAATAAGTAAAAATGTTTTATCAAATTTAACGGAATATTTTAAGTCTTTTCGCGCCAGAAAATCTTTTTCATGGCGTCTTAACATCAACATACTATTACTAATATTCGCTAACGATAGTCGTTGCCCATTGTGCTCTATAATACTGTTGGCATTATATTGATTGACCAACATCAATAAAATTATCGTCGCGGTAACGAGTGAGATAAGAATGTAAAATTGTATTTTTATTGTCATTGCTAATTCCTATTCAAGATGGTCCAACCTATTACAGCTGTACGTAAGTTATGCCCTAGCTGGGGATTTTAAGAAGATAAAATCACCACTAGGGAAGATGTAATAAAAGTATAGTACAAAATCATTAAACTGCGTGATAGGTACTTAAATGGGAGGTTTGAGGTAGCGCTGGCTTGAAAAATACCGGGTCGGGCAATCAGAATCAGCCCTCGATAAATTAGGCTGCGCCTAATGTATCGCTATTAAATAAAGGAGTGAATGATATTTCAATTTAATGATAGAGGACGAAAGGGATATCTATACTCAAAACCTATGCATTGAAAAGTAATGAAAGTAATGAAAGTAATGAAAGTAACTATATTCAGTTATTTAAGAAGGTGCGAACACAGCGTCGTGTTTAACGAAAAATTTTGTACTGATAAGGCAGATAGAGCCATCAACCGCATTACTTAAGTAGGCGTATGTTTCAGGATTTCCCCGATCGATTAAGACGAGGGTTGCCGCGTTTAATTTACCTACGAATTGCCATTTTTTGAATACTTCTTCTCGGGCCGTAATGCACGGATGGGGAACAACGAAAGTTTCAGTAACGATACTTTCACAGCGTCCATCAGTATTAGTGGTGGTAGTGATGTTTAAATGGCTATTTCGATCACGATATTCAATCACCCCCAACGCGCTAAATTGCGCTAAGCTAAAGGCGGATTCAGGGCGATGAAATCGATGTTTATTGCTCTTAACCACCTGATCCGCTATAGCAGAAATACTCTGCTGACAGTTTTTCACTGGCTGTTGTTGTAACAACTTATCAATAGAAGTAGTTGCGAGCGCAGTATTTGCGCAGAGGATTAACCCTATAACTGAACAGTATAACGGTTTATTCACGAGTAACTTCTCTTCGATTTTAGCGCTATTAATTCACGCTATTAATTCACGCTATAAAAAGAATCGCTGATTAATTCTCACTGACGCCTGTGGATTTGCTCACCGACTCTACAATAGAATAATAACGAGGGGAGCAAGAGGCTGCAATCACCCCTGAACGCAGCTAACCCCAGCGAATTCATCAGGATTAAAGCGCCGCTAACATAGGTACGGTGCGCACAAAATCCACCGAGATTAGAATGCTAAAACAAGTGATGGTGACAATCGAGAAGATAAACAAATCCTTGCCCCACTGCTCCTGCTTTGATTCTGAGTATTTCACCACAGCAATGTAAAGCCAGTACATTCCCAACACCGACACAGCCACAGCGTACAACATACCGACATGATTCTGTTGGGTCAGAAATAACGACACGATAACAAAGGCAATGATGTAGGCAATAATGTGATTGCGCGCCGCCTTAATGCCTTCGGTAACAGGTAATACCGGGATTTTAGCCGCTTTGTAATCATTGAACCGATAAATTGCGATAGCATATGAATGTGGAATTTGCCACAGACAAAAAATCGCCAAGAGGATCATAGCCCCACTATCAAACTGATTGGTGATAGCACAATAACCAATCACCGGTGGACATGCACCCGACAAACTACCGATGGCGGTGCCGTAAACCGACTTGCGCTTAAAATACATACTGTACAAGCCCACATATACCACAAAACCAATCACGCCCAGAGTAAAAGCCAACCAATTGGTATACATCGATAACAAGGTAAAACCTGCCAGTCCTAAAATAGTCGCGTAAATTAACACGATATTTAAGGGCACCAGTTTTTTCACCAGCGGCCGATTTAGGGTGCGTTGCATTAAGCTATCGATGTCTCGATCGATATAATTATTGTACACACAACCCGATGCGATAATTAAGGCGATGCCGAGCATGGTAACTAAAAATAGCAACCAGTCGATATCACCTTTTGCCGCCATGAAAAACCCGGCAGACCCAGCCACTAAATTACCGAAGATAATGCCGGGTTTAGTCAGCACTAAATAATGCTTGAACATTTAATGACCTATCATCATATTATGGTTTAAGTGGCTCATAATCCAGATCGAACCAACAATCAATATGCCGACGATAATGATAATAAAAGCAGCTGAGGTGGTATTCCATATCTGCTCGGATGAAGTATTCATATGCAGGAAAAAGACCAACTGCACCAGAATTTGTGCTACCGCTGTAACCAAGATAACCGCCAGTGTTAGGGCCGGTGATACCACCTCAAACATCACCACATAAAAAGCAATTGCGGTTAGCACGATAGAGATAATTAATCCCAACACATACTCTTTGACGGAGCCATGTGCGGCGCCCCCAGGACTGTGTGTATCGCTGTGCTGACCATCGGCCAGGTTATTCTGTTGCGCTTCCATCACAATACCCCCATTAAATACACGACACTAAAGACACAAATCCAGATCACATCGAGGAAGTGCCAAAACAAACTAAGACAAGCTAATCGCACCATATTGGCCTTGCTAAAGCCATCGCGTTTGAAGTGGGCAAACAATACTAACATCCAGATTAATCCGCCGGTAACGTGTAGGCCGTGAGTCGCGACTAATCCGTAGAAAGCAGACCAGTAACCACTGGTCTGAGGAGAGGCACCCGATGTACTAAAGTGATGAAATTCATAGAGTTCCATGGCTAAAAAGCCCACACCTAAGGCGAAGGTAATGCACAGCCAGGTAATCATGCCCGGCATACTTTTGCGGTGGGCATAGAGCATCGCCATGCCAAAGGTAAAACTACTAAAGAGTAGCAGTGCCGTCTCGCCTAATACAAAGTTTAAATCGAACAGATCTTTAGGGGTAATACCCCCGGCAAAACTAGTACTCATTACTGCATATGTCGCGAACAGCGTCGCAAACAATATACAGTCACTCATGATGTAAATCCAAAAACCGAAGACGGTATCACCCCCAGTATCATGGTGGTGATCGTGTGCTTGGTCTTGTTGTTGAAGATCAGCAGTGGTTGTCATTCATCGTACTCCTAAGCTAAGCTTCTAAATTACTTTTTTTATCTTGCATGGCACGTAACCCCTGCGGGTTAACATGCACTAAATGTGCCGCTTCTAATGCCTCAATTTCATCAACCTGGACATAATAATCTTTATCGCGTTCAAACGAGTAGATGATCACAGAGGCGAAGATACCGATAAAGCCAAACGCCGCCAGCCACCAAATATGCCATACCATGGCGAAGCCCATGATGAGGGCGAAACCACTCATCACAATGCCACACCAAGTATTTCTTGGCATATGAATAGGCTCATAACTCTCGGGAACTGCATAGGCCGTATTACGGTCTTTATTGTACTGATGCTCGTCGCGATCGTGAATAACTGGCGTTTTTGCAAAGTTATAAAAAGGCGGAGGTGACGAGGTCGCCCACTCCAAAGTACGTGCATTCCATGGATCACCGGTTAAATCGCGATTCTGATCTCTGTCGCGAATACTCACGTATCCCATATATAATTGAGTGACAATACCAGCAAGTACGATCAGCGCACCAAAAGCAGCGACCCAAAGTAACATGGTCCACTCGGGGTTGTCGTAGTAGTTCAAACGACGTGTCATGCCATTAAAGCCTAAGATATATAGAGGCATAAAGGCGACGAAGAAACCAACCGTCCAAAGTGCACAGGAGAGTTTGCCGAGCTTTTCATCCAGCATAAAGCCGGTTGCTTTCGGGAACCAATAAGTGAAGCCGGCAAAATAACCAAACACCGCACCGCCGATAATGACGTTGTGGAAGTGAGCGATCAAAAATAGGCTGTTGTGCAAGACAAAATCAGCGGCGGGGATCGCCAGCATCACGCCGGTCATGCCACCAATGGTAAAGGTAAACAAGAAAGACAACGTCCACCACATGGAGGCCGAAAATTCCACTCGGCCCTTGTACATAGTGAAGAGCCAATTGAAGATTTTAACCCCGGTTGGTACCGAGATAATCATCGTTGCGATGCCAAAGAAAGCATTGACACTGGCACCGGAGCCCATCGTGAAGAAGTGGTGTAGCCAGACCACAAACGACAGAATCATAATGGCCATTGTAGCCCATACCAGAGAGGTATAGCCAAACAGACGTTTTCTGGAGAAGGTGGCGGTGACTTCAGAGAAAACTCCAAAGGCGGGTAAAATTAAGATGTACACCTCTGGATGTCCCCATGCCCAAATCAAGTTGACATACATCATTTGATTACCACCTAGATCGTTGGTAAAGAAATGTGTACCTACATACCTATCTAAGGTAAGCAGCGTCAAAGTGACAGTCAATATAGGGAAGGAGATAACAATCAATACGTTGGTACAAAGTGCCGTCCAGGTAAACACCGGCATTTGCATCAATCTCATACCCGGCGCACGCATTTTCAAGATAGTCACAAAGAAGTTAACACCGGTTAACAAAGTGCCTATTCCCGAAATTTGCAGTGCCCATAACCAGTAATCCACACCGACCCAAGGACTGTATTCTATACCCGATAACGGTGGGTAGGCCAACCAACCAGTCGCGGCAAACTCACCGACAAACAGGGAGATATTAACCAGTAATGCGCCAACCACAAACAGCCAAAAACTCAGTGAGTTTAAGAAGGGAAATGCGACATCACGTGCACCAATTTGCAGCGGTACTACAATGTTCATCAAGCCAATCACCAGCGGCATCGCCACAAAGAAAATCATGATGGTGCCATGTGCGGTGAATATTTGATCGTAGTGCTCGGGAGGTAAATAGCCAGCCCCCACTTCGTCTGCGGTCGCAAGTGCCTGTTGGGCACGCATCATCAGCGCATCGGAAAAACCTCGCACTAACATGACGACTGCCACAATCATATACATAATACCAATGCGTTTATGGTCAACCGAAGTCAACCACTCTCGCCACAAATAGCCCCATTTCCCCATTTTGGTGATGAAGGCAAACAGCCCTATACCGCCGAGGAGACAAGCCAGCATTACCGGCAGAATTACAGGATCTGTAAAGGGGATAACGTCCCAGGTTAGCTTACCAAAGATGATATCCGGTTCCGTCACTATATTTGCCTTACTCGACATTTTTCGCTCCGCTATATTTTTCTATAAGTTTTTCAAATTGCTGATCTACCACTTGCGAAAAGTACTCAATAGGATGATCCTTGGTCTTTTCCTGCAACTGTTTCAATGTTTCGCTGTTCAGTACTTGCTCTGACTGTTTAACCTTGGCAACCCAGTTAGCAAAGCCTTCATTATCCACTGAATGGACTTTAAATTTCATTCCGGAAAAGCCAAAGCCACTGTAATTGGCGGAGACTCCTCTAAAGGTTCCCTCTTGCGATGCCATTAAGTGCACTCGATTTTCCATGCCCGCCATCGCGTATATTTGGCTACCTAAACGGGGAATAAAGAATGAATTCATCACCGTATCTGAGGTTATCTGGAACTGTATGGGGGTATTTACTGGGATGCTAATTTCATTGACTGTCGCGATGCCCTGCTCTGGATAAATAAACAACCACTTCCAATCCATGGCCACGACTTGTATGACCATTTGCTCCTGATCACTGACTATTGGCTTACGCGGATCCAAAGAATGTGAGGTAACATAAGTGACATAAGAGAGTGCGATGACGATCAGCGTAGGCACTGTCCACACCACAATTTCAATTTTGGTGGAGTGCTCCCAATCGGGACGATAATCCTCCGTTTTATTATTTTTGCGATACTTGTAGGGGAAGTACACAATCATGAATAAAACTGGAAGAATAATAATGAGCATCAGTAAAGTAGATATTATTATTAACGATTTTGCCTCTTCAGCAACAGGACCTTTGGGGTCAAACAGCGCGAGATCACAACCACTGAGGAGGAACACAGGGACAATTACTAGAAAACATTTAAGGATGTTCTTTATCATTTGACAATATCTCATGAACTCAGCCTTATTTAAAACACCTTGGCATATAGCCACCGCTCGAACATTCAGTTCTGAACAAAGGGATTATAGGTTGAAGGGTATAAAACTTAGCCGTTTTGTTTAAATGATAATCAAGTGCGTTATCATTTACATTTAGCGAGTGGATAGTAGATAGTTTATTGGGAAAAAGCGAATACTTTTATTTCATTTAGAATCATCTCAGAGGCGGCTTAAATTCACGAGGCGTATCTTAGGTGGAATTTTCAGATCAAGCAAACTTTATTAACACTATTAATTAGTTATAATAACTTCCTAACACATCTTTAGGTTATGCCCTTTGAATCATTCTCAGAACAGCGAATTCAGTGACGTCCTCTTAGACCAAATAGCCGACCAACTAAGTGACAACGGATATTTGATCTTAAAGGACATCTTAGATCAGCAGTTGTTACAAGGCCTCCGCTTGCAAGCGCATGCACTAGCCGATCAACAGTGGAAAAATGCGGGCATAGGGCGAGCTAACAACCATCAAATCGATTTGCAGGTTCGCTCGGATAAAATTCATTGGATTACCGGTAACGATCAGCTCGAAACTAATTATTTAGCATTGATGAACAGTTTAAGAATTGGACTAAACCGCCGCCTATACCTCGGCTTACATGATTATGAATGCCATTTCTCTCTCTACCGAAAGGATATGTTTTACAAAAAGCATATCGATGCACTCAAGGGAAAAAGCAACCGCATACTCTCGAGTGTATTGTATTTGAATGAAGGCTGGAGCAAAACCGACGGCGGTGAATTACTCATCCACAGCGAAACAGACAGCCATATTTTAGCCAGGGTGACGCCAAATTTAGGCACTTTGGTAATGTTTCTCAGTGAACAGTTCCCCCACCAAGTTTTACCAGCACAAAAAGCCAGATACAGTATTGCCGGGTGGTTTCGAGAGGCAAGAGATTAAAGCACTAGGATGAGCGCTTATTTTTTGACTATCAATCCGCATTTGTTTGGAAACTTAAGGAAGTAGCGAATAAGTCCTCAAATGTTCCCTGTGCTTTTTTATAAGGTAAATCTAAGCGGTTAATAACCATAAAGAGGGGTACACTGATCCGAGGAAGAATGCGCAGTGAATGGCGAGTCCTCTGCAAGCGTTCTGACAAAATAAATGCAGATGAAACAAGATTTCATCTCTAATGCAGTTGAAACAAGACTTCAGCGCCGTTGAGCGCTTAGCTTTCTTTATAAAGTAAGCCCTCTACGGGGCGCTTGGGACTTGTTCGTTACTTCCCTAAACATTGATTCGCTGTTTTTCTATAATATTGCACAA
>JABSRA010000078.1 GCA_013215445.1 Oceanospirillaceae bacterium
TGGTAGCGATCCCCGCTGCTTATGCCCTGGCGCGGTATCACTTTCGCGCCAAGAGCAGTTACCGGTTATTTCTACTGGTCACCCAAATGCTCTCGCCAATTGTATTAGTGGTGGGTTTGTTTCGCTTGATCGTCTGGTTGGGGTTGATTGACTCGGTTAATTCACTAGTGCTGATCTACGCCGGCTTTAACATCGCTTTCGCCATCTGGATGCTGCAAAACTACTTCCAGACTATCCCCAAAGATTTAGAGGAGTCTGCCTGGATGGAGGGGGCCAGCTTTTTCCAGGGGCTGGTGAAAGTCTTTTTGCCGATGGCTGTCCCCGCCATCGCCGTTACCGCCATGTTCACGTTTATCAACAGCTGGAATGAATTTGTCCTGGCGCTGACGGTATTGCGTACCGAGGAAAATTATACCTTGCCGATACAAGTGTATTCGCTGGTGGGCGGACGCTACACCATCGAATGGCACCATGTGATGGCTGCGGCCCTCGTCGCCTCTCTGCCCGCCGCTATTCTATTTAGCTGGTTACAGAAAAAATTAGTGACCGGTTTGTCTTCCGGCGCGGTGAAATAGTTAGTTATAAAATTATAAATTTTGCATTAAGCATCTATTCAAGGAAATGTTATGAGTCCGTTACTCGCACTGATTCAGCGCCATAAAGCCGGCAGCCGCTGCGGTATTTACGCGGTCTGTTCAGCCAACTCTTTTGTCTTAGAGGCCGCTATTCTACAGGCCAAACAAAATAACTCGGTACTTTTGGTGGAGGCGACTTCTAATCAGGTGAACCAGTTTGGTGGCTACACTGGCATGTTACCCGAAGATTTCCGGCAGTTTGTTTTTGCCATCGCCAGCCGCTTAGATTTCTCTCACGAGCAACTCATTTTGGGCGGTGACCATTTAGGCCCCAATTGCTGGCAGAGTGACAGTGCAGCAATTGCCATGCAAAAATCTGCAAAGCTGATAGAGGCTTATGTCGCTGCTGGCTTTGAAAAGATCCACTTGGATTGCTCTATGGCCTGTGCCGATGATACCTTGCCCTTAGCCGATGCCATTATCGCCGAACGCGCCGCACAACTTTGCCAGGTAGCGGAGACCACTTACACAAATCGACCCGCCGAAAAAGCCAGTCAGCGGCCACCGCTGTACGTGATCGGCACTGAAGTACCAGTGCCCGGGGGTGCCCAGCAAGATTTAGAGCCAACACTAGAAGTCACCAGCAGCGCAGATGCCCAGCACACCCTGGCGTTACATCGCGATGCCTTTGCCGCCCTGGGTTTGCAAAATGTATGGCAACGCGTCATTGCCTTAGTCGTGCAACCGGGTGTGGAATTTGATCATCAGTCAATCATCAGCTATCAATCTCGCGAGGCGCAGGCACTGAGTACTGTGCTTGACGATTACCCGACGATGGTCTTTGAGGCACATTCAACCGACTATCAAAGTCCCGCGGCTTATAAAGCATTGGTCGCCGATCATTTTGCCATTTTAAAAGTGGGGCCAGCACTGACCTTTGCCCTGCGAGAGGTACTGTTCGCCCTGAGTGATATCGAACAGGCAATGTTGGCTAACAGCGGACAAGCTGCCATTAGCGCTAACCTTAAAGCAGTATTGGAGCAGAGCATGCTCGACAATCCTCAATACTGGCAACCCTATTATCCGGGTAGTGAAGCCCAGCAGCAGTTTTCTAGACAGTATAGTTTAAGCGACAGGTGCAGATATTACTGGCCACAGCCACAGGTACAACAAGCCGTTCAGAACTTGCTCGACAACTTAAATCAGCGCCAAATGCCTATTGCACTACTCTCCCAATATTTGCCAATTGAGTATCAGGCAATCGTCAACGGTGAGTTGAACAACCAGCCGCAGGCCATCATTCATCACCATATTCAACAAGTCACGGCACAATACGCCAGTGCCTGCTCAATGGGAACAGATCATGAATAATTCACAATCGCAATTATTACAGCGCAACAGCAGTGAGCTGACCGCGTTAAAAGCACAGCACACCGCCACCGAAATATCTCAGCAGCTACAATTGTGGCCTGCGTTAACTGCCCACTTAGACAAAATACAGACGCAACTTGAGCTGTTTTTAGCAGCGTTATTAAACAACCCTGAATTGCAGGTCATATTAACCGGTGCAGGAACGTCCGCCTTTGTCGGGGAGGCGATAGTGCCCATGCTGCGCAGTCAAAATCGTCTCGATATTCACAGTGTCGCCACGACCGATTTAGTCAGCAATCCAGAGTTATATCTGCGCGGTGACCGACCCACGCTACTGGTCTCTTTTGCACGCTCTGGCAACAGCCCGGAGAGTGTCGCGGCGGTTGAAATCGTCGAACAACTAGTGACACAGAGCTATCACTTATTTATCACCTGTAATGAAGATGGTCTGTTGGCCGTCTCTGCCGCAGAGCATGAAAACCGCTTTTGTCTGTTGATGCCAAGCGTTACTAACGATCAAAGTTTTGCCATGACCTCCAGTTACACTTGCATGTACTTAGCTGCACTGCACTGTTTAGATAACAGTAGTCTGGCGAAAAAGAGCCAGCAGCGAGAGTTACTCAGTGAATACTGCCAACAGAGTCTGGATACTTTTGTCGATCAAAGCCGCTGCTTAGTGGCGAAAAAATTTGAGCGTTTAGTCTTTTTAGGCAGCGGCGGATTGCAGGGCAATGCCCGCGAAGCGGCGCTCAAATGCATGGAGCTTACCGCCGGGCAATTAGTCGCCAGTTATGACTCTTCACTGGGCTTTCGCCACGGTCCTAAGTTTATCGTCAACTCAAAAACCTTGGTGGTGGTGATGCGCTCCAACGATTCATACACCCAGCAGTATGACGATGATATTGTCGCCGAATTGCGCCGCGATGGCATCGCTAGTGTCTTAGTGCTCTCCAGTGAAGCGATCGATGATAGCATTCCACAAATCAGTCAAAACGGTGCCGATTTAAGCGATGTCTACCAGGGGTTAGCCTGGGTAATGTTTGCGCAGATATTAGGTTTTCAGTTGGCGATTAGCTTGGGCTTAAGCCCTGATAATCCCTGCCCGAGTGGTGAAGTTAATCGCGTGGTGCAAGGGGTCATTATTCACCCGGTTAGCCCCCATGCCTGATGCTGCTGCGAAGGGCTCAATGCAGATAAAAGTCGCTAAAGTATTTAGTGAAACCCAGGTAATAGACAATGCCTGTGTGACCTTTGATCAGCAGATAGAATCGATTGAAGGTGCTGATGAGAGTGCCGATACTGTTAAAGATGCCGGTCAAAATGACAGCAGAGTATTCGATTACTCGGACTGTTGGCTGATACCCGGCCTGATAGATACCCATGCCCATGGCGCAATGGGCTGTGATGTTATGGATGCAAGTCATCAGAGCCTAGATACTATGTCGGCATATTTCGCCAGCATAGGCGTCACTGGTTTTCTACCCACCACCATGACCGATCACAAGACCAAAATTTGTGCGGCACTGCAACAAATTCATCGATCAAAGACGCGGGGCGTACAAGGTGCTGAAATACTCGGGGGTTATTTAGAGGGGCCTTTTTTCAACGTTATTTACAAGGGAGCCCAGCCGCAAGAGCATTTTTTAGAGATTAACCGCGCCGACTTAGATGATTTTCTGCAGGCGGCACAAGGCAGTTTAAGCGCCATCGCTCTCGCTCCTGAGCAGGCGTTAGCCCCAGCGCTTATCCCCTATTTAAAACAGCGGGGATTGCGGGTAATGCTCGGTCATACCGATGCCAGTTACGAGCAGACTAAGGCGGCGTTGAAGGCTGGAGCAGATGGGGTAGTACACTGCTTTAACGGTATGCGTGGCCTGCACCACCGCGAACCTGGTGTCGTCGGCGCAGCCCTTGGCTGCCCCGACTGTTACGTTGAAATAATCGCCGATGGGCAACACGTGCACCCGGCGGTGATGAAACTCTGCTATCAGTTAAAAGGTAGCGAGTATCTGAATTTGATTACCGACTCTGTCCCGAGCAGCGGCCTCGACGACGGCGACTACTTTTTGGGCAGCGTGCCGATCAGCATCAAAGAGGGGGTGGCACGCACCGCAGAAGGCGGTTTAGCGGGCAGCACCTTGCAGCTGTTACAAGCGGTGCGCAATAGCTGTGAGTGGTTTGAGATAGAATTGCACACGGCCTTAAAAATGGCCTCTCTAACGCCGGCAACGCTGTTGGGGATAGAGGATAAATACGGCAGTATTAAAGTCGGCAAGCAAGCCTGTTTTTCGGTGATTGACCGAGACTTTAAAGTGCAGGCCACCTGGGTCAACGGCGTCCAGGTCTATCAAAAAGTAAATAATGATTAATATCTGGGTTAAAGTAGCCTGTGTAATCGGGCGCTTTTTTTTGTTTGCAGGCAGCGATAGCTTCTAGGCCCCATCGATTACCGCCCGGCGGCGGTAAGTGTGTCGGCGGACAACTAGGTCAAACAGCATTTTTGGCAAAAGCACTAGGGGCAGGCATCGATTGATGACTGTCACTTGAGCGTTGAGGAAGTGCTAAGAGAGTTTTTGGCTGGTGGCGCAAATTGCCGGCTCTTGAAAACCGCGTTGTTCTGCAGCAGCAGTGTTAAATATCGGCTTGCTGTAACAGCGATTCATCAGTGATTTTTCATTTCCTGCAATAATAAATTTTTAAACTCTAGTATTTTTTCTCAAGGTACAACCAAACATTATCTTGGTATAGGTAAATATTTACCGGTTAATTGTATATTCATCGATTGGGTTTAGGACTACCATTGGGGGAAGCAGACCCGTTCTAAGCAATGCGCTAAAATATGTGGAAAATTGCAGCAGCCAATAAAAACCTTGAGGGAATTATCTATGTGCAAAATTAATTATTTAGGCTTAATGATTGGCGCATCATTATTCGCCGGCCAACTTTATGCCGCCTCTCAAGCCGCTGATACTGTGTCACCAGAAATATCTAGCCCGATAGTACAGAAACAAGCCGTGATCGCCAAGGATTATATGGTGGCGACTGCCAACCCATTGGCGACTAAAGTAGGTTACGATGTTTTAAAGCAAGGGGGTAGTGCGGCGGATGCCATGGTGGCTATTCAAGCTATGCTGGGCTTGGTAGAGCCGCAATCCTCAGGGCTTGGCGGCGGCGCATTTATGGTTTATTACGATGCAACCTCAAAAATGATCACCACCTTTGATGGTCGAGAAACGGCACCTTTAGCAGCCACCCCCGAGCTATTTCAAAAGGCCAACGGCGAGACCATGAAATTCTACGCTGCCGTGGTTGGGGGTCGCTCTGTCGGTACTCCGGGTACGGTTCGATTAATGGATGCCGTGCATCAACGCTTTGGCAAACTCACCTGGCAGCGCTTACTTAAGCCAAGTGTAGAGTTGGCCGAACAAGGCTTTAAGGTATCACCTCGTCTGGCGAGCTCCATCGCCAAAGATCAAAAAAGATTAAGTCATTACCCGGATACTCAAGCCTATTTTTTCAATACTGATGGCAGCCCCCTGCAAGAGGGGCAGTTACTAAAAAACCAAGCGTATGCAAATACCTTAAAGATACTTGTGAAAGAGGGTGCCGATGCTTTCTACAGTGGCAAGATTGCCCGCGACATCATTGCGCGGGTTGCCTCTGCTACCGATAATCCCGGTGTTTTAGCCGCGGCAGACTTAGCTATTTACCAGGTAAAAGAGCGCCCAGCGACCTGCGCGCCCTATCGTCAATACTCAGTATGTGGCATGGGCCCGCCTAGTTCCGGGGCATTAACCGTCGGTCAAATACTGGGTATCGCCAATCAGTTTGATTTGTCTGCGATGGGTAAAGATAACCCCCAAGCTTGGCAAATTATTGGTGATGCTAGTCGTCTGGCCTTTGCGGATCGTGGTCGTTACATGGCAGATAGCGATTTTGTGCCGATGCCGCAAGGTTTACTGGCAGCCGATTACCTGGCCAGTCGCGCAGCTCTGATCACCCCGGGCTCAGCGTTGCGTAAACAACAGGTCAAGGCTGGCGACCCCGCATGGATCAATACGCCAAAAATAACCCTCGCGGATGATGAGTCTATTGAGTTCCCATCTACCAGTCATTTTGTGATTGTTGATAAAGAGGGCAACATCGTCTCAATGACCACCACCATCGAAAATGGTTTTGGCTCGCGTTTGATGACTAACGGCTTTTTACTCAACAATGAATTGACCGACTTCTCCTTTGCCGCCCACAAAAACGGCTACCCGATAGCCAACCGCCTAGAGCCGGGCAAACGTCCACGCTCTTCAATGTCACCGAGCATAGTGATGAAAGACTCAGCACCTTACCTAGTCATAGGTTCACCCGGTGGATCGAGAATCATCGGTTATGTCGCCACCACTATCATTGCCCATCTTGATTGGGGTTTGGGTATTCAAGAGGCGATTAATCTTCCTCATCTAATCAACCGCTTTGGCACTTATGATTTAGAGAAAGGCACCAGTGCCGAAAATTTTAAAGCGTCGCTGGAGAAAATGGGCTTTAAAGTCAATGTGAGAGATCTCACTTCAGGATTACAGGCCATTTTATTGCAAGATGGCAAACTCATCGGTGCTGCGGATCCACGCCGTGAAGGGTTGGTATTAGGCGAATAAGTTAAGTTTCTGCAAGGTCAGCTCAAAGTGGCCTTGTCTACCAAACTAGGGCGCCACTCTCAAGTTGCGGGCTATTACGCTTACTCTAAGCGGCTGCAGTTGATCCAAAGTAGACCTTGTTAACATGATAAATCATGACGATATGATGCTTAGAATAAGCTACTTTCCTAACTGAAATGCCTTTTTCGGCCCTGCTCGCAGGGTGTTGTGGGGGCTAGATTAATGACCTCCAGCTACTCAATGAGAGGGTTCTACCACTATTTTACCGATGTTTGATTCTGCATTAGGCCCTTCAGGTCTATCAACTTTCCACCAACCAAGCGGTTCTGCAAATTTCTTCTGCTCAATTTTTCTTGCTTGGTGAGTCATGAGATTACCAGTATAAGCTTGAGCGTATCTAGTCCTAATATAATAAACACCCTCTTCATTAGGTACATTAAGCGAAAAATACACCTTTACCCATTCTGCCTTATCATTATTATCTTGCGCCAAATATTCAAGATTAGATCCGTAATTAACCACTTTGGTAGGCCCACCACTTCTTTTTTTTCCATTCCAAACTGATACTTGCGCCTTTTCGTCAGAGGAAAGGCCAACTATTATCTGATTAATCGCATTGCTACAGGATTCACAATCATGTAATACCTGCATTTCTATGTTGAATACGCCTCCCATGTCGGTAACTAGGGAGTTTTGACCACCTTCAATTTTCACATTACTAATTTTGTATCTAAAGCCCGGTTTTTCGCCACCGAAGTCTTCCGTAAAAATTTCGCTGATAGGCTCTTCAGCTATGACTGTTACCGCTAATAGCGAAGTATATAAAATTAATATAAAATGAATAGTTGTTTTTATCATGGTTTTATACCTCTTAATAAGATAATAAAATCAGTGTTAGTCGGTGGGTTTAACAACAAGAAGATTCTTCTATTGATTAATATAAACTTATTAAGTGTTAACAGCTAGTGAATGGCAAGGGCTTAATCAAAGGGATGTTGACGAGTAGAGTAATGGCGGCTTGTTGCGATTAGCACCCTTGGGCTAAAGTTTGGTAATTATCAGGGCAAGCTATAATTTGCCGATGATGATTTATGTTGTGTGGGGCTAATTAGCATAGCGGTAACTATGTGATTTGCTTTTAGGGCAAAATCAACCGCACCTCATATTGCTCTAACAGGGCACAGAGGTCTGCAGGCGGTGCTTGGTTACTGATGAGAATATCGACTTGTGATAAAGAGCAGGCTTGAATCAGTGCATGGCTGCCAAATTTGCTGCTGTCGGCGACGATGATGGTCTGTTGTGCCTGGGCAATCATCGCCCGTGAAAATTCGGCCTCAAGCATATGATGGTCCATAAACTGGCCCTGTAAAGAGATCGCCGCGATCGACAGTACCGCGTATTTAACCTGAAACTGGCTGACGAAGGTTAATGCGCAGTGGCCAAAAACCGCTGAGTCGTCTCGGCGTAGTTGTCCGCCAGCTAAGTGTACCTGATTACCTTGTCCCATCACTAGTGTGCGGGCGATTTCGGTACAGTTGGTGACCACGCTTAGATCCTTGTGTCCGCGCAGTGCCCGGGCGACATAGGCAGTGGTTGAACCGGTATCTATCATCAGCGAATCACCGTTAGCTATAATGCCCGCTAATAAAGCGCCGATTTGCTCTTTTTCAGGGGCGTTAGATTGCATACGCCGTCCGAAAGGTTGTTCATCTTCGCCGCGCGGCGCCAAAATTACCCCGCCATGCACTTTCTGTAAAAACTTTTTTTCTATCAGAGGTCGCACATTTCGCCTGATGGTTTCATCCGAGACTTCCAGCATTTCGGCCAATTCAATAATAGAACATGAGCCTCGGGCTTGAAGCACACTTAAAATGGCGTCTTGTCTGCGGTGTAGCTTCATCTTGGGTTGTCTCCTAATTCATACTCGTTACCGGCGGCAGTATAACACCGACTCAAATCAACACAAATCCATTAATTTATCTATATTTTGTGTATATGTGTTGACTTTATGTGGGGTTTCTGCGAAAAAAAGATTCGTCTTGTGGGCGTTGATAACACTTATTAAGGCGCAGTGCCAAGCATACTCGACAGCGGTTGGGCTTGGAATGAACGCGGCAAAGCGCGCTGTCATTCAAGCGTTTAATCGCGTCATTAATTTAGCCTCTAGGAGGCAGTGCCAATGTTAAATGCGGCAAAAAAACTCGCTGAAAACCTTAGTTGTTGGCGCGAGTCGGTAGTGGCGGTGCCGCTTGACGGAGGGCTGACCAATACCAATTTCAAGGTGCATTACAGAAATGCAGACTATGTGGTCAGGATCGGTCAAGACATCCCCGAGCACGGCATTATGCGTTTCAATGAACTCAACGCAAGTCGCGCGGCATACCGAGCGGGTATCTCTCCTGAGATTACCCACAGCGAGGCGGGGGCGATGGTGATCCGCTTTATCGAGGGCGAGACATTAAACGCGGCAGCGGTTCGCAAACCAGACATGCTGGTGCGCATCTTGGCGCTGCTAAAGACTTGTCACCTGCAAGTTCCCAAGCACCTTAACGCGGGCATTTTGAGTTTTTGGGTATTCCAGGTCAATCGCCATTATGCAGCTACCTTAAAGCAAGTACAGAGTCACTACTGCGGTGAGCTAACTCAATTAATGACGCTCAATGCAGCGTTGGAGACGGCGGTAGGGCGAGTCAATATTAGTTTTTGTCACAACGATATGTTGGCGGCAAATTTCATCGATGGTGGTGAAAAACTCTGGTTGATTGACTGGGATTATGCAGGGTTTAACAGCCCTCTGTTCGATTTGGCCAATCTTGCGGCCAACAATGAATTGAGTCAGCAGCAGGAGTTTTGGCTGCTGGAAAGCTACTACGAGCGAGAGGTCAGCGACAAATTGTGGCGCAGTTATAACGCTATGAAATGTGCCTCACTGCTGCGCGAGGCGCTGTGGAGCATGGTGTCTGAACATTTCACCGAACTCGATTTTGATTACCGAGCATACACTGCAGAAAACTTACGGCGATTTTACAGCGCCCATTCACAATTTGTAGACATAGCAGAGGCATAAATGCGATGACATTTCCAACACAGGCACAAATTATCGTCATAGGTGGCGGCATTATTGGCTGCAGTACCGCTTATCACTTGGCCAAAGAAGGTGCCAAAGATGTAATTGTACTAGAGGGTGGGCAACTGACTAATGGCTCAACTTGGCATGCTGCCGGTTTGGTCGGTCAATTGCGCAGCTCGGCAAACATTACCCAACTATTAAAGAACTCGGTGGATATTTATAAAAACCTGGAGGCTGAAACGGGTTTGGCCACCGGTTGGAAAATGAACGGCGGGCTGCGACTCGCCTGCAATAAAGACCGTTGGACCGAGGTCAAGCGACAGGCAACCACTGCCCACAGTTTTGGTTTGCCGATGGAGTTACTCACTCCCTATGAAGCGCAACAACTCTGGCCGTTGATGGATGTGTCCGACATCGTCGGCGCGGCTTTTTTGCCCACCGATGGGCAAGCCAATCCCTCTGATATCACCCAGTCACTGGCGAGGGGGGCGCGGATGCGCGGAGTTAAGTTCTTTGAGAATGCCCAAGTGACAGGCATCAAAGTAGTGGATGGGGTGGTGGTTTCAGTCAGCACCGTGCAAGGTGAGATTAGCTGTGAGAAAGTAGTGAATTGCTGTGGCCAATGGGCCAGAGAAGTCGGGCAGATGGCGGGTGTCAATGTGCCGCTGCAGAGTGTCGAGCATCAGTACATGGTGACAGAACCCCTCAAAGGTAACCCGGTACCTGGAGATCTACCCACCTTACGCGATCCCGATCGGCTGATTTATTTCAAGGAGGAAGTGGGTGGCTTGATCATGGGCGGTTACGAGCCAAATCCTATCGCCTGGGCGCGCAAGGGCATACCCGATAAGTTTTATTTCTCGCTGCTAAACGAAAACTGGGACCACTTTGAGCAGCTGATGGAGCAGGCACTGTTTAGAGTGCCCGCGTTAGAAACTGCCGGCATCAGGACTTTAACTAATGGCCCTGAATCTTTCACCCCAGACGGTAACTTTATTCTCGGTGAGTCACCCGAGGTGAAGAATTTCTTCGTTGGCGCCGGTTTTAACGCCTTTGGTATCGCCTCCGGTGGTGGGGCTGGGCAGGCGTTGGCGCAGTGGGTGATCGCCGGTGAGCCACCGATGGATCTGTGGCCAGTAGATATTCGCCGCTTTAGTCAGGTACATCGCGATGCTGATTTTGTCTGTACCCGCACTTTAGAGGCCTACTCTAAACACTACACCATGAGCTGGCCTCACGAGGAATATAGTAGTGCCCGCCCGGTACTGACATCGCTGCTCTACTCTGAACTTAAAGCGCAGGGTGCCTGTTTTGGCTCTAAAAATGGTTGGGAGCGGCCCAATTGGTTTGCCCCTGCCGGATCAGAGCCTAAAGATCGTTACTCTTACGGGCGGCAAAATTGGTTTGAGGCGGTGGGGGATGAGCATCGCGCGACACGTGAGTCAGTGGTGGTATTTGATCAGAGCTCATTCGCCAAATTTAGTCTCAAGGGAGCAGATGCAGGGGCGGCGCTGAGCTGGATTTGCGCCAATCATGTGGACTCAGAGATAGGCAAACTGGTCTATACCCAGTTGCTCAATGAGCGCGGTGGTATTGAGTGTGATTTAACCGTGGCCAAAATCGCTGCGGATGACTTTTACATTGTCACCGGTACCGGTTTTCGCACCCATGATTACCACTGGATTAAAGACAATATACCGGCACAGCTAAATGATCTAACCTTGACCGACATCACTGAGCAGTGGACCACGCTGTCGTTGATGGGGCCGAATGCGCGCCAGGTATTGAGCCAGATTACCGCAGCCGATGTGAGTGCGGCGGCCTTTCCCTTTGCCGGCGTGCAGCAGATCGAGATTGGCGGCCACTGTGTATTGGCGCTGCGGGTGACTTACGTCGGTGAGCTGGGCTGGGAGCTGCACATGCCACGGGCCGCCGGCGCTGATGTCTATCGGGCGATCATGCAGGCGGGTCAGGCCTATCAGATTCGCAACGCCGGTTATCGCGCCATCGAATCACTGCGTTTAGAAAAAGGCTATCGTGCCTGGAGTGCAGAACTGACACCTGACAGCACTCCGCAAGAGGCGGGTTTGGGCTGGGCGGTAAAATTAAAAACCACTATGCCCTTCAAGGGGAGAGCGGCATTAGAGCAACGCAAAGATGCGCCACTGCAAAAACGCTTGGCTTGTTTCACCATCGACGACCCTGAAATTATCTTATTGGGACGCGAAACTATTTATCGCAATGGCGAGCGGGTCGGTTATCTAACCAGCGGCGGTTGGGGCTACACGGTCAACGCGAACATTGGTTATGGTTATGTGCGCCGCGCGCAAGGTGTGGACAGTGACTATCTGCAACAGGGCGAGTACGAACTCGAAATTGCCTCGGTACGAGTGCCCTGTAAAATTCACCTCAATGTTTTGTACGATCCGAGCATGGCCAAGGTGAAGGCGTGAAGGTAGTTTGTGATTATCTTCGGTATTGAAGAGAGCCCTGCAAAGGCTGCCTAGCCAAGGATGGCGAAAGGTCGAATTTAGTATGCAGATAACCCATTGTCAGCCATAGTTATCTGCACGCTTTCAGTGACTAAGCCAGCAGTGAGCGCATCAGTGGATGCTGCTGATCCATCAGCCCATCGATAATATCAAAATGATGTTTGCCGGGCTCTTCTACCCAGTCGGTGGCCAGCTCAAAACCTTGCCAAATGGTCGCTTGCAGTTTGCTGAGGCGGATAAATTCGGGGCGTTCATCAGCGCCTACCCAGCAGGTGAGGGGGGCGAAATGTCCCGGTATTTGCAGTACCGGACTCTGCGCAATAGCCTGGTCTAGATCAATTTGCAGAGAATCTTTCATCTCGGTTTTTAGCAGCGGTCGCAAATCGTGGACCCCTGAGATCGACAACGTTTTGACGATGCGCGTCTGTGTCTCTTTGTTCAGTGGGCTGTCGTCGCAGAGCATGCGGGTGACGAGGTGTCCACCGGCGGAATGTCCCGTTAAGCGGATTTCGCCACTGATTTTTTGTGCCGCAAATTCTATGGCACTGGCAACCTCTGCCACTATTTCGCCGATGCTCGCCTGGGGACACAAAGTGTAGGATGGCATTGCCACCGCGTAACCCGCCGCTAAACTGCCTTGGGCAAAATGTGACCAGTTACTCTTGTCAAATCTTAGCCAGTAGCCTCCGTGGACGAACACCACTAGGCCCTTAGGTGGGGTTGTGGGGAGGAATAAATCCAATTTATTGCGCTCACCTGATCCATAACTCAAATCCAGTTGGGCGCGATCTTCCTGCACTAATTGTTGGCGAAAGGCGCTGCTCTGAGTTTCCCAGCGCTGGATAAAGTCGTTGGCGTTGTTTATATGGCTGGCGTTTTCGTAGGCATCATCCCAATTTGTGATGGGGTAAGGGTTGGTAGCTGTGTGGTTAGTCATCAGTAATATCCTGTATGCCGGTTAGTGATCGGCAATCTGAGTGGGTAAAAATCTTGGCTGCCCGGCCGCTAAGTTGATCAGCTGGTGTTACAAAAGCTAACGTTACCTTAAACAGCGAGCCAGTAGTAGCAATGCTCATTAGCCAGTGATTCGCCTCGTTAATACGCTGGACAATTTGATCGGCAATCTGAGTGTGTAATAATCTTGGCTGCCCTAGTAAGTGTCAACCGGCGCTAAGTTCATCAGCTGGTGCTGCAAAAGCTAACGTTACCTTAAACAGCGAGCCAGTAGTATCAATACTCATTAGCCAGTGATTCGCCTCGCTGATACGCTGGACAATTTGCAGGCCTATGCCCGGTGCAAATGGCTCGGCATCGCCGCTGAAGGTATTGCTGATCATCAGTGACATGCCCTGTGCCACTAATTTAATGTTCCCGTCTGAGTGTTGCAGTGCATTGCGCAGTAAATTATCAATCACCATCGTCAGCATCACTGGTTTTAGCTGCCAGTGAATATCGGCTACTTGCAGTTCTATATCTGCCCTAACGGCCTGCGGTAATGTGTCCAATGCCTGAGAGAGTAGTTTGTCCAACTCAGGTTTGTCGATTGTCTCTGTGGTAAATAAATCTTGCTGTTGTGACTCGCGACCCAGCCACAAAAATACTTCTATTAAATTGCTCATGCGTTTAATGGCGGTATCCATGCGCCTCAAGGTACGCTGGTTTAAATCACTGTTGGGCAAGGTTTTCTCAATCAGATCAAAATTACCGCGAATAATCGTGACTGGGGTGCGTAACTCATGACTGGCAAAACGGGTAAATTCTCTTTCTCTGCGGGTAAAGTGGCGCATTTTATTGATCAGGGCACTGAATTGTTTGCTCAAATCGCCTATTTCATCATCGCGCTCTAATAGGGGTAATTGATCTGAGTCGATATCGATATTCTTCACCATTTCCTGCAGCTCAATCACCGGTGAAGTTAATTTCTTCGCCATGTAAAGCACTGATAATACGACTAATACTGAGGTGAAAATAGTGGCAAAAACGACAAAGATCATATCGTATAATTCTTCTTCAAAAAAATCCTGCTCGCCTTGCAAATGTAAGACTAGATAATATTTTTTGCCATTTTTCGGGTGACTGCCAATGATTAATTGCTCCTGACTACTGAGCTGATGAAAGCCGAATGTGTCGAATCTCTGTAAGTTTGTGGGTAGCGCTTGGCGATCAAAATAAAGATCAAAGGCAGACGATTTTACGGTTAATTCAGCAATTTTTGGCTGCTGTAATACTGAGTCGATACTCTTGCCAAAAGTATTCACTTGCTCCTCAGATTGATAAGTACCTTCTATTACTTCAAACATTAGCCACATTGTCGTTAGGGTGACGAAGATAAGAAAAAAGCTGTAAGCACTAATAGCCAAGGTAAAACGACGTCTATAATTTGATTTCATAGCGCTGCTGCTCCATCTTTTACCAAGCGGTAGCCACGACCGCGTACTGTTTCTAACATGGCAAAGCTAAAGGGCTTATCTAGAACTTTTCTCAATTGATACAAAAGACTGCGCAACACGTCAGTATCTGGTAGTGAATCGTGCCAGAGAGCAAACTCCAGTTGTTCTCGAGAGACCACTCGCGGTGCTTGGGTTATTAAACAACGCAGTAACTTAAACTGTAATTGATTTAAATTTAATTTAGCCCCCTCGCGACTGACTTGCATGCTCTCTAAATCTAAATGTAAATCGCCGTAGTGCAAGTGGCTAATAGCCTGTCGCGAAACTCTTTTGGCTAGGGCCTGTACTCTGCACAACAACTCATCCATCGCGAAAGGCTTGACTAAGTAGTCATCCCCACCGAATTTAAACCCGGCAATTTTATCGGCTAGTGTATCGCGCGCGGTTAAAAATATAATCGGCACAGTGCAGCCATTGGCACGCAGCTGCTGACAGGTTTGTAAACCATCTAATCCGGGCATCATCACGTCTAGAATAATAACATCATAGTGATTGGTAGCGACTAAGTTGAGTGCCTGTCTACCGTTTTGTGCGCAGTCTGCGATCAAATTGTTTAAGGTTAATTGGTCGATAATAGTGGAGAGAATATCACTGTCATCATCTACCACTAAAACTTGTATCATTTGGTTTTCCTTGTGCTGTACAGCATAGGTGATAAAAGAGCGGCCACTAGCCAACAGATTGTCAGCGTCCATAAATCGTGGGACAAAAAATGCGCGCCTCTGAGCTGTTGGGTTACACCCAATACCAACCCCAATAAAAGTACCAAAAGCAAAACCCGCCACCGCCACTGTGGTGCGTTTTTTTGCAAAATAAAGTATAGGCCCAGCCAAGCGTAACCAGCACTGGCATGGCCTGCTGGAAAACAATTGACACTGGGCAGGCTTGCCGGGCGCTGTTGATAAATAGAGTAAAGGGGTAACTCGCCCCCTAGACCGATAATAACCCAAGGACAGTCAATTTGGGTTATTTGCTTAAGCCCTGCAACTATGCCCACCGACAGTATTGCCGTCAATAATAAATAACCTAGACAACGTTGATGGCGACTAATAAGTGGCACTTTGCAACGGCTGAGCCACAAGATGAACAGCGCCACATAAAGTGTAATCAAGGTCTGGCGCGCTCCAGTGTGTAGGACATTTTGCAACAGCCAATGATCTTTTAACAGCCATTGCCCAGTCTGCTGGTGATAAATATAAGAGGCCAACTGTAAATCTATCGCCAGGCCTTCGACAATGGCCAACAGTATCGTCATACCGATAGCGGGTAGTGCTAAGTGTTCGAACCAGTATCGTCGCACGGTTAATTACTGCTTAATACTGGACTACTGCAACTGGAAAAAATATCCAATTCAGCTTGATAGAGTGCGGTTTGCACGCCCAGCAAACCCAGTACTGAGTGGAATATATTATCATGGCTGATAGGTTGCTGCCGTTTAGTGGTTAAGCAGTGTTGATCTAAACCAAATTGTTGTTGATATTCTTTTGAAAGCCAGATAAAAAATGGCACATTGGTCTGGGTTTTTGGCGCCATATAATAAGGTAAACCGTGTAAGTAAAGATTGTTTTCTCCCAGCGATTCTCCGTGGTCTGAAACGTAGAGCATAGCCGTCGTGTAGATAGCACTGCGCTCGGCTAAAAACTTAATCACCTGACTGAGAAAATAGTCCGTATACAAAATTGAATTATCATAACTATTGACGATACTCTGCTGGCTGCAACTGCTCAGGTCAGCGGTTTCACAGGTGGGGATGAATGCTCTGAAGTCAGCGGGATAACGATTGTAATAAGCGGGGCCATGACTGCCATTTTGATGTAATACAATCACTTTGTTGCTGTCATTACGCTGCAAGTACTGATCTAGTTTTTCCAACATGACTTCGTCGAAACAGCGCTGTTGATCACAAAATTGATCGCTTCTATAAACGGCAAGCGCTTGCTTTTCGATGCGCTCACAGACACTTTTACAGCCCGAATTATTATCACGCCAGAGTACCTCAAAGCCGACATTCTGCAATATGTCTAACAAATTTTCGCTGTTTTTGGCCCGGCCACTAGCAAATGTATCGCGTCCCATACTGGAAAAAATACAGGGCAGTGATACTGCAGTACTGGTGCCACAAGAGCTGACGTTGGAAAAATTAACGATAGCCGCTTTGGCCAGCTCAGGATTCGTCTCACGGGGATAACCGTTGAGTGAAAAGTTCATTGCCCTGGCGGTTTCACCGACGACGATAATCGTCACTAACTGTTTAGCTGGCTTCTCCCACAGGGTGTTGAGGCTCGCATCTTGGGCTATTTTTTGCAATTGACCACCACGCTGCTCGTAGGCCCCTGCTAAATACCTGCTGCTGTAATACAAATAACTCGAGGGCACAATGAGATGACGAATCTCACGATGGTTTCTAAAAGTAGCTGAATAATCTTTGTAAAACACAGCAAGATTGATAACCACTACCAATAGACTGGCCAGGGCAATCAGGGCCCGCAGTTTACACTCGGTAAAGAGCGGTCGGTAAATGATGTTAGTGTTGATAATCAGCACGGCGGGCAGCGCGCCGAACAGTACAATATGGATGAACAGGTTGCTGCTAAAGATGTCCAGAATTTCATTACTATCGGTTTCTAAAGTGTTCTGAATCATGGTTTTATCGAAGACGATACCGTAGGCGTTCATGAAATATGCGGCCATTGAGGCGGACAAGATAATGGCGACAGCCAGAGGTTTCTGTAGGTACTTACCACTAATTAAGGTTAGCGATAAGTTAAAAATAGCCACCAGCAGTAGAAAGAACGAAGCTATAAAGAGCATGTTCTGTGCCAGCGAATCCGCACTAGCTGCAAACAGTAGTCGCCATAGTGGCTGATTATAAAAAGCCACTAGGGCTGTGGCGAAAAACAAATTGAAAGCGCTGCTAGATATTTGTAATTTTTTAACCACTAAAAGTTTGAGCATAATAATGAATCCGTTTTTCTGGGGAATACTGGCAGGCGCTATACTAAATTGGGTTATGTGAATTGAAGGTGAAATCAGCGAGTGATTGCGGCCGCAGGTTATTGCGGTCAGTTGCGTAATTTCTTAGTTATAAACCAGCGAGGTCAGCTCTTTTTGACCTCTGAAAAAACAAAGCTAAAGAGCTGCAGCTTACAGATAGTTTAGCGTACCAAAGATAGCGGCTAATACGGGTCAACAATAGCGACTGTCATACAGCGAAAAGTCCGCCGCTATTGGAAGCTATCTGCAGCACAATTATGCAGAGTATTGTCTTTGCCGAGCGATGTTGAAAAGCTGCTTGCTAGTTCATTCTTTGGCAAAGTAGCAGCGTTGTGCTTTGAGCAATAACTAGCTTAGTCGACGTAGGCTGCATAATTGATTATGCTGTCAGTTGAGTTTTGTCATTGATTATATGGGCTTTTATCTTTAAACAGTAAAAACCTGCCAATAGATTACCGGTGTTTTTTAGCTCTGTTTACCGAGCTTGCCACAACCTACCAGAGGAATATCAAATGAAAGTTGCCTTAGTCACAGGTGCCGGTTCAGGTATCGGCCGTGCAGTCGCGATTCGTTTAGCAAAAGATGGTTATAAGCTGGTGCTCGCGGGCCGTCGTATGGAAAAATTGCAAGAGACCCAGCAGCAGATCGATACGCAGAGCCTGTGTGTCCCAACAGATGTGACGGACCATACTTGCGTCGCGGCATTATTCGAGCAAACGCTTAGCACCTTTGGTCGTCTCGACCTGCTGTTTAATAACGCCGGCAGTGGCACCCCAAGAACCTTAAGTCTGGAAGATATTGATCCCGATCAATGGCGCCGGGTAGTAGATACTAATTTGTCAGGTAGCTTTTTTTGTATTCAGCAAGCGTTTAAATTGATGAAGAATCAATCGCCACAGGGTGGCCGGATCATTAATAACGGCTCTATTTCAGCGCACGCCCCGCGGCCAAACTCGGCACCTTACACGGCAACCAAGCATGCAATCACTGGCTTAACTAAATCTGCCTCACTGGATGGTCGAAAATATAATATTGCCGTTGGTCAAATCGATATAGGTAACGCGGCAACCGATATGACCGAACAAATGGCCATTGGTATGCCGCAAGCTAATGGCAGCATCGCCCCAGAACCGGTGATGGACGTCGACAACGTCGCTACTACGGTCAGTTTTATGGCATCGTTATCACTGGATGCCAATGTGCAGTTCGTGACGGTGATGGCCACCAAGATGCCCTTCGTTGGGCGCGGTTAAACGCGCAGTCGCGGCTTAAACCAGCCTGTTTTAGTGGGCGCCCCTGCGAGAGTAAGCGGTCGGTTAGGCTGGTGTTTGGCTCGAAAACAACACAGAAGATCGGGTTAAATTCAACCAGGGGGGTAGTATTCATTGAGCTTGCTTGTCGCTCAATAATCTCTGAATCTATGTGGTGCTAAACGTGGTAATAAATAGAGGAGCAGAGTGTCAAACGATGTAAAATCGTCCCCAATGGTGACAACCCCAGGGGTAACAGCGCCGTTTTGGCCAGTATGCTCTCTTCAGGGTCTGCCGGGGCATCGCGACCAGCCAGCTGCTGGTTTTTCTAGAGAGCTAACAATGTAGAGTGACCGGCATTGACGCTGCCAGCATTTAATTTTCGGCTAACTCAGTCGCTGTATTGACTTACCCATATCTTCAACTAATCTTTAGTCATCTTATAACGCGGGTCAGCGTTATGTCTTAGTGTAAAGTGCCTACAAATCATATTTCAAATTGAAAGC
>JABSRA010000079.1 GCA_013215445.1 Oceanospirillaceae bacterium
TTTAGTCTTTAGTCTTTAGTCTTTAGTCTTTAGTCTTTAGTCTTTAGTCTTTAGTCTTTAGTCTTTAGTCTTTAGTCGGTAGTCTTTTGACTAACGACTAACGACCCATGACTAACGACCCATAACCCATAACCCATAACCATGTCTTTATAACTTAGCCCGTTTGAGCAATACCACCCCCAACAGGATACAAAAAAGTATCGGGACTAACACGGCTATCAGTGGTGACAGCCCTGCTACCGAACTCATGTGGCCGAGTATATCTTGCACAAACTTAAACAGTAAGCCGGTTATAACCCCGGCGATTATGCGCTGCCCTACAGTCACACTGCGCAGCGGGCCAAATATAAACAAGATACCGATCAATACCAGTGCGATGACGGTTAACGGCTGAAACAACTTACTCCAAAAGGCAAAAAAGTAGACGTCGGCCTCTAATTGCTGGGCAGATAAATAATGAGAGAACGACCAGAGCTTAGTCATGGACAAATCTTCCGGCTGAACCACCAGTGCGGCTAATAAATCGGGTGATAACCCCATTCCCCACTCTTCTTTATCTCGATGCGAAACGTTAGTGCTCTGCTCTTCAATGACCGTGCGATCTATATCAAATAGCTGCCATTGATCTTGTAAGTACACTCCGCGTTTGGCGAAGCTTGAGGAAATTAGCTGACCATCTTCAGAGAATTCAAAACGGGTAACCCCTTGAATTTTACCGCCGGGAATCACCGCGTTGATGTGGATAAAGGTATCGGCTTCACGATGCCAGACGCCGTGCCTAGATTGCAGCGCCTTACCGCCGCCCTTGGCACTGGCTTTGATCGATTGCGCCAGCTGTTCACACACCGGTATGGCGAATTCCCCAGCGGCCATGGATAAGAATGCCAGCAGCAAAGCTGGCTTAATAACCGACATGATAATGTGTAACGTAGAGATACCCGCGGCACGCATCACGGTTAGTTCGCTGTAACTGGCGAGCATACCCAAACCAATCAAACACCCCACGAGGCAACTTAACGGCAAAAACTCATAGATATTGCCCGGAATTTTTAACAGCAAGTAATAGAGAATAACTGGGGTATTATAGCTGTCAGTGGCAGCTTTCATCTCATCCATGAAGGCAAAGACAAAATCCAGCCCCAATACCACCAGCAAAACGAGAAATATCGACGAGAGTACTTGAGCGGCAATATAGCGATCTAATTGTTTCATGCTATTGACCACCCTTTTTCAAAACAGCTAAACGCGGTAGCTTATTAAATAATTTCGTCCAAAATTGCTCAAACAAAATCAAACTCATACCGTAGCTAAAAAACACCAAATGCACCGTCCATATCAGCCCAAAATGAGCGCCATCTTCGACTTTATCCCGGGCAGACATCAGCAGCGACAAATAGACTAGATAGAGTAAAATAGTGGGTATCAACTGAGCATAGCGACCTTGTCGAGGGCTAGTTCTACTTAATGGCACGGCGATCAACACCACTATAAAAGCTAACAGTGGTAGTGACAGGCGCCACTGTAATTCAGCGAATAATTTAGTATCGTTGCTGCCGAACAACTCAAAAGTGGAGATTGTCTGTGGGTCAGAAGTATCTATTTCCAGTTTTCGCTCAGGTAATAGATAACCGTATTTAGCATACTTTAACTGCTGATAATCCGCACGACCGGGAACCCCTGTATAACGATAACCCTGCTGCAACACCAAATAGCGACGACCATCAGCATTGACTTGCACTCGACCACTTTGCGAGTAACTAATTTCTAAGCGGTCACTATCTTTGTCTACCTTGGCGATAAACACTTTATCCATCTTGCTACGATTTTCCAAAAACGCACTGGTATATACGGTTCGCCCACCTGACAGTTTCTGAAATCTGCCCGGTGTTAATGTATCTAATTCACTGAGGGCGTCACGCTTTGCGTAACTTACTTCCAATAATTGGTAGGCTAGAGGGGAAACATACAAACTTAAACTAGCGACAATCAGCGCACCGCCCACCGCAGGCCCCAGCGCATAGCCCACCAACTGTTTACCGCTGACACCACTGGCTTTTAACACTGCCATTTCACTCTCTAAATAGAGTTTGCCGTAAGCTAGCAACACGCCTAAAAAAAGCGCCAGCGGCAAAGTTAACATCAGCATGTTGGGCAGCCGGTAAGCCACTAATTCGAACACAAACAACAGGTCCATTTCACCCGGGCTGGCTCTTGCCAAGGTATTTATCAATCGCCCACTGACAATAATCGGCACTAGCACTAACGCAACGGCAAAGGTACTGAAAAAAATCTCTCTAGAGAGATAACGATAGATAATCAAAAGGTTTGCCCTGTTGCTACAGATTAAAAAGGATTATAGTATTGGCCTACTTAAAGCCGCTAGGGGAAACATCCCCAACTCTTGCGCTATCAACACAGACCTAACTAGCACCTATTAGTTTAAAACGCATTGTATCGCGCGGCATTATCTTACAAAGTTTGGCCCATGTCATCACCGGAGTATATATGGAATTTGAAATTATCAGTAGCGACATTAGTACCTTTAACACTGAATGTCTGGTTGTCGGTATTGAAGCGAAGTCTCTGCTAACCGCTTCTGCAGAGCTTCTTGACCTCGCTTGCGAAGGGGCTATTAAAGCAGTGCTTGAGGACGGTGATATCACCGGCAAAACAGGCCAGTGTCTGATGCTGCGGAACTTACCCAATATCGCGGCGAAGCGAGTATTGCTATTGGGCTTAGGTGAGGAGAAAAAACGCAGCGACATCACCCATAAAACGATTATCAAGGCACTGTTTAGCCAGTTGAAAAGCAACAATATCAGCGATGTTACTATTGCACTAGACGACAAGGTCAATAAAGACGGTGATATTTATCGTCAATTGCGCTTATCAGTACAGCAGGCTTGTGCAGGCTTTTATCAATACGATGAAACTAAAAGCACCAAGGCGACCCCCTCTGCATTAAAAAATATTCGTTTTGCGGTTGCCAGTGATCAGACTGAAAACGCCGAGGACGGCTTACTCGATGGCACCGCAGTGGCCAACGGCATGAGCATTGCCCGTGAACTGGGCAATCTACCGGCGAACATATGCACACCCACCTATCTCTCTAAAGAGGCGCAAGAACTGGCCGACGGATACGACAGCATAGCCTGTGAGATTTTAGATGAAGCGGCAATGGAAGAGCTTGGTATGCATTCTCTACTCTCCGTTGGTCATGGCAGCATAGAGCCATCACAGTTGATTGTGATCAAATACTCAGGCGGCAAACCCGAGCAAAAGCCGCATGTTATTGTCGGTAAAGGTGTCACTTTTGATACTGGTGGTATCTCTCTAAAGCCAGGCTCAGGCATGGATGAAATGAAATTTGACATGTGTGGCGCCGCGAGTGTGATGGGCACCATGCACGCCATTGCAGAAATGGAATTACCGATCAATGTTATCGGGGTTATCGCCGCCGCCGAAAACATGCCTTCGGATCGAGCCACCAAACCCGGTGATGTTATTACCACCATGTCAGGACAAACTGTTGAAGTGCTCAATACCGACGCCGAGGGCCGCTTGGTACTCTGCGATGCACTGACTTATGTAGAGAGATTCGACCCAGAGACAGTGATAGACATTGCCACCTTAACCGGCGCGGTGATTGTGGCTCTCGGACACAACACATCAGCGGTGATGTCTAACAGTGACGCACTGGCTAACGAGCTGATTTCCGCCGGTGATTATGCCGCTGATCGCACCTGGCGCCTACCGATTTGGGACGAATATCAAGAGCTACTAGACTCTAACTTCGCCGATATTGCCAACATTGGTGGCCCTGCGGCCGGATCTATTACCGCCGCCTGTTTTCTAGCTAGGTTTACCGAAAAATACAACTGGGCTCACCTAGATATCGCGGGCGTCGCCTGGTCAAAGGGCAAAGAAAAAGGCGCCACCGGTCGCGCTGTGCCGATCTTGTGTCAGTATTTGATGAATACCGCTGCCGATTTACAAAGCCAGTAGTCGACAATCACACCCGCGCTCTAACGGCGCGGTTTTTTTAATCCACAACCCAGATAAGGCCCAATGAAACAAGCCGATTTTTATATCCTGTCAAGCAGCGATGCAGAGGGAAAGTACCAATTCTTAGGTAAATTGCTGACCCGCATCCTCAGTGGCGGCCATCGCATATTCTTAGTTTGCGATGAGCAATTTGCCGCCGAAACATTAGCAAATTCACTCTGGCAATTTAGTGAGTGCAGTTTTTTAGCCAATTCTACCCCCGATCAGTCCTTGATAGCCCCCATCACTATTGGCTGGGATCTCTCCCACCAGCCAGAGCATTTAGATGTATTAGTGAACTACTCACAGAGCATTCCCCCCAGCGCTGCCGATTTTGAGCGAGTGGTGGAGTTAGTCAGCGCGGATGCCGATAGTTTAACGCGCAGCAGAGAGCGCTATAAAAGCTATAAAGAGCAAGGCTTTACAATTAAACATAACGATATGCGCAACCGCTAGAGCGATTGTATGGCTGCTAATCAACACTGCTAATTTCGCTTGCACAGCACTGTTCAGTCAGCCTCACATTTGCTATAATTCGCCCCTTTTTTCGCGCAACTTCATTTCTGTTTTGCGCCTTACACAAAGTTAGAGATTTCAGACCATGGATAAGACTTACCAACCCGCTAGCATAGAGACTTCTTGGTACAAAACATGGGAGCAGAACAACTATTTCGCCCCCAGCGGTGAAGGTGAAGCTTATTCCATGGTGATCCCGCCGCCGAATGTCACCGGCAATTTGCACATGGGTCACGCTTTTCAACATACCATCATGGATACCTTAATCCGCTATCAGCGCATGCAGGGCAAGAACACCCTCTGGCAAGTAGGTACCGATCACGCAGGTATCGCCACCCAGATGATCGTCGAGCGCAAACTTGCCGCACAGACCGGTCAGACCCGCCACGATTTAGGTCGCAAAGCTTTTACCGACAAGATCTGGGAATGGAAAGAAGAATCTGGGGGTAACATCACCCGCCAGATGCGCCGCTTGGGCAACTCGGTGGACTGGAGCAACGAGCGCTTCACCATGGATGATAAATTCCAAGCCTCTGTGGAAGAGGCATTTATCAGCCTCTACGATGATGGCCTGATCTATCGCGGTAAAAGACTGGTCAATTGGGACCCTAAATTACAGACCGCCATCTCCGATCTTGAAGTCGAGAGTAAAGAGATCAAAGGCAAGATGTGGTATTTGCGCTACCCACTGGCCGATGGCGTGACTACCGATGCAGGTGATGATTTCATTGTGGTAGCCACCACCCGTCCCGAGACTATGTTTGGTGATACCGCCATCGCGGTCAATGCTGAAGATCCGCGTTTTAAAAGCATTGTTGGCAAAGAAGTCATCCTGCCGTTGGTGGGCCGTCGCATCCCCATCATCGCCGACGATCACGCCAATATGGAGAAAGGTACCGGTTGTGTAAAAATCACTCCCGCCCACGACTTTAACGATTACGAAGTCGGCAAGCGTCGCAAGTTACCGATGATCAATATTCTGACTTTTAGCGCTGACATTCGCGAAGTCGGTCAGGGATTTAACAGTGACGGCACCTTAAACAGCGAGATCAACTGCCATATCCCCGAAAAATATCACAACATGGAGCGCTTTGCCGCACGCCGTGAAGTGGTTGCCGACTTTGAAGCATTGGGATTTTTGGTCAAGATCGAAGAAAACAACATGACCATCCCCTATGGCGATCGCGGTGGCGTGGTTATCGAGCCAATGCTGACAGATCAGTGGTTTGCCGATGCTAAAACCTTGGCTAAACCGACCATCGAAGCGGTGGAAAACGGCGACATCAAATTTGTCCCCAAACAATACGAGAACATGTTCTTCTCCTGGATGCGCGACATTCAAGACTGGTGTATTTCCCGACAATTGTGGTGGGGCCATCGCATCCCCGCCTACTATGACGCTCAAGGTAAAGTCTATGTAGGTAGCAGCGAGAGTGCAGTACGTGAGAAGTACAATTTAGGCACCGAGATCACCCTCACCCAAGATAACGACGTACTAGACACTTGGTTTAGCTCAGGTCTGTGGAGTTTCGCCACGTTAGGCTGGCCCGAGCAGAGCGACAAACTAGAGACGTTTCACCCAACCGATACACTGGTCACCGGTTTTGACATCATCTTCTTCTGGGTAGCTCGCATGATGATGATGAGTATGCACTTGTGCAAAGATCAACAAGGCAAGCCGCAAATACCCTTTAAGACCGTCTATATCACCGGCCTTGTGCGCGATGAGAGCGGCGAGAAAATGTCAAAGTCTAAGGGCAACGTGCTCGACCCGCTCGACATGATCGATGGCATCAGCCTCGAGGACTTATTAGAGAAGCGCACTGGCAACATGATGCAGCCACAGATGGCCGCCAAAATTCGCAAGCGCACCGAGAAAGAATACGCCGACGGCATTGCCCCGCATGGCACCGACGCACTGCGCTTCACCTTGGCCTCACTCGCCTCTACCGGTCGCGATATCAACTGGGACATGAAGCGCTTAGAGGGTTATCGCAATTTCTGCAACAAGATTTGGAACGCCGCACGCTACGTTGAAATGAACACCGCAGGTGAAGACTGTGGCCAAAATGGCGAAGAGGTCGAACTCTCTATTGCCGATCGCTGGATCAGCAGCAAGCTACAGCAGATCGAAATTGACGTGGCCAAACACATCGAAGAATACCGCTTAGACCTTGCGGCGCAAACTTTATACGATTTTATCTGGAACGAATATTGCGGTTGGTATCTAGAGCTGTCTAAACCGATGCTCTGGAATGAAGAGGCCACTGCGCTACAAATGCGCGGCACCAGACGTACTTTAGTACGGGTACTAGAAGTGATCATGCGTTTAACTCACCCTATCATGCCGTTTATCACCGAAGAGATTTGGCAGTCGATTAAAACTCTGGCAGGCGTTAGCGGCGACAGCATCATGCTGCAAAGCTACCCCAAAGCGGATTTAAGTAAAATAGACTTAGCCGCTGAAGCCGATATTGACTGGCTAAAAGGTGTGATCACCGGAGTGCGTAACATTCGCGGTGAAATGGGTATTTCCCCAGCGAAAGAGTTAACGGTGTTAATCAATAACGGCAGCGAAGAGGATAAGCAGCGCCTAGAGGATAACCGCAGTTTCCTGATGAAGCTGGCCTCTCTCGCGGACATCACTTGGCTCAACCCTGGGGATGAAGCACCCATGTCTTCGACGCAACTAGTCGGCAAGATGGAAGTACTAGTGCCCATGGCCGGTCTGATTGACAAAGATGCTGAAGTATCCCGACTGAGCAAAGAGATCGACAAGTTGGATAAAGATATCGGTCGTATTGAAGGCAAATTGAGCAATCAAAAATTTGTCGCCAATGCGCCTGAAGCTGTGGTCGCGAAAGAGCGTGAAAAGATTGCCGGCTTTAAAGCGGCGCAGCAAAAGTTGCTGGAACAGCGCGAAAAAATAGCGGCTTTATAAGCGCTGCAAAGCCTAAGGCCTGATACTCAGACCTTAGGTTATTTCAATCTCAGTGTTTAAATAACGCTCTAAACTCTGCTGCACTCATAATATCCCGCCCCATACTTTTTGCAGTATCAGCCACTTGTCTGATCAGTACGGCATTGTCTTCGGCAAGGTGCCCGCTGATATCGTACAAGTTATTTTCAAAGCCAACCCGTACATCCCCCTCAAGTGCCAGTGCCGCACTGGCGCAGCGATGCTCATCTCGGCCAAAAGCGCACACCGCCCAGGGGGTATTATCTTTATGTTCCACAATAAATGGGAACAACTCCCCCGGCTCTGAATATTGACCTTTATTGTAGCGACCCAAGACAAATAACAAATGATGGCGATTAGCCGGGATCACCCCCTGCTCTTTTAATTGATGGTAGAGAGCAACCTCCGCTGCGTTATACAAAATATACTGGGCGACGATGCCTCGCTCAGCCACCCAGTGGAAAAACTCTCTGGCTGGTTCTAGCTGCGCTGGAGCCGGAATAAATTCGCGTATGGCAAGGGATACGGCTTCGGGCTGCACGGCTTTTATCATGGCGATTTGCTGCTCAAGGGCATAGATACCAACTGCCTCAGTGGTTAATTGCACCACCAGCTTATCGCCTACCGCCTCTTTAATAACCGCATAATAATGTTGATTGTCGGCTATTTCTAAACTGTGAGAACCATCCGCCTTGCGCGCGTGAGCATGGATCATAGTAGCCCCCGCCTCTTGGCACTGCACTGCTTCAGCGGCCACCTCTGTGGCACTGATCGGTAAGTTTTGGTGATCAGCTTTGCCTCTGCGGGCGCCATTGGGTGCCACGATCAAAATGGCTTTGTTATCTATCGACATAATATTCTCTTTACTAAAGATTGATACTTGCTAATACCTGGTCAATAGACGTTGCCAAGGTATCGACTAAGAAATCTAAATCGGCACTCTGAATGATAAATGCCGGGGCTATCAATATGTGATGGCCCTGCTTACCATCTACGCTGCCAGCGCCTGGATAACACAATAGGCCATTATCCATTAACTGCGCTTTAATTTTTTGATGCAGGTTACTCGCCAAGGGTAACGGCGACTTATCCGCCCTATCTTTGACTAATTCAATCCCTCTAAATAAACCGCGACCTCTTATATCTCCAACATGTGGATGCTCTGCAAAGCGCTGCTCTAACTGCGTCTGCAAATACCCACCCATGTGTTGCACGTTGACCAACAAATCCTCATCTACTATTGCCCGCTGTACTGCAAGTGCTGCCGCACAGGCCGTTGGGTGGCCAATATAAGTATGTCCATGCTGAAAAAAACCACTGCCATCCGCCACCGTTTGATGAATTTTTTCACTGACCATCAACGCCCCAATCGGCTGATATCCGGCACCTAAGCCCTTGGCCATGGTCACCATATCCGGCACTATATGCTCTTGCTGATAGGCAAATAAAGTGCCGGTTCGCCCTGTGCCACACATCACTTCATCGAGAATTAATAAAATGCCATGTCTGTCACAGATCTCACGGATCTTTTTAAAGTAACCAGGCACACTGGGGACAGCCCCTAACGTGGCACCCACCACCGGCTCTGCGATAAATGCGATGACGTTACTGGCCCCAAGTTCAGCCAGTTTGCTCTCAAGCTCAACGGCGACTCGCTGTCCATAATCAAATTCAGACTCGCCCGCACGCTGCCCCCGATAGGCATAACAGGGGGAGATATAATTAGCCGCGCTGAGCAGTGGTTCAAACGGCTCGCGCCGCCACGGATTACCCCCTACTCCAAGTGCGCCCAAGGTATTGCCGTGATAACTTTGCTCGCGCGAGATAAACAAAGTACGCTCTGTTTCGCCCAATTCAACAAAGTATTGGCGCGCCAATTTAAGGGCGGACTCCACAGCTTCAGAGCCACCGCTGGTAAAGTATATTTTACCCATATTCCCAGGGGCATTATCAATCAGAAATTTGGCTAAATCTTCGGCGGGCTCAGAACTAAAAAACCCGGTGTGGGCAAAGGCGATCTGATCTAGTTGTGCTTTTATCGCCGATATCACTCGTGGGTGAGAATGCCCAAGACTTGAGACAGCCGCCCCACCAGAGCCATCTAGATAGCGCTTGCCTTGTTGATCATATATATACACACCTTCGCCTCTAACGGCGATTGGCATCTGCGCATTACAATTACGTTGAAAGACTGCGGTCATAATTTACTCTTTATGGTTAACATTTAATCTATCCATTGGCAGCTCAGATGAGCTGTCGATACGCTGTTCGGTATATAGCAGTTACCAATCGCTGCAACCCCATTCGGAGGGCATCGTAAAACGGCTGCGCTCAAGCATGTCGTATTAATAATAAACTCGCTACCCAACAAGCGGGGGCACACTGTTTTCTCAGGTAAATCAACCGACATACTATTTCGTCAAGTTCCACCTTGTCTGCCTGCACTGGCCGCGCATACCTGAGATCCACTATTATTTAAGAACACTTTCCGCCATTATTCAATCGACTTATTTTCACTGGCCATGACCAAACGGAATATTAAATCAATTCACCACTTACTTTTACTCACCTTTAAATGTGTGTAACACTAGATGACTAATAGCGATAGGACATTGATCAATATGCAGGCCAGTTTACCCCCAATGCAAGCGTTAAATTGTTTCGCAGCAGCAGCACGTCACTTAAGTATTTCCAAGGCTGCTGCACAATTATGTGTCACTCAAGGCGCAGTGAGCAAACAGGTAAAGCAGCTTGAAACACACTTAGGATTCGCCTTATTTATCCGCAGTTCTAAAGGCTTACTCCTCACAGAGCAGGGGCTAGAATATTTCAATGCTGTCACTCATGCTCTCAATATACTGGCCAGTAGCGCTGAATCATTACAGGTTCAGCCTAGACAACAACGTCTGCTTATCGATGTAATCCCCTCGATGAGCCACATTTGGCTAATTCCTAGAATTCACCGTTTTGAACAGCGATACCCGCATTTACAGATCGATTTAATCAGTGGCGACGGCGATTGCAATTTCAATCAAACTCAGGCGGACTTATCTATTCGCTGTTTAAAAGTTGCCAGTGCCCCCAAGGACGCTACCGCCCTGTTTCCAGAGCGGCTATTATTAGTTGGCGCGCCACAGTTACTGAAAATGACCGACATTAGTACGATAGCAGACCTATTAAAATTAAAGCTACTGCAACAAAATACTCGCAGCCAAATGTGGCAGAATTTCCTCTTACAGCAAAACCTCAACCCCAGCGCCATCAATCTCAATATGGGCATTGGTTTTCAACATTTTTTTATGTCCTTAAAAGCAGCTCAAGAGGGGCTGGGACTGGCGCTTATACCTGATTTTTTAGCGCGCCAGAGCATTGTTCAAGGTCAACTGGTCAATCCCTTTAAACTGCAGATAACCAGTGAATATCAGTATTATTTGCTCAGCCCTAGCTACAAGCGCCAATTGAATAAAGTTCAGCTATTTAGCCGCTGGTTAGTGGCAGAGATAACCGATTAAGCCAACTTTCTCTGAGCTATTGATCGCTTATTTATACATAGTGTTGCCTATAGCCCAGGTCCATTCAGCTTGAGTGTTTTAAAGCTGAAACATCCAATTTTCTCGCAAATAAAAATCCTGACTATCGACTTATTAGCTGTCATGTAATTACCTCTGCGACTAACTTTGTTGCTTATTATTTAGCCAGGGCTTGACAACTGAACTGACAATATGTGATAAATGAAATCGATTACATCAGCATTTAGTCGTCTCCAGCCAGCCAAGTCTATACTACTGAAATTCGGCAAAATGGTTCGAGCAGCGACAGCTTATTAATCTCAGGCAGACGAAAACAAAAATAATTAGCGTCAATATCTCTATGTGAATGACGCTGTAGGGAGAAATTAATGACTATGATAAAATCACTTTTATGTGCCGGTGCGCTATTAGGCGCAACTTGTGCTTCAGCAACAGAACTAGAAGTCACCCACTGGTGGACATCCGGTGGCGAAGCCGCCGCCGTAGCAGAATTTGCCAAGGCATTCGATGCCACTGGGAACAAGTGGGTAGATGGGGCCATCGCTGGATCAGGCGGTATCGCAAGACCCATCATCGTCAGCCGTATCATCGGCGGCGATCCTATGCACGCCACCCAGTTTAACCACGGCCGTCAAGCGGAAGAGCTGGTTGAAGCAGGCTTAATGCTAGATTTAACCGACATCGCCACGGCCGAGGGCTGGGCGGATATCGTCTACCCTAAAGGCCTACTCGATAGCTGTACTCTTGATGGAAAAATATACTGTGTACCGGTGAACATTCACTCTTGGCAGTGGATTTGGCTGTCGCATAAAGCCTATAAAGACGCCGGTGTTGCAGTACCCACCAATTGGGACGAGTTTGTCGCCGCAGCCCCAGCACTCGAAGCTGCCGGCAAAGTTCCACTGGTTGTCGGCCAACAGGGTTGGCAGACCAGCGGTGCCTTTGGGGTGATAAACATTGCCGTTGGCGGGGTCGATCTATGGAAGAAAATCAACATCGACAAGTCAGCTGAAGCTGCCGCTAGTCCAGAGATGACCAAAGTTTTTGAAGCGGCTGATGCGGCGCGTAAGATGTCTAAGAACAGTAAAGTGGGTGATTGGAACTTAGCTACGGCAATGGTCATCAGAGGCGAAGCTGGCGGTCAGATCATGGGTGATTGGGCTCAGGGTGAGTTCAGCGTGGCCAATCAAGTAGCGGGTAAAGATTACTCTTGCCTACCCGGCCTTGGCGTTAACCAAGTTATCTCTACCGGTGGCGATGCTTTCTACTTCCCTAAAAACAAAGATCCAGAAATCACCAAGGCGCAAAAGCAACTAGCTTCTGTGATGCTCTCTAAAGCCACGCAAGTCGCTTTCAACTTGAAGAAAGGATCTCTGCCAGTACGTGGCGATATTGATATATCTGCCGCTAACGATTGCATGAAAAAGGGTCTTAAGATCTTGGCTGATGGCGGCATCTTGCCTTCAGGGGATCAGCTGTTATCCGCTGATACCACCGGTCAAATTGAAGATCTGTTCGTAGAATTTTGGAACGACCCCTCTATGGATATCACCACCGCTCAAGCACGCTATGTGAAGCTGATTAAACTAGCTGACTAGTTCTCTTCGAAACATCAACACTCAGGGTTGTTAGTACCTGAGTGTTGATCCTTTCAATTTTTTGATTCGAGGAAACGCGATGGCTCAGTCAGTGCGCCCCAATACTTTATTTCGCAATTTAAACGCAAAAATTGCCGCCATGCCAATGATTATCACGGTATTGGTTATCTTTGTCGGTTGTACTATCTGGACAGTGGTACATTCATTCACCAAATCGAGAATGCTTCCCAAGCTTGAATTTGTCGGTTTTGACCAATACGAGAGGCTCTGGGGTACTTCCCGCTGGTTAATCTCGATAGAAAACTTATTTATCTACGGTGCCTGCTCGCTGGTATTGTCACTGGTAATCGGCTTTATTTTGGCGGCGCTGCTCGACCAAAAAATCCGCTTTGAAAACACCTTGCGCTCCATCATTCTATTTCCCTTTGCGCTGAGCTTTGTGGTAACCGGACTAATCTGGCAGTGGATACTCAACCCCGACTTAGGCATTCAATCGGTCGTGCGGGATTTGGGTTGGACCAGCTTCGCCTTCGACCCTCTCTACAATCCCGACATTGTTATTTACGGGGTGTTAATCGCCGGTATTTGGCAGGGATCTGGCTTGATTATGGTACTGATGCTAGCGGGTCTGCGCGGTATTGATGAAGACATATGGAATGCCTCACGTATCGATGGCATCCCAAAATGGAAAACTTACCTATTTATCGTAATTCCAATGATGAAACCGGTATTTGTCACCGCCATCGTGCTGATCACCTCCGGGATCGTCAAAGTTTACGACTTAATTATAGCTCAAACTGGTGGAGGGCCGGGCATCGCTTCAGAAGTACCCGCTAAATATGTGATGGATTCGATGTTTCTCAAGCAGAATTTAGGTCAGGGCTTTGCCGCCTCAACCATGATGTTACTTTGTGTACTTATCATTATCATCCCTTATGCCTACCTAGAATTTGGAGGTCGCCGCAATGGCAAATAATCCTATAATACCCAATGGGCCAAAACCTAAAAGTATCTTTACCACGCGTAACATCCTTCTTTACGGCACTTTATTGATAGTGGCGATTTACTATATTCTGCCGCTCTATGTGATGATAGTCACCTCGTTAAAGGGCATGCCAGAAATTCGCCTGGGCAATATTTTTGCTCCGCCTCTGGAAGTCACCTTTGAGCCCTGGGTAAAAGCTTGGTCAACGGCCTGTACCGGTCTGAACTGCGACGGACTGAGTCGAGGCTTTTGGAATTCGGTACAAATTTTGATTCCCTCGGTTTTCCTCTCGATCGTCATCGCCTCTGTTAACGGCTACGCGCTGGTTAACTGGAAGTTCAAGGGCAGCGAAATTTTCTTTGCGGTGCTGCTATTTGGCGCTTTCATCCCCTACCAAGTAATGATTTACCCGATTGTCATCTTGCTCCGTGAAATGGGCTTGATGGGCAGTTTGTGGGGGTTGGTCTTAGTCCACACCGTGTTTGGTATGCCAATTTTAACGCTGCTGTTTCGCAACTATTTCAGCTCGGTACCCGAGGAACTGTTTAAAGCTGCGCGCATTGATGGCGCCGGATTTTGGGGCATTTATTTTCACATCATGTTACCCATGGCGATTCCTATCTTTGTGGTGGCGATGATTCTGCAAGTGACCGGTATCTGGAATGACTTCTTGTTTGGGGTTATCTACACCAAACCAGATATCTACCCAATGACGGTGCAACTCAACAATATTGTAAACTCCGTGCAGGGTGTTAAAGAGTACAACGTCAACATGGCAGCGACCTTGCTGACCGGTCTCGTGCCGCTCATTCTCTATTTTGTTTCCGGCAAACTCTTTGTGCGCGGTATAGCTGCTGGCGCGGTAAAAGGATAATTATGTCAAGTGTATTAATTAAAGATTTAACCTTAAAGTACGATCACCTCACCATACTCGATAAACTTAACATGGATATTCAAGAGGGCGAGTTCCTGGTCTTATTAGGTGCCTCCGGCTGTGGTAAATCCACCTTGCTCAATTGTATCGCCGGGCTGCTAGATATCAGTGCAGGTGAGATTCATATCAATGGCAAAAACGTCACTTGGGCAGAGCCCAGCGAGCGCGGCATTGGCATGGTTTTCCAATCTTATGCGCTATACCCGCAAATGACCGTTGAGGGCAACCTCACCTTCGGTCTAAAAAATGCAAAAGTTCCCAAGCCGGAAATTGCCAAAAGAATTGCCAAAGTGGCTGAAATCCTGCAAATAGAGTCTCTGCTCAAACGTAAACCCGCGGCATTGTCCGGTGGTCAGCGACAGAGAGTGGCCATAGGCCGAGCACTAGTGCGCGAAGTTAAAGTATTTTTATTCGACGAGCCACTGTCAAACTTGGATGCCAAGTTGCGTGCCGATTTACGTATCGAGCTAAAACTACTGCACAAGCGACTAAAGAGCACCATTATTTACGTCACCCATGATCAAGTCGAGGCAATGACCTTAGCTGATCGTATTGCGGTGATGAAAAACGGTGTCGTACAACAATTAGATACCCCAAACGGGATCTTCCACCGACCGATCAACCGTTTCGTGGCAGACTTTATCGGCTCTCCTTCAATGAACTTCTTTGAGGGGGAGTTAGTGACTCTAGAGACTGGCCAGATTGAATTTAAAACGGCTGAGTTAGTATTCAATGTCAGTGACTATGAGTTTACCAATGCGACACCGGTAAGCGGCAAGGCATCGCTGGGCATTAGACCTGAGGCGGTATCAACCGGAGCTAACATCCCGGATAACTTCTTTAGCTGCGATATCACTGTAGAGCTGGTCGAACCTATGGGGTCAGACACTTTGGTTTGGACTAAACTCGCAGGTCAAAATTTTCGCTTCAGAATGGATGGTAAAGCGACAGTGGCCAACGGCGACAAACTGAGAATAGGCTTTAATCCCAGTAGCAGCTCAATGTTTGACGCCGAGAATGAAGACCGACTATAACTTATTCAGGAATTTTGATAATGAATGTTTCGTTTCAGCTTTACAGTTCACGTGATATCCCCAAACAGATCGACTTTTTGAGTAACTTAGCTGCTTTAGGTTATAGCCATGTCGAGGGATTTGGCGGTGTTTATGCCGATCCTGAAGGTTTCGCAACCGCGCTGGAAAAAAGTGGTCTCACTATGATATCCGGCCATTTCAGCGTACAAGAACTAGAACAAGATATGGACTATGTAGTGGCCACTGCCACTACCTTAGGGATGAAAATGATCTTTGCCCCGTACTTAGAAGAGCAAGATCGACCAAAAAATGCCGATCAGTGGCACAAATTCGCCCTAAGACTGGCTAACATAGGTAAAAAAATCAATGCGGCGGGCTTTAAGTTTGGCTGGCACAACCATGATTTTGAATTTATTGCCTTAGATAGCGGCGAATTCCCAATAGACATATTGCTGGCATCAGCTCCCAATTTGATGTGGGAGGCCGACCTTGCCTGGGTAGCAAGAGCGGGTCAAGATCCACTGCATTATTTGCAAAAGTATGCCGGTCGAATCCTCAGCGTGCATATTAAAGATATCGCCGAACAGGGACAAAAATTGGACGAAGACGGCTGGGCTGATGTCGGTACCGGCACCATGAATTGGGCACAATTGCTGCGCACCCAACGCCAGTTAGCCCCCGCTGCCCTGTGTATCATGGAACACGATAACCCCAGCGATATTGAACGCTTTGCCCGTGTCTCAATCAACAATCTTAAGGAGCTGTTAGATGCATAATTCTATCCAAGTTGGCATTTTAGGCTGCGGTAACATTTCGGCGGCTTACATGCGCATGGCAGCTTTCTTTAAAGACTATAAAGTGGTTGCTTGCTCCGATCTTAACAGCGCAGTTGCGAAGGCACGCGCCGCCGAATTTGAATTGCGGGCGCTCTCTATCGAAGCGTTATTGGCTGATCCAGAGATTGATCTTATCGTCAATCTCACCATCCCGGCCGCGCATTTTAGCGTCTCTAAGTCAATCTTAGAGGCGGGCAAACACGTCTACTCTGAAAAGCCCTATGTGCTCAGTGTTGCAGAAGGAAAAGAACTGGCGGCACTGGCGCAAGCCAAAGGATTGCGAATCGGCTCATCCCCTGATACATTCCTCGGTGCCAGCCACCAGCTGGCGCGTAGTTTAATCGATTCAGGAGAGCTGGGGGAAATCACTTCCGGTACTGCACATGTGATGAGTCACGGCATGGAAGACTGGCACCCCAACCCAGACTTTTTCTATCAGCCTGGCGCGGGTCCAGTACTTGATTTAGGCCCCTATTATATGACCAATTTGGTCCAGTTAATTGGCCCGATTGTCAGTGTCAGCGCGATGTCATCGACCCCGCAAAAAGTGCGTACTATCGCCAATGGAGATCGCACGGGTGAGACGATCCCAGTAGACACCCCCACCACGGTACACGCATTGTTGCAGTTTAAATCCGGCGCTATCATCAGTTACGGTACTAGCTGGGATGTACACTCGAGTGAGCATAACAACATGGAGCTATACGGCGAAAAGGGCTCTATGTACGTCCCTGATCCCAATTTTTTCGCCGGCGAATTACGCACCACTGACGCTGGTGATGCGCCTGTCACACGTAATTGGCAACATCCCTTTAATGAAATCAATGACGATGGACAGGCCAATTATCGCGGCGTTGGTCTCGCTGAAATGGCTCTGGCCATTAAAGAGCAACGCCCACATCGCTGCAATAATGATTTAGCGCTGCATGTGATCGATATTATGACCGCGATTTTGCACGCCGCTGCAACTGGTAGCGTAATAAAGCTTAGCACCAAATGTGAGCAGCCAGCGCCGCTGAGCCCTGAACAAGCTCAAGCACTGATCGCTTAATCCGCTGCTTTCATTGTTCAACTGCCTCACCATTTCGCGTTAACTTGTTTAACGCTTTTTTTGCGCACTGGTCGCTCATGACCAGTCATTGCCTACCTAACATCAATCAAACCACCAACCGCCAACTCAACGAATACGGACGCTATACGCTGAAGATACGTCACTAAGGGCATTACAATCTTTGTGATTTGCTGAGCTGATTGAGTCCAGGATCTGTAAACCACAGCCCTCTAGCTACCCGCGAAAGGCTGTAATAGCGGGTTCAATAACAAAGCGCATCAGTCAGTCACCGCTAGCTTGGTAGGCAAGCCACCAGTTCCCGCTCCATAAAAACCGCGAAAAAGTCACAAACTGCTCGAGTAATACCCGCAAAACAGCCTGCTTAACATTCTTAAAAGGCTGCACAGGTAATGATTCAGCCGCATGACCAAACCCTTGAAGTAACATGGCGATTGCCATAGCAAGACCGGCCAGTATCGCATTGCTGATTTCAGCGTGGATCAATGCCCAAAACATGGTAAACGTCGCGGTAATAAATAACGGTACCGCCAACCAATGGATCACTAAATTGACTCTAGATTGATGGTAGCTGATATAACCTTGCCACTGCCACGCTAGCATTTCAGTTATTGACATATATTGCTCCCCGGATGATTTAGGGAAGCAGCGAACAAGTCCCAAACGCCCCCGCCGCTCAATTACACTTTAGTGAGCGACTGTTACTAGTGGGAATAATATTGGCAAAAACACCGATCAATTCTGTTACTGATATTTTTCAGCACAAATGACTGCAACAAAATACTCGGGTAAACATGTGGTCACTATTCTTTTACAGCAGAGTATTCCATCCGAAAATTTCGGCATCGCCTTGGGCATAGCCTTCCAACACTTTTTCATATCCCTTAAAGCGGCGCAAGAAGGTTTAGGGCTGGCGCTTATTCCCGATTTTTTAGCTCGACAATCAATTGATGAAGGTAAGTTAACCAATCCCTTACAGATGCAGATGCAGATGCAGATGCAGATGCAGATGCAGATGCAGAGCAATTATGTACACCAGGCAACAGCCCAGTCATAGAGTAATGATGGTGATTATTTACCGCCCCCTAGCCATAGCTCACAACCGTTGAAAAATCGAGAGTTTAGTCAGTGGTTAGCCGAGGTGATCAACGATAGAGTCAGCCCAACTTAAATTCCAAGCAGAGTATTGATTTACATCAAGCAATAGCCCAGTTCCAACTATTTCCCCCCCTCCTATGACCTAGCTCAGCAGATCTGCTCTTTTTCATTAGCTGCTACTTTTTCGCCGTTAGTATAAGCACACTCAAGAGGACTAATCCTCAGATGAAAATATTACCTGCATTAGTAACGAGTGACTTATGAAAATTATGCCACAAGCCAGAGAAGAGCTAAAAACATTTTTACTGATCACTGTTGTCTTGGCCCCAGTGCTGGCAGTACTCATTGTCAGTGGCTTCGGCTTTTCCATCTGGATTTCGCAGTTGATCTTTGGCCCACCTGGCACATAGGGCTTTAAGATGACCAACATGGCTAGACGCCGTTTTCTGAGCGCCTCCAAAGGGGATAGTCTGTCGCTGTTACCCTGGCTGAAATCCGCTGACAATTTCTATGACAACTGCAGTCGCTGTGGATTGTGTATCGATAGCTGCGAGACCCAAATTATTATTAAAAGCGAGGCGGGATTTCCAAAAGTGGACTTCTCGGCTGGGGAATGCAGTT
>JABSRA010000080.1 GCA_013215445.1 Oceanospirillaceae bacterium
TAACTATACCAGCAGCATCTTGCCCACGGTGTTGCAACATCGTCAACGCATCAAAAATCGTCTGGTTAACCAATGACTTAGATACCAAGCCAACTATTCCGCACATTTATTACACCTCAAGGGTTTATAATTAAATTTTTATTCTCTAGCAACACAAAACCATGGATAACTACAAGAGCACCCTCAGTTTGCATCACCTACCTGCCAAATAATTTGACCTATGTCTGAGGCTACATCACGTGTCCAAGACTCCATCAAGGCAAAGTGGGGAATCAGCTGCGACTGCCCCCACCAAACATCCTCAACTGCCGGGGTTTGAGCCACCATGGCGACCAAAACCACCACCACCAATCCCCCTCTGGCAATACCAAACCCCATGCCCAATACTCTATCCGTCGCACTGAGCCCGGTGGCATTGACCAACATTTCAAATAAATTAGATATGATTGCTCCCACAATAAGCATCAACACGAATAACAGCGCAAAGGCTGTCGCTATTCGCACTGAGGGAGTTTCAATATACTTTTCCAACACCACAGCCAGCGCATTAGAAAATAATCTAGCCACCACAAAAGCCGATACCCAAGTCACCAGGGATAACGCCTCTTTGACAAAACCACGACGTAAACTAAACAACGCGGATATGGTCAAAATACCAATAATGACCCAATCGGCCCAATTCATCACAGCTTCTCTCCTACTTTATTGGGTGGTAAATCTAACTAACAAACCATCGAGACCAAAGTCCCTCTTCAAACCTGCTTTTAATACTTCTAAACGCTGTTTTTTTATATCAGGACCGACATAAACCTTCACTAAAGCCCCATTTTTTCGGCTGTACACTTTATGCCCAGCCTTTAACAATTGTTTGCGTAGCGCCCTGGCATTGGCTTCATCTTTAAAGCTAGCCAACTGTAGCGTCCAAGCGACCGGAATACCTTGTTGATCCAATTCCCCCGTATGGGTTTTAACGGAAGGTTGCGGCGTTTTTTTAGCGGTTAATTGCTCAGCTTCTACCAAGGGCTTTAACAGGGGCTCAATGTTTTGATAGCTATGCACGACCTTGGGAGGAATCACCGAGGATAAGTGGCGCTCTTTGTAGCCATTACCACTAAAAAACAGCGGAAAAAAAACCAACAAAACAAACACTATGGCCAGCGCGCCTATAATTTGTTTTTTAACGACCACTTCCATAGATTATTTTCCTATAGTAATTCAATTACTTGCGAAACAGTGACGAAAGATCCTGCCACCACTATTTGCTCATCATCAGCGACCAAGGCAACGGCTGCAGACAGTGCCGTGATCATGTTTGGATGACAACTGTGTGGCGCTAGCGGTTGTTCGCCGATCTGGATACTGTCCTTTAACTGTTCGGCGCTCTGCCCCCGCAACACCTCTAAACTAACAAAGTGCCAATGGGCTACAATCGGCGATAACGCAGCCAATACACCCTGACAATCTTTATCTTCGAGCACGCCCAATACCAAGTGCACCTTACTTTTCAGCCCTCTACTCTCTAGAGACTCAGCCAAATATTGCGCGGACTGAGGATTATGCGCCACATCTAACAATAGCGGGGTATTTTTAAAGCTAACTTGCTGTAGCCGTCCCAGCGCTCTTGCCTGCTGCAGCCCATGATCTATCGCCTCAAGATCACAATGTAAACCTACTAAGTTGATTACCTGCAAGGCAGTGGCAGCGTTTTGCAGGGGTAAACTCGGCAGAGCTAAATGCTTATATACAACGGCTTTTGCAGCAGCGTCCCGGCCAGACCAAGACCAAGTGCTACTATATTGATGAGAATTATAGCGGTACTCACGACCCACTTGATAGAGCTCGTAGCCCCGTTCAACACTCAGTGCTTTAATGCTGGCAGGCGGCCTTAGCTCCCCACAGACCAGCGGTCTTCCAGGGCGTGCTATACCGGCTTTTTCACGGCCAATCTGCTCTATATCATCACCGAGCCAATCGACATGATCGATTGCCAACGTGGTAATTACCGCCACATCAGCGTCGACAATATTTACCGCATCGAGACGCCCACCCAAGCCCACTTCCAATAGCGCCACTGTTGGTTTGTGCTGCGCCACGAGATAGATGGCAGCCAGCGTGCCTATTTCAAAGTAACTGAGTGAAATACGCGCTTCGCCCTGGCCCATGGCAATATCAATTTCTCGAAATGCGGCTATTAAGTCCTGGTCTTCGACGTTGACCCCATCGAGTCTTACCCGTTCATTGTAAACAAGCAGGTGCGGCGAGGTATAGGCAAGTGTGGTATAGCCTGCAGCCAGATAAATAGCCTCTAGCAAGGCGGTAGTTGTGCCCTTGCCATTAGTACCGGCAATACTGACAATTTTTGAGGCCGAGAGGTCTAGTTGCATTCGAGCAAAAACCTCACCCACCCTGGCGAGACCCAAATCAATAGCAGTGGGGTGATTGGCTTCCATCCACGTCAGCCACTGAGCGAGATTATAATCAGTGCGAATCATCTTTCATTCATCATAAAAAAAGCCGTCAGGGTTAACTGCGGCTCTGTGTCTATATTATTACTGGCTATGCTTCTGGTCAACTTCCTGACTGCCAGCCTCTAGGGTGACCGGATCAGCTTTCTCTTCCAGCTCATCATCCCCAACGGGTTCAGCCTCGACTTCCGGCACTGCAAACTTTTCCATCATCATGCTCAGCATATTGTGTAACCTGTCACGCAATTCCAGACGAGATATAATCATATCCACCTGCCCATGCTCTAACAAAAACTCAGCACGCTGAAAACCCTCCGGCAGTTTTTCTCGTACTGTCTGCTCGATAACTCGAGGACCAGCAAAACCAATTAATGCATTGGGCTCTGCGACATTCAGATCACCTAACATTGACAAACTGGCTGATACTCCCCCGTAAACAGGATCGGTTAGCACCGAGATATAGGGTATGCCCAATAGCCGCATACGCTCCAGTACCGCGGCAGTTTTTGCCATTTGAAACAATGATATTAACGCTTCCTGCATACGCGCACCGCCCGATGCAGAGAAACAAATGAACGGAATTTTTTCTTTGATGGCAACATTGGCCGCCTGCACAAATCGCTCGCCTACAACAGCGCCCATAGATCCGCCCATAAAACGAAAATCAAAGGCAACTACGGAAATTGGCATCCCCTTCATCTCTCCACGCATTGCAATCAGTGCATCTGTTTCACCGGTTGCTTTTTGCGCTGCAATCAGACGATCTTTGTATTTCTTAGTATCTCTAAATTTAAGTCGATCTACCGGTCGAATCTCGGCACCTATTTCACTGAAGGTACCCGCATCCAGAAATTGTTCTAATCGAGCACGTGCTGGGAGGCGCATATGATGTTCGCACTTAGTACAGACACTTAAATTTTTCTCTAAATCTGGAAGATACAGCACCGCTTCACACTTGGGGCACTTTTTCCATAACCCCTCTGGAACGGAAGCGCGTTTCGATTCTGTACGAACCAAAGAGGGAACTATTTTGTCGAACCAATTACTCATATGTTTAATCCGTTTCCTGTACCATCCAACTGCAGATGGATTCTCTCTTGAACAGCCTGCAAAATTTGAGGCTCTACTTTTTATATTTTTCGCTGCCCTAAAACTTTAACTAGGACCCATGATGTGGATCATGTAAACCTTAAGGCGCTACGATAACATGTCTGATGCTACTAATCTTTTGCAAAAAACAATTTCGCTGTTTCTCATTTATAAGTTGCATAGTGCAAACCACTATACTGCTACTCAGCAATTTTTACACGGTGCACTTGGCGCATAAACTCGGTTATCTTATGCAGACATTTGATGCCTGGGCGCGCCTCTACCCCACCGCTAACATCTACGGCAAAAGGTTTGACTTGTGCAATCGCGCTGGCGACGTTCTCAGGCGTCAGCCCTCCCGCTAAAATGATTTTAGATTGAATTTCAAGGGGTATTAACTGCCAGTTAAAAGCAGCACCTGTTCCACCCGGCACCCCCTTAACATAAGTATCTAAAAGAATGGCACGAGCCGATGAATATTCAGCCACCGCATCCAGCAAGTTGAGACCTTCTCTGACCCTGAGCGCCTTAATGTAGGATCGATTAAATTGCTGACAAAAAGCCGCGCTCTCACTGCCGTGAAATTGTAACAAATCAGGTTGTACGATTTCAATAACGTCACTAATAACCGCCGAGTTCTCATCGACAAATAGCGCAGTGATGGTAATAAAGGGAGGGAGCTGTGCAATAATTTCTGCCGCTTTAGCCGGTGCTATACAGCGCACACTAGGCGCATAAAAAACAAAACCAAGCGCACTAGCACCCGCCGCGATTGCTGCTTGCGCATCTTGCAATTGCGTTATTCCGCAAATTTTTACCCGAGAAATCATTAATTCAACGTCGCTTTTAGTGGATATTTCTAGTGCCGAATTCTACCAGCAAAGCCCCATCGGCACTATTATTTTCCACCCTTTTTTCCAATCGAGCAAAACCATTCACCGAGCAGTTTATGCACCGATAAAAAAAGGGCCTAACTTAGATGCAGGCAAAGCGTATTCTGCTGGATATTTTACATCGATAAAATACAGACCATGGGGCGGGGCCGTCACCCCAGCACTGCGCCGATCTCTGGCATTTAAGACTTGCAAGGCCCAGTCCGGCTCTTGCTCATTGGCACCGATACTCATTAATACCCCAGCAATATTACGTATCATGTGATGCAAGAAAGCATTGGCTTGTACATCCAATACAATTAGCTCTCCGTGCTGATAAACATTGATATTGCCTATGGTTCGCACCGCAGACTTAGCCTGACAGGCCACCGCTCGATATGAGCTAAAATCATGTTCACCAAGCAGGTGCTGTGCCGCGCGTTGCATGCGCTCAACATCTAAGGGCTTGCGCGTCCAAGTCACCCCTTTCGCCAATACAGCAGGCATCACAGGATTTGCGTAAATAATATAGCGATACCGTCGCGACAGCGCCGAGAAACGCGCATGAAAACTATTATCAACCCACTGTGCCCACTGCACAGAGATATCCTGAGGCAACTGACTATTAGTCCCCAATACCCAAGCCCGCTCATCACGATTAGCCGGGGAGTCAAAGTGAACAATCTGATAAGTAGCGTTGACTCCAGTGTCCGTTCTACCCGCACATACAACATTAATCGGATGATTTGCAACTTTCGACAGGGCGTTTTCTAGATGCTCTTGAACAGTAGGCAATGCATCATATTTTTGTTTTTGCCAACCTTTATACTTTTCACCTGCGTACTCAATACACAGGGCTAAACGACGAGAGGCGACTTGCGTCGCCTCTTGATCCTTAGATTGTGTTGCTTCATTACACAAACAATCTTCTCCTTATTTTGACTTTAAACTTGCCAACAGCTCTTTGGCTTCTAGTTGTTGCTCTTCATCTCCCGCAGCCATCACTTCATTAATAATGTCCTGCGCCCCTTGATCGTCACCCATTTCTACATAGGCACGTGCCAAGTCTAACTTCATCCGCACACCATCCTCACCAGAGAGCAAATCGACTTCATCTTCGCTATCGGCATCAAACTCAGGCGCGACAGAATCTAATGCAATATCATCGTCGGTACTCGACAACAACTCATCCAGTGTTTCATCTAGCACCTCTTCTTCACCGACAACCGACTCGCTCTCAGCATCAGCACTGTCAGACTCTTCGTTCAAGCCTAATAAATCACCTAATGCATCATCCATAGGAACTTGCTCTTGCTCTTCCTCGGTGATGTCAGTAGCCGCACTATCTAATGAAATTTCCTGATCAAGCTCTTCTTCTAACTCTATTTCCAAATCATCATCAATATCGAAGGAATCTTGATCAGGGCTATCTACATCAGCATCTTCAGCACTATCCTCTGCCATATCCTCTGCCATATCCTCTGCTGGCTGCTCTGCCAGTTCGAGTTCGGCAAGAGAACCCACCGGCTCGGTAATATCGGCGATATCCATCTCTTCGTCTTCGACACTGCTAATATCAGCATCGTCAATTTCAAGTTCAATCTCCAACTCATCGTCTTCTGCAAACTCATCGGTATCTTGATTAATCTCTACCGGCAAATCATCTTCCTCATCTTGATCCGCTACACCTTCATCCATCGCCGCGGCGAATTCTGCTAGCGCCTGCTGCTCGGCATCAACCTCTTCTTCTGGATCTAAATCGACTTGTAAGTCCTCATCGGTTTCACCCAAGTCAAACTCCAAACTATCAATTCCCTCCAACATATCCAAATCGTCGTCATCTTCATCTGAGGGCGTATTTAACTGCGCCTCTAACTCTGCTGCCAGGTCATTATCATCAACATCATCTGTCGCATCTAACGCTTGAGGATCAAAACTCTCATCTAAATCCATATCCATATCAAGGTCGAGATCCAAATCAAAATCAGAATCAGAATCAGCGATTGCAGCTGGCTCTTCAATTTCATCGAGCTCCTGCAACCCCTCTTCCATGACCTCTTCTGGCAAACTAATCGTTGGCTCAGACTTCTCCTCTACCGCAGCATCCTCTCCTTCGGGGTCTTTGCGCTTGCGTCTGAGCAGTAATAACACCCCGGCAATAATGGCAAATAACCAACCCACACCCATCGCCACCAAGCCAATCGTATTATCTAACAACCTGTCTAACCAGCTCTGCTTACTCTCTTGCAAATTCTTCTGCTGCTGTTCATTCTCAGCATCTAGCCGCTCATCTTGCAGTGCCGCCAGCTGTTCATCTTTGAGCATAATTAAGCGATTAATGTCCGCCAACTGCTCAATAATGGTCTCTAATTTTTTATTGAGTTCAGAGTTATCACGCTCTAGCTTATCGATAGACTCCTGGGACAGAGCCAACTTAACATCCAACTCTGCATTATTTTTTAATAACTCGGCAATTTTTACCGAGTCTTGACTTGCTGCCAGCACCATCGCCTCAGATTTTGCCTGCGCCTCTCGTCGAGCTGCCGCCTCTTCAGGCGTGACGACATTGATCACACCCTTTTCCACCATACCTGCCTGATCTTTAGTCTCGCCCTGAGCAGCGGTTTTTTTCATAGCCTGATCTTTATCGGACTTTACAGACTCTGCTGCTTGGCTTTTTTTCTCACCACTGTCAGGCGCCGCAGTCATCTCCGCTTTAGCGGATACGGCCTTAACTACAGGTTTTTTGGCTGATACTTTAGGTAAACGGCCACTTTTCCATAGCTTCGTCTGACGCGTTACTTCGGTCTGCGCCTCTTTAGTACTCAACCCATTAATATCAGGCTGAGTTGGCAAATCAATCACCACCTTCGCGGTCATTACGTTGATATTCTGATTGGGGAAAGCTTGGGGATTCTTGCGCTGCATCAGAATCATCATCTGCTGCGGGGTGACCTTTTTACTTGGCCTATTGGCAATCGCTATTTCCCATAAGGTATCTTTAGGGGTGATATAATATTGGCCTCTCGCCACCACCACACCGGCGGGGAGCGATTTTTTGCGCGTCGCTTTAGATTTGGTTTTTTGTGCCTTGGCAACGGGGGCTTTGACTCGGTTAGCAGTGGCATTAAAAGCGCGACCGTTGAGCGATGATTGGTAGTCCGGGGGATCTAAAAGCAAGGTATATTCGCGAATTAACCGGCCACTGGGCCAGTTGACCTCCACCAGGAAATTCATAAAGGGCTCTGTGACCGGTAGCGTTGAGGTCAAAATAATTCTGCCCGTGCCATTGGGCCGCACTCGCACTTGAAAGCGAACATTTGATAGCGCGCGCTGCGTTGACAACCCAGAGAGTGCAAAATCGTTGAGGTCGGCCATTCGGGACTTTATTTGTAATGGGCTTAGATTTTTAATTTGAAATAACGCTATCTCCGCATACAGCGGTTCATTTAATGCGGACTTTACCCTGATTTCGCCCATTCCAAGCGCGTTAACCTCAGCCGCTAACAGCGCACTTGTTACAGCAAGACTTAAACCAAATTTGCGAAGCATTTATTTTCCCTTTACCCATTTATACTAATCTTTGTTCATAACAGCGAACTTAAGGATATAATTTAAAAGAATTTCCTCACCCCTTTGCGCGACTTCTCGACTAATTTTATAAAGTAATTATGCACATTTAACATCCCAGTAATTTTTATTTAAAAAAACCTTGCCAAACAACTAATTACCTACAGCATAGTAAACAGGACATGAAAATCAAATTATAAAACTCATTATGCCTCTAGGCAAATCAAGGAGTTATCAAGCAATCGTAAACAATGACGATACCTACTTCACCACTATAGGTCAATAAAATAGGCATCCAAGCGCTTTAATTAGCTGAGACTGGTATTAAGCCGCTATTTTACATCGTTATTAAAGGTACTTTTCGATCAGCAATTCTGCTATTTGCACCGCATTTAGAGCAGCGCCTTTACGTGCATTATCAGAAACCACCCACATATTAATGCCATTGTTGTCCGCCAAATCTTCTCTTATTCGAGACACATACACCGCATCAGAGCCACTACCATTAACCACCGCCGACGCATATTGCTGCTCCTGAGGTGAATCCAGCACTTCAACTCCCGGTGCTTCTTTCAATAACTCTCGCACTTCAGCGGCACTGATATAACCAATAGTATTTAAATGCACAGACTCACTGTGGCCATGAAATACAGGCACTCGAACACAAGTTGCATTGACAGCAACTTGCTCATCAGACAAAATCTTTTGCGTCTCCCAGAGCATTTTCATCTCTTCACGGGTATAGTCATTATCTTCAAACACATCGATATGAGGTAATACGTTGAAGGCGATTTGTTGCGAGTAGACATTCACCTCAACATCCCGAGCATTTAATAGTGAGGTGGTTTGTTTAGCGAGCTCTTCCAGCCCCGCCTTTCCAGAGCCAGATACAGCCTGATAAGTGGAGACATTAATACGCTCAATGCCGACTTCACGATGAATAGGCGCCACTGCTAACATCATCTGTATCGTTGAACAATTGGGGTTGGCGATAATATTTCTCGCACTGTAATTGATCAGACTATCAGGATTCACTTCGGGGACAATTAACGGTACATCGTAATCATTGCGAAACACACTGGAGTTATCAATCACAATACACCCAGTATCAGCGGCGATTGGGGCAAACTTTTCAGAGCAGGCTCCACCGGCACAAAACCAGGCAATTTTGACTTGTGAAAAATCAAAATCCTGTAGTGTTTCCACCGTAATATTCTTTCCAGAAAATTGAATTTTCGAACCCGCTGAATTCTCACTTGCCAGCAGATAGATAGACCCAACTGGAAAGTTGCGCTCTTCTAAAATGGACAGTAGCGTCTCGCCTACAAGACCCGTGGCTCCAACTATTGCTACATCATATGTCATACTCATAAATCACCTTTCTCGCGCGGCATTTAATACAATTCGCGCAACTTATTCACTATACAAACAGAACAGCCCGATAAATCGGGCTGCCCTAAAACCAATTTGCCAATACTTATGCGTCAAGCAATATCCGCAACGTTCGACGAAGCGGCTCAGCAGCTCCCCAAAGCAGCTGATCCCCCACACTGAATGCATTTAAGTATTGCGAACCTATATTCATTTTTCTCAGACGCCCGATGGGGATATCTAATGTGCCGGTCACTTTTGCCGGCGTTAAACCCTCGATGGAAGCTTGTTTAGTATTGGGCACCACAGTCACCCATTTATTGGCCTGAGCCAACATATCCTCGACCTCATCGAGTGGGATATCTTTATTGAGCTTAATGGTAAATGCCTGAGAGTGACAGCGCATAGAACCCACCCGCACACAAGTACCATCAATAGGCACCGGAGAGTCTAACTTACCCAATATTTTATTGGTCTCAACAAAACCTTTCCACTCTTCTTTTGATTGACCATTATCTAACTGAGCATCTATGTAAGGAATTAAGCTACCCGCAAGAGGCACCCCAAACTGATCCACTGGCATCGTGTTACCGGCAATAGTCTGTGACACTTTTTTATCTAGCGCTAAAATGGCCGAGCCACTGTCCAACTGGTCGGCAACACTTGCGTGAATCACCCCCATTTGGCTCACTAACTCGCGCATGTGCCGCGCACCGCCACCCGAGGCCGCCTGATAGGTCATAGAGGTTAGCCACTCAATATGACCTGCTTTAAACAACCCTCCTAACGCCATTAACATTAATGACACGGTGCAATTTCCACCGGCAAAGGTTTTTATACCACGGCTTATGCCTCTATCGATAATGTGGCGATTAACCGGATCTAATACAATAATACTGTCATCACTCATCCGCAAACTTGAGGCTGCATCTATCCAGTAGCCCAGCCATCCCGCATTGCGCAACTTAGCATAAACCGCATTGGTATAGTCTCCACCCTGACACGAGATAATCGCATCCATGGTTTTCAGCTCATCAATATCGGTGGCATCTTTTAAGGTCGGTATTGTTTTACCAATATCTGGACCCGCCTGACCTACTTGTGATGTGGTAAAGAATACCGGCTCATCAATATATTTAAAATCGCCTTCTTCCACCATGCGCTGCATCAACACAGAACCAACCATTCCGCGCCAACCGACAAAACCTACACGTTTCATTGTTACTCTCTTTACGTTTGCTGATATTCCCCGAGGGGACTGAGTTAAAATTTCAGAATTGGGCATTATCCGCGATAACTAACCAATAGGCTACGATTAAATCCTCTTAATCATCGCTATTTCAGCGCTACACTTTACTGGCGAGAATTAACTTCACCCCCGACCATTAATAGCGTTAATATATATTTTTTGTGGACAATAATCCTAGAATCAGCAGTTAGGCGCGAAGAAGCTGTGTAAGAAATTGGTGTGAATACCAGGGCAGGAAGCCCGTTGTTAGAGTTATGCAGGAGCAATTACCGAGGAAAATAGAAAATTTAGTAGTCACCTTATTGGTGATAAGAATATTTTCTAGTTTTCTAGGTGCATTAAGAGCTTGTGCAGATTTTCGTGATTCGACTGCTGAATCTAGGATAATAGGTAGATCAATGACTTTATGCCCCTGTAATTCAACCCGCACTTTTCAAAAGTGCTGCGCGCTCATTCACAGCACTCCCCACCTCGCCGCCAATGCCGAGCAATTGATGCGCGCCCGCTACAGCGCCTATGTGGTCGGTAATATTGATTTTTTGATTGATACTTACCACTCAAGTTGCAATGCACATTTAGAGCGTAGTCAAATTAAAGTCAGCGCCGACATTGACTGGGTGAAGCTTGAAATATTAGAGGCAATTAAAGTCAAGCCAACCGCTGAGCAAGCCTTTGTTGAATTTAAAGCTTGGTATATGGAAGCGGGCGAACTCTGCGTCTTGCATGAGCGCTCTCGCTTTACCAGGGAAGACTGCAATCAACACTGGCAGTGGCGCTACTTAGAGGCCGTACCAATAACGGCGCAAAGCGCGACAAAAGTAGTCGGCCGCAATGCGCTCTGCTCCTGCAACAGTGGCAAAAAATACAAAAAATGTTGCCTTTTAACTGACAATTTGTAGATGAGAGCCGCTTTGATCCATGGTTATATCGATGCGTACCGGCATCTGCTCTTTTAATTCAGCAACGTGAGAGATAATACCAATCATCCGCCCAGAGCGCTGCAAGTCAACCAGCGTTCTGATCGCTAGCTCAAGCGCTTCAGCATCTAAACTGCCAAACCCCTCGTCGATAAAGAGTGTATCCAACACAATACCCCCCGCATAAGCCTGCACTACACCAGAGAGACCCAATGCCAGAGAGAGCGCTGCCATAAAACTCTCGCCGCCTGAGAGCGTCGCTACCGAGCGCACTTTACCGGTATAGGCATCATCCACTTCCAGCTCCAGCCCCGAGGCTTTATTGCCCTTGGCACGCTCTTCTTTGCGCAGCAGCTGATAGCGACCTTTGCTCATGATGTGCAGGCGGTGACTCGCCTCCACTAATACATCATCCAACAGCGCACTGAGCACAAAGCGCTGCAAACTCAGTTTATCCCCAGTCGCACCGTTTGCCACATCGCTCAATGTGCCCACCACTTTATAGCGCGCTTCAAGTACTGCACTTTTTTTGCTCGCCTGGGACAATTGCCTGGCACTAAGCGCCAAGGTAGCTAGCTGTTTGTCTAGATTAGAGAACTGCTGCGCCGCTTGCTTTTGCACCTCCAACAACGCTGCTAACTCTGTTGTTATGGATGCTAAATCTGGAACTAGTGCATCTCCAATCACCGATTGCTGCGCACTGATTGCCCCTTCAATTTTTTTGCGCTGCATTTCAAAAGCGCTAATTTCTTCGCGAAGCAGAGACTGCTCTTGCAAGTCAACGACACACTGCAAAAACTCTAATTGGTTAGTAAAGAAACTTCTTTCAAGCGCCACATCCCAAGCTTTAGAATTTTCCAGCAAACGCCGCTCTATTTCTTTAACCGCCAGATCTTGCGCTTCAAGCTTCGCCTGGGCGGCCTTGTACTCTCCTTGGGCCATCAAATACTGGGCGGCTAAATCATCAAACTCACCCTCTAAGGATTTCAGGGAATCGCGACATTTAGCTTGTGCGCCCTGCAGCGCCCCCGCCTCTCTATAGAGTTCCGGTAACTGCTGCTGACATTGAGCAATAGAACTTTGATTGACCGCTAGTATTTGCGAGACTTCTGCGAGCACTGCCTCCTGTTGCCGGTGAAGCTGTTCGGCTTGTTGATGGAGTTCATTTAATGTGCGGGTTTTCTTTTCTGCACTGCGCATATGGATTTTATGATCACCTAATAACGTGACCTCCCGCTGCGCTTGCATTTCTTGCGCACTCCAATACTCAAGGCCAGCTGCATCGCCATCTCCCTGCGCCAGCCAGTTTTGTTGCGCCTCTTGCAGTCTTGCATGTAGCGCTTTGCACTGTGCATTGACACTGGCATAGGCATCGCGTTGCACATCTAGCCGACTCTGCCACTGCTGCGCGGATGCCTTGGTCCGCTCTATTTGTTCAATACTAACTAACGCCTGCTGGCTAGAGGCTATTTGCGGGTGTTGTTTTGAGCCACACACTGGGCAGGGCTGATCACGCTTCAACTGCAGCGCTAATCGCTGTGCCTGAGACATATGCCACTGCATCTCCAGCTCTGTCACGCTCTGCTGCTTACTGGCGGTATCTTTACTGAGTTTTAAACCCGACTTTTTAAGCGCCGCTAACTCGAGCTGGCCCTGTTGCAAAGATGCCTGCAATGCATCTATTTCCCTTAAACGGGCCACTTTTTGCTGGGCTTGCAACAGCTTTACCCCGGGATCCGCCAACGCCTCTATTTGAGCTTGAGCATCTACAATTGAACTCGCTAAAGTCTCCTGCTGGGTCTTTATACTGATTAACTGATCTTTGCTCACCGCCAGATTATTAGTCGCTTGTTGCTGCTCTTTTAAAACGGCTAATTGCTTAGTATCTAACTGATTAAGCTCAATCGCACTTTTCGAGAAACGATTAAAACTGATCAATTCAGCTTTGGCAGTATCTATTTTCTGTCTTATAACAGGGATACGCTGTTGGGCAATTTCTACTTGCTGTAGATGAACTTTGCTGCTTTTCAGATTGAGGCTGCATTTAGCCTGTAACACCTGAGCACTTTCCAAATGCTGTTGATCTTGCTGCTGCAATTGGTGGGCTGCAGTGATCTTTTGCGCCTCTTCTGCCCTTAATAAACGATTTTTCACCGCCATTATGTGACTCTTTTGCAATTGCATGGATTGCTGTTGGTCTAAAAGAGTCTGTAAATATGCAAAAGTACGCGCCAAATTTTTAGCTTGCTCTAACGCTTTGGTCGCCCCGAGGGCTCTCTCTTCACTTTTTTGCTTTAACTCGAGCGACTCGCTGACTTGGCTTTCTAAATTGGCTATTTTTTCATCCAATTGCGCAACCGATGCCAAATCATGATTGTTCAGCACATTTTGCCTAGAGCGCACCAAGTCCTCCACTTCACGCTTGAGCAACAACGCTTGATCTTTTAGCTGATTTTCAATTCTCTTATAGATATGTGTGGAAAATAACTTACTGAAAATAGCCTCACGATCCTTTGAATCCGCCATCAGCAACTTGCGAAACTGTCCCTGAGGTAAAACCATTACCTGTCTAAACTGCTCTACATTCAATCCAGTCAGGCACTCTATTTCACGAGTCGCTTCCGTGACTTTCTGACCGACCATCACCCGCACTTCCGCGCCCTGCTGATCTACCTGCCAAAGCTGCGCTTCAGCGCTCTGCCTGGTAAAACCATCACCTTTGGCTTTTGGCCGCCACTGCTCGGGAACGCGTCTAATTTTATAGTGATTACTGCCAATCGAAAAGTGCATTTCAACACAGGTCAATGCCTCTTTAGCGGCATTATCGCAGCGCATTTGCGATGCATCACGCTCATCACCGGTGGTTTTTCCATAGAGCGAAAAACAAATAGCATCTAACAGCGTGGTTTTCCCCGCCCCGGTCACACCATTAATTAAAAACAGCGGTTGCTCACCCAACAGTCGAAAATCGACATACTCTGTCCCGGCAAAGGGGCCAAACGCAGTCATCGATAACGTAACCGGCTTCACGATTTATCTCCCGTCTCTTGCAAGTCCATAATAACTTTGTCTATTAGAGTGGATTCAGCTTCGGTTAGTGCCCGGTCCATAACTTGATTAAAAAAATCATTAAACATCGACTGCTCACTGGCATTGTTCTTTTTAGGCTGTACCCGAGTACTGTCTTTTGTCGCCATTAATCCCGGGCGCTCCAAGTGTAAAATATTCGGATAAAACTCACGTAGCTTACCCATCACATCCAAAATAGCATGAGAGTCAGTCAACTTAACCAATAGATAATCATCTCGGTGAGGATCAGTAACCGCCGCCTGCAAAATATCAGCTAAGCTGCCGGTTATGCTGCGCATATTACGCTTAGCGAGCAGTGGCACTTGCTCAATAGCACATGACCCGTCGGCCTTTAAATCGACAATGACTACCGATTTAATCTGAAACTCTTCAGAAAAGGAATACTTCAGCGGTGAGCCCGAGTAGCGAATACTGTCTTTGCCTTTAAACTGGCGACCGTGCAAATGTCCTAGCGCCACATAATCAAAGGCCGAAAAGTGCTGCCAATTTACTCGATCAGCTCCCCCTATCGATAGCGGCCTCTCTGAATCTGACTCAGTGGAGCCATCGATAAAACAATGACTGAGGGCCACATTTCGTCGCCCTGGTTTAAAGCTGGCGACGATGCTTTGGCACATGGTGGCGATTGCTTGATCATGGGTGTGTACATCTTGCTTAAAGGCACTGCGGACCGACGCTGGGTCCGCATAGGGAATACCCCAAAAAGCGACTTCGCCCTCGGCATCTTGCAACACCACAGGCGTGGATATAGCACTTAGATCGCCGAGAATAAATAGCCCCGCTTGCTGTAGCTGACGAGCGGCAAAACCTAAGCGCTGAGCACTGTCATGGTTACCGCTAATCATGATGAGCGGAATATTAAGCTCATTGACAATTTTATCGACGGTGAGGGTTAACAGCTCGACCGCAGTGGCAGGCGGTACCGATCTGTCATAAATATCACCTGATACTAAAATGGCTTCGACGGATTGAGCTTGTGCTATATCGATAATTTGCTGAAGGATATAGGCCTGATCTTGCAGCAGTGACACATTGTGAAAGGCCCGGCCAATGTGCCAGTCAGAGGTATGTAAAAAACGCATTTAATATTTTTTTAAGACTCACACTGTTGTTTATAGGATTGAACAAATGCTTTGTATTCATCCATCGTCAGCACCGTAGGTGGTTTTAGACTTTGTGCCACCAGCCGGTCATAACACCGCCAACCCGAGGCAATCTCCCGGCGGGATTCGTCCCGACTAAAAGAAACCCGCGTATACTGCATCTCACTGGAGATTAAATCATAGGTTTTAGTCACAGTACCGGCACAGGCATAAGCTTGGTAATTATCAGCTTTAAAGGAGATATTAGCAGTATCCTCAACCACATTATCTTCTAATATGTTGAGCATTTGGTCGATGGTTAAATTGATATCGACTTCTAATTTTGAGGCGGTGATTAACCTTGCATCATTCACCCCTCCCAGGCACCTATCCCCACCATCTTCGATGGTGGTCAAAAAATCTCTGGTAATAGCGCTACCGGGAATTCGGCCTAAGAAATAAATAGAGGTCAGAGGAGTTGTCTCTTGTTTGTCGTAAACTAAGACTAAATCCATAGAGTTATCGAGTGATCCAATGGGTTTGTAGGCCATATAACCCGCTGCTCCATCTACCCTTTTTGCGTAATAGGCGCCCTCTGATGTTTTAATCACTTTCGAGCTGCGCATATCATACGCACAGCGCTGCATATCCAGTGCACCCCCATCTTCCTGCCAAGTCTTTAGCACGCCAAGACACAATGGGTGGAACTTAGCCACAGATTCAGGGCCTGCAAAACTTGGGGCAGCAACCGTTAACAGCGGTGATAATGCCAGAGCACATACCACCCCCATTACCAACATCCTCAATCTATTTATAAGCTCCATGTACAACCCTAGGTATAGAATAAAAACACATCATACCTGTTCAACATAGTTTGATCACCTATATTTGGTGTAGAAAATCCAGTATCAGTGACAAAATAACAATTCCCTAATACTCCCTAAAAAAGCCATCAATCTACGCGTATCTGTTAGCGGCTTAATATTTATTGATTAATTAAATAAAAGCAAAACAGGGTTGTGCGTTTTTCATCCTACCGAGTTAAATTACTCGAAATGTAAACGAACTAGCGATAGTTTATCCGGAATAACTGATGTTATAATTCTTTTAACGAACTGAAATTCAACAAACGATAAGAGTTAATTTATGAGCCTCGATCCGAACCCTGCTAATGATATTGTCATTGTTGGAAATTCTTCAGACAACCCCTTTGCTATTGATGTCGCTTATGCAATGGGCCAAGGCCAAGATATTGCCGATTTGATTGGTATGAAAACCTTCACCAACACAGAATTTTGTCCCAGATTCATTTCAGATGAACTGGATTTTAGCGCCATTGGCAGAAGTTTAGCGGGCAAGACAGTCATCATTGTCAGCACCAGTAGTTTAGTGAAATCTCGCCAAGAACTAGCCATGCACAATTTTTTTATCGCCAGAGCTGCCAAGGAAAATGGCGCGATCAGCGTTATTCTATTAGAGCCAGATCTGTTCTTTAGTGCTCAGGACCGCGGCGCAAATACCGCGCTCGGCGAAACCAAATCGATCCGATCCGTACAGGATTTGAAGAAATTTGACGGCCAACCTTTTACCTCAAAACTCTACGCGCAAATGCTAAAACTCTCAGGGGTAGACAGAGTACTCACCGTGCACAATCACTCCTATTCCGTACAGAAGATATTTAGCGATGTGTTTGATGGTAATTTTCACAACCTCATCCCCTATAAAATCTATGCGCATTATTTATTAAACTCTAATATCATCAAATGCGGCTCACGTGGCGAGGGATTAGTATTGTGCGCACCCGATCAAGGTGCCAGAGATTTCGTCAAAGAAATGTATAAAAAAATGGGCTTAGATAAAGCCAAATTTATCCTCTTAAATAAAGAGCGTACCTCTGAACACAAAGTGCGCATCACTTTACACAGCGAGAGTGAGAGTACCTTTGAAGATTTAGAGGGTTGTAGTATTGTGCTTTTCGATGACATGGTCCGCACTGGCTCAACCGTGGTTAAATCTTGCCAATTTTTACAGCAACTAAAGCCCCAGCGAATGATTTTTGCAGTCTCCCATTTTTACGCATCTGATGAAGGCCGTGAGCGCATGGCCAATAATGCCATCGATGAAATACTGACCTTAAACACCCTCCCCACCATCCTCAATAGAGATGTTCAGGGCCGTTTACGGAAAAAGCTAGTGGTACTAAAAATTGAAAAATGGCTCGCGCAAGAGCTTGGCAAAGTATTAGACCTGCCGCTGAAGAAAGAAGAAAACCCCTACAAAATTGACATGTCGTCGAAAAATCCGCGCTTTACTCGAAAAATTTGGTTTGCCGATCAACTCGATTCTCTAAAACTCGAAGAAATGACTTAAAAATGCGCTAAGCAAACCTCACACCTCCTCTGTGCATCAAGGGCAGGTGTGACGGCTAATAAATATTTACCAGCATAGGGCACAAGATTCTACTCGGCTTTTTAGTGTCCACTTTTGTCTAACATATCTTGATATCCCCGCCTGATAGACTCAATTTCTTGATCGTTGTAATGCCATGATTCCATTAATTCTTGGTATTTTTTGCTGTCCTTTATATTGATAAACGCACGGTTGTAATCGATAATTACTTGTTTGCCAAAAGTAGTTTTTGGACAAGCTAAATGACCAATGGAATACGCCTGCATTTCTTTAATGGCAATACTCACTAAGTTATCACCTAAGTCGATGTGCTGACGAGCGAGATAATTAGCGATATAGGGGTATTCCACTAAATAATCAAATCGACCAATCAGTAGCATCTTCACTAAGTGCTCAGAGTCAACCGATGAGCGAGTAATGTTTGAACCCTCTTCATGTGCTTCTAACAACAGATCAAGGGTTGCTGTGTATGATCGACTAAATTGCAAGATTCCGCTGTATTGTTTGTTTGCCATCAGTTCGACGAATGACAATGAAGTAGGTTTACCCAAATGCTCAAACAGCTGTTTTTTTACAATAATTCGATTGGGCAAAGTAATCGACGTTGGGTAGGAAAATTCAGCGATCAATTCCCGCGCTGGATTTTTAAAAGAGAGGATATTACAGATAGGCTGACCATTTTTTATGTCTCGCCACTGCCTTTTCCAATTCATTTCTTGGTTTACATGCTCATAACCTGTCATCTGCTCTTGGAACAATTTTAAATAAAGATCGTACCGTCCCTGTCCTTTATCTTCACCTTTCAAAATCATCAATGGGGGCCAATGTAATACTCCCCAGGTTAAAATAGGCTTTGCCCACACGTGAGCGCTATTAAACAACAAGCTAGATAACAGCACTAGTATCATTACTTTTTTATTCATCGCCACACCTAAATTTATAATTAATTGAGAGCGCTGTTAATCCTCATTAAAAGTTAGTTCATCATCACCGAAGTTGCTAGTATTGTCGGGGCAC
>JABSRA010000081.1:0-12075 GCA_013215445.1 Oceanospirillaceae bacterium
GAATTTCATGTTTAAATGCCTTGGCATTTGGAATGAAATGAATATCTTCAGCATTAAGAGATATTTTATGGGTAATTAGTGGGCTGGTAAGTGACATTTAATTCTTATAATATAAAAAACATGTCGCGAATATATCATATCTATACCGATATTAGCAGTACTTGCGGCTGACATTTCTAGGTTTTTAAAAATTAGTCAGCAGTTGCTGTCTCAAGAGATTTTGAAAGTGGCCTTGTTTAATTATTTGTTTAATAACAGATTGATATTAATCAATTTATTAGATTAATAGCAAAGGTTCGACCAAACCTCTGAGACGGCTTCTAACTGTTCGATACACTGTTTAGGATTGCTGCTGTCCGTTTCACTGAGCAAGTGCTGGATCCGCTCTACATTTTTTTTCAGTAAGCATTGGCTCTCCTTGTCAGAGCCGTATTTAGAGATGAGTTGAATCACCGAATCTAATGAAAACATTAAGTAAGCTATTTGAGCGGTGGTGGCTTCTTCTGCAAACTGCTGGGGTATTTGCCGATCTACGTCATGGACTAATCGGCGATATTGATCAAAGAAATAGCGGGATTCATGAAGTTTGGTATTTAGCATCGCATTAATCATAATACTATCCTTGTATTTAATTATAGATATAAGGATAGATGGTATTTTGAAAAATGCTTAATTATCGGAAAATTATGTGACTGCAAATCCCTGTATTTTCGCCACGATAGCACGTAGTCCATTGCCTCTGGTTGGGCTAATGTGTTGCTCTAAATCTAGTTTTTCAAAATACTCATTAATATTAAACGCACGTATTTGCTCGGTAGTTTTATCGTTGTAAGCAGCCATCACCAATGCTAAGAGGCCCCGGACAATAATGGCATCGGAGTCAACTTGGAAATGTAACTTGTCATGTTTTAGGCTGACATCAATCCAGACATTACTTTGACAGCCTTTTACTAGTCGCGCATGAGTTTGTAATTCTGCTGGCATTTTGGGCATATGTTCGCCCAGATCAATAATGTATTTGTAGCGTTCTTCCCAGTCATCAAAAAATTCTAAGTCTTCAATAATTTCATTGGTCGTTGGTAGTGGCATTACAGGGATCCATGTGTATAGATTGAAGCATCAGTATTGCCAAAAGGCATGATAACGAGACTTGGTAATACTGCGCTATAATTCGGCCCAACATCTAGCAAACAAAGGGAACTGACTGCGTTATTGCGCCAATGTTTGGTTTGTCTTACCTTCGCGGGTAACATTATGCTGAATTCTCGGATTGTTATTGAAAAAATTCTTTAGAAGAAAAGCCCAGTTTCGAGTTGCGCTTCTTCGCTCATCATATCTTTGTGCCAAGGAGGGTCAAATACCAGCTCTACATTGACTTTTTGCACGTTGGGTGCAAGGGCTACGCGGTACTCTACATCACTGACTAAAATAGGTCCCATGCCACAGCCGGGGGCGGTCAGGGTCATGGTGATATTGGCCGTTTTTTGTTGTTGATCCACATCCACTGCATAGATCAATCCGAGGTCCACCAAGTTAACGGGGATTTCAGGATCGAAGACGCTTTTAATCGCCTGCCAGACATGATCTTCGTCGATCTGCCCCGTTGTGTTTTCGCTAAACGTCAATTTTTCTGGTATGCGGCCAATAGCGGCGCCATCAGTACCATCTATTCTGAGCATGTTTCCCTGCCAAGTAACGGTATAATTGCCACCTAAATCTTGCCTGATACTGATAAATTGACCAGCGGGTATCTTGGTTAGTTGTCCTGAGGGTACGCGCCTTGCAGGGCACTCATATTGAGTGACCACCATATTTTGTTGCATAATCATCTTCTTTGCAAAGGCGGATATAATAAGCGCCTTAGGTTATGTGCTAAACAGTAAAACTCTCGCCGCAGCCACACTCTGCTATCACGTTAGGGTTGTTAAATTTGATCACTCGATTAACACCTTCAAGGACGTAATCGATTTCTGTGCCCCTGGCGATTTCAGCAGCTTTGGTAGACACTGCGAGTTTAACGGTGGGGGATAGGGTGAGTATCCGGTCGTCTTGCTCTGGCTGCGCCACGTAATCGAGCACGTAGGCATATCCGGTACAGCCGCTTTTTCGAATGCTGAGTCTGATCATCTGCTGAGCAGTTTTGGCAAGGCTAGTGCTGAAATGTTTAAGCGCTTTTTCAGTGACCTTGATATCCACTTGTTGTGGATCATAAGTTTCAATTGACATAATTATCTCCGATAAAATTAAGCGAGCATCTGCTTAACTTTTTCAAGCGAGGAAAATAGAATATCTACTTCTTCGCAGGTATTGTACATTGCAAAAGAGGCGCGCGCGGTGCCTGGGACGTTAAGGCGTTCCATGAGCGGTTGCGCACAGTGATGGCCGGTTCTGATAGCAACTCCTTGGCGGTCCAGAATAAAGCCTATATCGGCCGGATGACCACGGTCCATGATGAAGCTTAATACTGGTACCTTGTGGCTTGCCTGGCCAATGATGGTGAGTCCGTTAAAGGCCTCAGCTTGCGCCGTCGCGTAACTAAAAACTTTTTCTTCATGGGCGAGTAATGCCTTTACATCAAGTTTGGTGAACCAGTTAACGGCGGCGCCAAAGGCGATAGCACCGGCGATGTTGGGGGTGCCAGCTTCGAGTCGGTAGGGTAGCGTGTTCCAAGTGGCGTCTTGATAGCTGACCTCGGATATCATCTCACCGCCGGTTTGCCATACTGGCCAATCTTTGAGTAGCGCTTGTTTTCCCCAGAGCACACCTAACCCCGTAGGGCCATAGAGTTTGTGGCTGGAAAACACATAGAAATCGCAACCTATCTCTGCAACATTAACACTGCTGTGAGCGATGCCCTGAGCGCCGTCAATCAGCATCAAGGCTTTATTGTTACTGCGCTTTTTCAATTGCGTGGTTAATAGCTTAATTGGGTTTAGGCTGCCAAGTGCGTTGGATGCATGGGGTAGCGCAGCTAAGCGGGTGTTTTCATTGATTAAGCTAAGGTATTGATCGATGATCAATTCACCGTTATCGTCGATAGGTGCGACAACTAACTTGGCACCACTGGCTTTACAAGCCTGTTGCCAGGTGACTAGATTGGCATGATGCTCCATCTCTGTCACCAACACTTGATCGCTCTCGTTCAGTAGAATGGCTAAACCGTGCGCGACTATGTTGATAGATTCAGTGGTGCCGGATGTCCAAATAACTTCGCAGCGATCAGCCGCTTGAATAAAATCAGCGACGGTATCGCGAGCAGCTTCATATTGTCGAGTGGCCTCGTCAGCGAGTTGGTGAGCACCGCGATGGACATTTGAATTGCTGTAGCTGTAATAGTTGACCAGCGCATCGATGACCACCTGTGGCTTTTGCGTAGTGGCAGCATTGTCGAGGTAAACGAGCGGTTTGTTATGTACGGTGCGCGATAGAATTGGGAATTGCGCGCGTATTTCTTGGACATCGAAACTCATGGTTAGCTAACCTCCATTGCGGCAAAACGCTGCTTCAATATGGGTCGTAACCACTGTGCGACGGCTTGGTTGTTCATTAAATCGACTAGCTCATTGATGAAGCCAAAGCTGAGTAATACCTGTGCTTCATTGCGACTTAGGCCCCTTGATTGCAAGTAGAACATTGCCTCTTTGTCTATTTCAGCGATGGTGGCGCCGTGTGCACAGCGCACGTCGTCTGCATAAATTTCTAGCTCAGGTTTGGTGTTGATCTGGGCGTTTTCAGACATCAGCAGGTTGCGGTTATTCATTTCTGCCAAGATCTTTTGTGCATCTCGGTGGATGTGAATGCGACCGTTGAAAATAGCGTTGGAGTGGTCGGCGACAATGCAGCGTATGTTTTGCTCACTTTTACCGTTAGGTTGGGTGTGCTCGATGGCGCTGTGTAAATCGAACAGTTCTTTGCCATCGAGTAAATAGATGACATTAAATTTTGAGTCAGTGAATTGGCCCGCGTGGATAATGTCATAATCGACTCGGGATAATTGACTGCCAAAACCGATTAAATTGCTGTTGAGTTTTGCCTTTTCGGCTAAGTGAAAATGGCAGCCCCCCAAGCTGATGGCATCGGCGCACTGCATGGCAAGGCGATAGTGCTCAAGCTTAGCGGATGCTGCCAGCTGGTATTCGGCAAAACTGGTATTAAAGCAGAGTTCGTCGCCTTCTAATTGTTCTATGACGCAGGCGCTAGCCCGCTCACCAAGACGCATTAGGATCCGGGTATGGGTTTGAGTACCCTGTTTAAAACTCTGCGCAATACGAATGGGTTGCTCAATAGTGGCATCTGCGGCGATATCAATGATACAGCCCTGGGTCGCTAGGGCGTCATTAATAAGGCCAAAAAAGTGGCGTTCAGGTTTGGTTTTACTAAAACTATCTAGGGCCCAGCTGCTGCTGTTCCCCTCGCTTAGTTGAGTAATAGTCAGGCCTTCGGGAAAGTGCTTGCTTGATAATTCAGCATTGTATATGCCGTCAATAAAGACGATATCAATGGCGTTTAAATGCGGAATATCCGTTGCAGGTGCACCCTGGCTCTCCACTACATTGAATCTGGCTCGTTCAATATTGTTGACGGGTGTGTATCTCCACGCCTCGGTCTTTCTCGTGGGCCAACGAGTGTCTTTAAGCAGGGAGAGAGATTTTTTTCGCTTGGGTGATAACCAATCATTGACCTCTTCCGCTCGCTCGATTGTATCGGCTAACCAACTGCTCATTCGCTTGCATCCCCTGCATTTCGATCATAGGATTCAAGCCAGCTATAACCTTGTGCTTCTAACTCTAGGGCAAGTTCAGGTCCGCCGCTTTTGACAATTTTGCCATCGGCCAATACATGGACATAATCGGGCTTTATATAATCGAGTAGTCTCTGGTAATGGGTGATCACTAAGAAAGAGCGCTTGCCGTCCCGCTGGCTGTTGATGCCGTCGGCGACTATTTTTAAGGCGTCGATATCAAGCCCTGAGTCGGATTCATCGAGTATGCAGAGCTTAGGCTCTAGCATAATCATCTGCATGATTTCGTTACGTTTCTTTTCTCCGCCAGAGAAACCTTCGTTAACCCCTCGCTTGAGGAAACTCAGCGGCAAGTTAACTTGTTTACATGCCGCCTTGGCCAATTTCAAAAACTCTGATGCACTGTACTTTGTCGCACCGCGAGCGAGACGTTGGGCATCTACCGCCACCTTTAAAAACTCCATATTGCTCACCCCAGGGATTTCAACCGGGTATTGGAATGCCAAGAAGAGTCCGGCGGTGGCCCGTTGATCAATTTCCATATCCAGCAAATCTTGATCGTCTAAAGAGGCGCTACCGCGGGTAACTTGGTAGCCATCCCTGCCAGTTAGGGCATAGCTTAAGGTGCTTTTACCGGCGCCGTTTGGCCCCATGATGGCATGTACTTCGCCGGGCTTGATGTGTAAATTTAAGCCATTAATAATGTCTTTGTCGGCGACCTTTACCTGTAAATCTGTAATTTTTAACATGTTACTTTTTGTCCTAAAATCTGAAACTAGTGATGTTATTAATTGGCACGCAACGGTTATCCAATAGAGCCTTCAAGGCTAATCTCGAGCAGCTTGCCCGCTTCTACCGCAAATTCCATCGGCAGTTCTTTGAAGACCTCTTTACAAAAGCCGTTGACTATCATAGAGACCGCTTTTTCAGGGTCTAATCCACGTTGCTGACATAAAAACATTTGATCATCACTAACTTTTGAGGTGGTCGCTTCGTGCTCAACAATCGCTGTTGGATTGCGGCTCTCAACGTAGGGGAAGGTGTGTGCACCACATTTATCGCCTATTAACAGTGAGTCACACTGGGTGAAATTACGTGCACCAGTCGCGCCTTTACCCATATGGACTAATCCGCGATAGGTGTTGTTGCTTTTTCCGGCAGAAATTCCCTTGGAAATAATGGTGGAGCGGGTGTTCTTGCCCAGGTGAATCATTTTGGTGCCAGTATCGGCTTGTTGTGCGCCACGGGTCAGTGCTACTGAGTAAAATTCACCAATACTATTATCCCCTTTGAGGATACAGCTAGGGTATTTCCATGTAACGGCAGAGCCTGTCTCAACTTGCGTCCAAGAAATTTTAGCATTGGTATGGCAGATGCCGCGTTTGGTGACAAAATTGTAGATACCACCCTTGCCATTTTCATCGCCTGGATACCAGTTTTGTACGGTTGAGTATTTTATTTCGGCACCATCTAGGCAGATGAGTTCTACCACGGCGGCATGTAGTTGGTTTTCATCGCGCTGTGGGGCAGTACAGCCTTCAAGGTAGCTTACATGGCTGCCTTCATCGGCGATGATTAAGGTGCGTTCAAACTGCCCTGTATTGAGCTCGTTGATTCTGAAATAAGTGGAGAGCTCCATCGGGCAGCGGGTGCCTTTGGGGATATAAACAAATGAGCCATCGGTAAAAACGGCACAATTTAGGGTGGAGAAGAAATTATCCTTTTGGCTGACAACAGAACCTAAATATTTTTTGACTAGCTCGGGGTGCTCTCTGATAGCATCGGAAATAGGGCAAAAGATAACGCCTTGTTCCAACAGCTTTTCGCGAAAGGTAGTCACCACAGAAACAGAGTCAAACACCACATCCACGGCAATGCCCGCGAGTTGTTGTTGCTCTATCAGCGGAATGCCTAATTTCTCGTAGGTGCGCAATAGCTCGGGGTCAACTTCATCGAGAGATTTAGGCCTTTCATCCATGCTCTTGGGTGCACTGTAGTAGGAGATAGCTTGAAAATCCATCTTGTTATACTGCAGATGTGCCCAGTCGGGCTCGGGCATTTTTTTCCAGAGGGCGAAGGCTTTTAAGCGCCAATCCAGCATCCATTGAGGTTCGTCTTTCATGGCGGATATGCGACGGATGACATCTTCATCCAACCCTGGTTCGAATGTCCGTGATTCTACGTCAGAGACAAAACCAGCTTCATATTCTCTGGAAAGTGCTTCATCTAATTGTTCGGTCATTTTCTGTTGCTCATTTATATACAAGGTTCGTTACAAAGTAACAAATTCCACTGCAGTTCTAGTGACTGTATTGTTGGAGGGTAAGTTACTGTATGGCTATGGTTAGATTAGATTCTGGCTAAAGTTAAGATCTTGCACGTCACTGGTTTTGTGTAAGGTGCGGTCTTTTTTTAGCATCAGTTTGGCGAGACTGATCTCACTTAAAAAGTGATGAATTTGGTCGCTCAAGTCAGTCCATAAATAATGTGTCAGACATATGTCTCCCTGTTGGCAGTCTCCTTTTCCGCCACAGCTGGTCGCATCAATTGACTCATTGACAGCGTCTATAATTTGCGCAACATTAATGTCACTTGTTGAGTGATTTAGTTGGTATCCACCGCCGGGGCCTCGAACACTGGACACTAAATTTCTCTTGCGCAATTTAGAAAACAATTGTTCCAAGTAGGAGAGGGAAATTCCCTGTCGCTCTGAAATACTGGCGAGGCTGATAGGTTTGCTTGAACTGTGCAACGCTAAATCAAGCATTGCTGTGACCGCATATCTGCCCTTGGTGGTTAAACGCATTAAATAAATCCATTGTATTGATCTAAGAGGTAATTATGTAGAAACCTAGTGTTTTAGTCAACTATTATATTAAATATTGATTTCAAATGAGGCGTTGATAAAGCGAGGGCTGGCAGGTCTGTTTTAGAGTGGGGCTTAGGCGTTTTTTTTGGGTGCTCTGCTCACTGATATTTTTCTTGATTGCGGCGCACTTTAGTGGGGTAGCGGGTGCTGCCTACCGAGCCATTATATCTGGCCAATGCCTTGCTTATATTACCATTTTCAATCTGTATGTAGTGTTGTAAAATAGCACAGCCATAGCGAATGTTGGTATCGATATTAATTAAGTTGTCCTGGGGTTGTCCGATTTCAAGTTTCCAAAAGGGCATTATCTGCATTAGCCCTTGAGCACCTGTAGAGGAGAGGGCGAAGCGGTTAAAATGGCTTTCAGTCTCGATTAACCCCAATACGAGGTCTATCGGTAGTTGGTGGTTGTTAGCTTGCGCGTGGACGGCTTTGAGTATTTGCAGTCTTTCAAGCTCATCACTGACCCAGTGTCCTATGCGCCCAGACATATCCACTAGCCAGACTTCAGCTTCAAACCTATCACTAAAGCTGGAGGCTTGAGCTATTGAATGCTTGAGGGCTGCGCGTAATGAGGGGCTGATATCTGTTGGCTGCTGTGCACAGGCGGCATGGGATAAAAGCAAAAAAACGGGCACTAGGGCCCGTAGAAAGTGCAGCATTGATTAGTTTCTGATTTTTGACACTAAATATTCACAGATGTTTTCGGTGCTCACATCTTGCTTTTCGCTATCAGTACGACCCTTGTATTCAAAGGTGTCGGCCTTGATGCCGCGATCGGATATAACCAATCGATGGGGCATGCCCATTAGTTCCATATCGGCGAATTTAACCCCGGGGCGCTCTTTGCGATCATCGAGAAACACCTCAATGCCCGCGGCGGATAGTTCGTCATAGAGGGCATCTGCGGTGCTTTTGACGATTTCTGATTTTTCATAGTTTAGCGGGACTATGGCTATCTCAAAAGGTGCTAGATTCTTTGGCCAGATAATACCGTTATCATCGTAATTTTGCTCGATAGCGGCGGCAACTGCACGGGTTATGCCGATGCCGTAGCAGCCCATGTGCATGTGCTGTGCCTTGCCATTGGGATCCAAGACCACTGCGTTCATAGCCTCTGAATATTTTTTACCCAGTTGAAATATGTGTCCGACTTCTATGCCGCGTTTGATCAGTAGTTTACCTTTGCCACAGGGGCTTGGGTCGCCTTCCTGTACATTACGCAAGTCTTCAATGCGGGGGGTGGCTACATCTCTGTCCCAGTTAATGCCCAAATAATGTTTGTCATCGATATTGGCGCCCGCGGAAAAATCAGACATGACGGCAACACTGCGGTCAATGATGATTGGCATTTTAAGATCGATTGGTCCTAATGATCCGGCACCTGCGCCGATATTTTTGACTAATTGCTCTTCACTGGCGAAGGTGAGAGGTGATTTTACACCGCTGCAATTCTCGGCTTTAATTTCGTTTAGTTCATGATCACCGCGGACAATCAGTGCGATAAGTTCAGAGTCACCGCCTTCAGCAGCTTCGACTATTAAGGTCTTAATGGTCTTTTCGATTGGCAGGCCAAACTGTTCAACTAGCGCCGCAATAGTTTTCGCATTAGGAGTATCGATCAGCTCTAGGGATGAGCTGGGTGTTGCGCGCTGCTGGGTTGGGTGAAGTGCCTCGGCAGATTCAACATTTGCCGCATAATCGCTCTGATCGGAAAAAGCGATGTTATCCTCACCAGAAGAAGCTAGAACGTGAAATTCATGGGAGCCAGAGCCGCCAATTGAACCATTATCGGCGATGACTGGGCGGTAATTTAAGCCGAGGCGATCAAAGATTTTGACATAGGCGTCGAACATTACCTGGTAGGTGTCCTTTAAAGACTCCTCATTGATATGAAACGAATAGGCGTCCTTCATGATAAATTCGCGTGAGCGCATCACACCGAATCTAGGGCGAATCTCATCGCGAAATTTGGTTTGAATTTGATAGAAGTTGATCGGTAACTGCTTGTAGCTGCGCAGCTCTTTTTTGACGATATCAGTAATGACCTCTTCATGGGTAGGTCCGAGACAGAATTCTCTGCCATGGCGATCGGTCAAGCGCATTAGCTCTGGGCCGTACTCCTCCCAGCGGCCTGACTCCTGCCACAATTCAGCGGGCTGTACGCTGGGCATTAATACTTCTTGGGCGCCGGCTCTGTTCATTTCGTCTCGTACAATCGCTTCGACTTTGCGGACCACTTTAAGCCCTAGGGGAAGCCATGAGTACAAACCTGATGCAGATCTGCGAATCATCCCCGCTCTGAGCATCAGTTGGTGGCTTATAACTTCTGCATCGGTGGGGGTTTCTTTAAGGGTCGCAATTAAAAATTTGCTAGCGCGCATAGTAAATATAAGCCTTTGAGTAATTGATGTTAAATCAGTGATATTGGTTAACAGCTAAAAATTGTAGTCTCAGTATGTTTATAAATTTAGCAGGCTGAGGAGGTGTTTATTAAAAGCTGTTGGTGTATTTTGCTTTAGTCGTATCTGCAATGAAAGCGCTATTTTATGAGTAGTCGCAGTATTGAACAAGGGCTATATAAAAATAAAGCACTTTATAGTGCGTGAATCAAGGTTGGTGAGCCCTGAAGGCTGGCTTATATAGGCTATCGGGCTAGAGGTTCTCCATGTTGTGCCGGAGTGCTCTCGATGGTGGCTGATGTCAGCAAGCAGCAGCACAAGATGCTCTTGTTTTGGACGCGCTATGCTAGCGACGGTCTAACGGTGTTTAATATTATTGGAATAATTGTGCTTAATGATGGGGTTGATGCAGGAGAGGTTTGTTATAATATTTAGACCAATATAACTAACTAGATAGAGAACACAATGAGTGCTGAGAAGTATAATCCAATATTCGTAGAGGCGATGAAAAAATTAACTAAGATGTCTGAAGAAGAGCGGTTGTCTGACAAGAATAAAGAGCTTTTTGAGCAGGCGATGAATTATGCGCCTCTGGATATTCAGCCGCAATTAATTGCTATTAGAAAGAAATATGACGAGTTGCATTGATTTGATCAGCGGGGTAAACAAATAAAAGACAGCTTAAAGCTGTCTTTTATTGTTGAGGCTAAAATCTGTGATCTGTATCAGCTTGGCTAATAATAGATGACAGATTTTAGTCGTCTAGTTTACGTGCTAGCGAGCACGATAGACAATTCGTCCCTTGTTTAAGTCATAAGGTGTCAATTCAACTTTAACCTTATCACCGGTAAGAATACGAATATAATTCTTACGCATTTTTCCTGAAATATGAGCAGTAACAACGTGACCGTTTTCTAACTCCACGCGGAACATTGTGTTGGGCAGCGTATCAATTACGGTGCCTTCCATTTCGATGCTTTCTTCTTTAGCCATTAATTACCTACCTGTGGAAAGTGCTGAATGGGCCAAGAACCCACTGCAGAGCGGCCGTATTCTGCCAAATAAAGCACACAATATCAAAGCATTTAACCAGCATAAGCTAAATTAAATAAAATAGACGGGATATAGGGTAAATCTTAACCCAATATAAGTAAAAATTAAGATTAAGTCGCTTGAATCCATCTGCCGTTTATTAATAGCTCCATAGGCCTAAAATCAGTTTTATACTTCATTTTTTGGCAGCTCTCAACCCAGTAGCCTAAGTATAAATATTGCATGTTGCGGCGGGCCACTTCGGTTATTAACCAGAGCACCGCATAAGTGCCTAAGCTTCTCTTGGCAAACTCAGGGTCGAAAAAAGTGTAAACAGCTGAGAGTGAGTTAGCCAGAGTATCGACACAGGTAACTGCAATCAGTTGTCCGGATGTCAGTCTAAGCTCAAAAAAATTACTCTGTTGATTAGAATCGACCAAAAAGCTATTGAATTGTTCTTTAGAGGGTGGGTGCATATCTCCATCTTGGTGACGGATGTTGATGTAATTCTGGTAGAGATCATAATATTCATCGGTAAATCTGGTGGCACACTGAAATATTTCCAGATCCTGATTTTTATTGTGGATTCTGCGCTGCGATCGCGACATTATAAAAGTGCTAGCGGGTATCCTGATTGAAATACAAGACTGACAACTATCGCAGTGCGGTCGGTAAATATGGGTGCCACTGCGTCTAAAACCTAATTCTGATAGTTGTGTGTAGACATTGGTACTAATGCGATCATTAGGATCTATGAATAATGTTTTAGCTTGAATATTCTCGATATAGCTACAGCTGTGCTCCCCTGTTGCAAAAAATTGAAGTTCAGTGAGCTGTTTCATGGATTATCAAAGCCTGTATAAAGATTAATAAAAATCTACAGGGTTAGTTAATCAATAAACGGCCGTAATTACAAGGTGCCTTAGTATTTATAGCGCTGGAATTCTCAAGCTGCCTAAGTTTTGAACTAAGCGCTGGGGGTACAAATTTGCACGCCCAGTAGGGGCTGGCTCCCCTGCTTTAGGCAGACT
>JABSRA010000081.1:12085-18885 GCA_013215445.1 Oceanospirillaceae bacterium
CATATTGATTTATATTATATTTCGGTGTTTCTTTAATGTCTTGTTCATTTTTCATCAAAGGGTTGATTCCCCGCAGTTTGTTACGGGGCAGTATATTTATGCCAAAGGCTGGGTTTATCTGCGAGGTCGGTGTCAATATTACTGAGATAAGCTTGAAACTCATCACGCGAAATTTCGCTAGCACCCAAACTCTGTAAATGTTCACTGTGTACTTGGCAGTCAATTAAGGTAAAGCCTAGTTTGCTCAGGTGTTGCACCAAATGATAAAAGGCTAGTTTGGACGCATTTGATTCTCGACTGAACATTGATTCTCCAAAAAAAACATTACCGATAGCGAGGCCGTAGAGCCCACCAACCAAATGTTGCCCTTGCCATACCTCAACACTATGGGCGACACCTCGATCAAATAAATGTTGATAGGCCTGCTGCATATGCTCGGTTATCCAGCTACCTTCTTGGTCTTTACGCAATTGCGCGCAGGCATTTATCACCTGATCAAATTGTTGGTCAATACTCAGTGTCATCGAGGTTTTTTTGATAAATTTGGCCAAGCTTTTAGAAATGTGTAAGTCTGCGGGTTTCAGCACGCATCTAGGTGAGGGACTCCACCACAAAATGGGTTCTTCATCGCTAAACCAGGGGAATATTCCCTGGCGGTATGCCGCTATTAACCGGTCAGGAGATAGGTCTCCTCCGACCGCCAATAAGCCATTAGGGTCTGCTAAAGCAGTATTGATAGGAGGAAAAACCAAAGTTTGTTGATCGAGCCATGGAATCATAGAAGAATAGCCAAAATATAATGGTGCCTATTGTTGGGGATTAAATAGGCCTAGCCCGGATAAAACATGCGCTGTGATAATGCTGCTTAAGTCGATGCAGGTAATATTCGGGTTAGGTTGTGAATAAGATTTACAGTTGTTTAAGTATTTCTTCAGCTGCGGTGCTATCGAGCCCTTTTTCGTCAATGGTGAGGTATGAAAGTACCCCATTCTCTATAATCATTGCATAACGTTTTGATCTTATGCCCATTTGATGAGCACTGGCGTCTTTGTCCAGGCCAACGGCTCTGGTAAAGTCTGCATTGCCATCCCCGAGCATTACGATATTTTTGGCCTGGGCGCTCTCGCCCCAAGCATGCATAACGAAAGCATCATTGACAGAAATGCAGACAATAAGATCCACGCCCAATTGCATGAATGCTGCATAATGTTCAATGTAGCCCGGCAAATGAGAGGCGCTGCAAGTGGGCGTAAAAGCACCGGGAACCGCAAAAAGAACTACTTTTTTGCCCTTGAATTCAATTGCGGTATCAAATTCAACTGGGCCTGTTTCGCCCATCGTTTTCAAAGTGCAGGGTGCAATAGTGTCGCCAATCTTAATCATAGTAAAACTCCTGAGGTTAAAGGTCGTCTAAATATTTTTCTGCATCTAACGCTGCCATACAGCCAGCGCCTGCCGAAGTGACTGCCTGACGGTAAATATGATCGCAGACATCGCCTGCGGCAAATACACCTTTGGTACTTGTCTGGGTGGCGTTACCCTGTAAGCCAGAGGTAATGGTTAGATAGCCATCTTTCATCTGTAGTTGACCGTTGAATAAATCGGTATTGGGCTTATGTCCGATTGCAATAAAAGTGCCCATTACCGCTAACGTTTGGGTTTTGTCACTTTTGCTGTGTTTAATTCTGATCCCTGTGACACCCATATCAGTGCCTAGGACTTCTTCAAGTTGATGGTCCCAAATAATATCGATATTGCCATTCTTAGCCCGTTCAAAGAGCTTGTCCTGCAATATTTTTTCAGCGCGTAAGCTGTCTCTGCGGTGAACAAGAGTAACTTTTTTGGCTATATTCGACAGGTAAAGGGCTTCTTCAACGGCAGTATTACCTCCGCCGATAACTGCGACATCTTGATTTTTATAGAAAAAACCATCACAAGTGGCGCAGGCGCTGACACCTTTACCCATAAAAGCCTCTTCGGAAGGGAGCCCGAGATACTGAGCGCTAGCCCCGGTGCAAATAATCAGTGCATCACAGGTATAGGTAGTCGAATCGCCGGTTAAGGTAAAGGGTCTTTGACTGAGTTCGACGGTATTGATGTGATCAAAAATTACTTGGGTATCAAATCGTTCGGCATGCTGCTGCATTCTCTGCATTAATTCAGGACCTTGCACACCATCGACATCTCCAGGCCAATTATCTACATCGGTAGTCGTAGTGAGTTGACCACCCGCTTGCATGCCTGTGATGACCACCGGGTTTAGATTGGCTCTAGCGGCATAGATGGCGGCTGTATAACCTGCTGGACCCGATCCTAAAATGATTAATTTGTGGTGTTGATTCGCGCTCATACATACATTCCTAGTAGATAGATATGTTTTATATGTGGAGCGTACTCGTCATTTCAAGTATTACGCAAAAAATTAATCTAATCAACGCGTGAAAGTTAGCGGATAAAAATGCGTAATCACTGCAAGTAACTAATTGAAAAATTGAAAATCTTTTCTATATTTATCTAGAGGTCTATGAAAAAGAGCCTCTCAAAATTCAAGTATTGGCCCGTTGTGAAAAACGCTGTGTAAGACGTGCCTTGTTAGGTGCTTAGTTATTCAGTCAATGTGTATAGGGCAACAAGCCGAACAAGACAGCAAAAAAACGGCCTAAACGGCGGGTTCTATTGATAAAAATTAGTATGTTGAGCCGTTTCTTAACGCGGTATTACTGAGCACAGTAGCTCTGTAGGTAAGGGGTGATAGCAGGGCGCGGTAACGGGGCCAGACAGATTGGAAAGGACTGGTCATGCTGCTGCGCTGCCTTGCGCTAATCCGCGTGCCCCTGTTTGTGTAGATTAGGCGGTTTTAAGCCCGCAGCGCAAACATTGGGATATTCTCAGGCACAGGGATGAGCTAATGAACTCAGCAACAGATTAGTTTTGTGTTTATGAACAGGACTTAGCCACTTTAGCGACAGTAATAAGGCACCTATGTAGCCAATATTGTTGAAATAATTAGTCAAACTGTACCACGGTACAGTTTTCAACAATGGGTGTAGCGTTTATATTACGTATATATTCGTATTCATGTTGTATTAATTAATAGTTAATCTATGGTTAATCAATAAATAGTTTAGCATCTCTTAAGCTCAAGAGATCAAAGGAGTGATCAATGACAATTGGCCGTGTATCTTTATTAATTGGTAAGGCAATAGCCATCAAACCTGATGGAAGCTCGAGAGAGTTAAGGCTAGGTGATAGCATTGAGTCTGATGAGTTGATCAGCGTTGCAGCTGACGGAAAAGTAGAGCTACAAGTTAACGGCCAAACTATCCTCATAGGATCTAATCAAACATGGGTAGCTGGGGGAGCAGAGACGATTGGACAGGCAGAAGCCGTAGCAGAGATACTTGATCCTAAAAGTGTAGAAGCTATTCAGGCGGCCTTGTTAGCAGGTGCAGATCCCACTATTGGGGCGGAGGTAACAGCTGCAGGTGGGGCAACTGGAGCTGGTGGCCCCGGCGGTCTTGACAGTGAAGGTTCGAGTTTTGTTCGTGTCCAAAGAGTCACAACATTAGCTGATACTGGTGCAATTGACACTATTGGCTTTGAAACGACTGCTCAAGATGCACGTTTGTTTTCGGCGTTGAACTCAGAGCAAATATTTCCGGCTGCAGAGACCACGGCTCTTGGTGGAGCAGGTACTACGTTGCCTAGTCCTATTGTTACTCTGCCCGAGGCCGCCAATGGTTTAAGCGCATTAGAACTTGCCGATGGCACTATTGCCAATGTTACTTTGCCTACAGGGACGGTAGCGGGCGATACTATCACTTTGTTAATCACCAAACCTGATGGTTCTATAGTCCCTGTCACGCACCTAGTAACTGCGGTGCAACTAGCCATCGGAACGGCCAGTGTGCTTCTCCCCGGCAGTACTTTTCAACCAGATGGTAGTTACATTATTACTTCAACCGTGACAGATCAGGCAGGCACTGTCAGCAACGCCAGCGATCCGGTAGCCGTTAATGTCGATACTGTCGCGCCCGGTAAACCGGCGACGAGTATAACCGAAGCTGGTGATGGAGGGGTCAATGCCGTCGAACATGCCAATGGAGTACCAGTCAGCGTGGTATTGCCCGCCGGCACCCAGCCCGGCGATACTATTACCGTCAATGTGACCAAAGACGGCACGACTGTGCCAGTCACTGTGACCGTGCCCGCGGGAAGTAATCCCGGGGATACAGTGGCAGTGACCATTCCTGCGACTACCCTCAGCCCCGATGGTGATTACGTGATCACTACGACAGTGACCGACCAGACCGGTAACGTTAGCACCACTAGTGATCCGATTGAAGTCAAAGTAGATACTGTCACGCCCGAAAAGCCAACCGATATCACTATTCCGGAAAATGGGGCAGGGGGGGTTAATCCCGGTGAACTAGCCTCCGATGGCGGTGTTCCGGTAAATATTAAGGTACCGCCCGGCACACAGCCAGGAGATACCATTACCCTTAAGATAACTCCGTCCGGCGGCGGTACTGCGGTGGAAATCCCCTACACCGTTAAAGCCAGTGATACGCCGGGTGAATCTGTTTCGATTCTCATTCCTAAAGATACCATAGCTACTGACGGAAACTATGCTGTGACTGTTCAAGTGAGCGATCCGTCGGGCAATAAAAGCCCAGTTAGTGACCCTATTACCTTAAAAGTCGATACGTCGGTTGATCCACAAGCCCCGGACCTAGCCCCGGCGAGTGATTTTTTTGCTGAAAGATTTGGCACTAAAGTAGGCACTGATACCGATGATACTACAGCGGCACTCCGGCCGCTGTTTACGGGGGAGAGTACCACTGCGGAAGTAGGTTCAACGATTACCTACTATGCGTACGCTAGCTTGTTGGCGGATGGTAAAACAAATAGTGGGGAGCCCTATGACAGGTTGGATTATCATATTTCCTCGCAGATAAAACAGCTTTTTAAAGGTCAACCCTCCGGGACGGTTTATGACATAAATAACCTAGCAGTGCTTTCTACCGCGAAGGTAGTAGCAGACAGTGAAGGGAAGTTGACCTGGAAGTCAGAGCGGCCAGAGTTTCAGCTAAATGATGCAGTGGATACATCAGGCGACTTTATTCGCAGTATATATGCAGTTCATGTGTACACAAAAGTTACTGATCCTGCAGGTAATGTCAGTCAGTTGAGTGGGCCGCTCAACCTAGCGATAAGTTTAGGTGCCTCTATCAACAAAACCGAGCCAGTAGGCGACCCAATAATTTTGGACTTGCTGGGTGACGGCTTAAATTTAATCGGCGTAGGTGCTGGTGTCCAGTTTGATATTGACGGTGACGGCGATAAAGATACCATGGGTTGGGTGGCTCCGACCGACGGTTTTTTGGTGTTACAGAAAAACACTGACGGAGCCATCACCGCCGATGAGATGTTTGGTGATCAGATGGTATTGTCAAACGGCAAGAAGGCTACTAGCGGGTTTCAGGCGCTAGCCAATATAGATTCAGACGGAGATGGGCAGAGCAATGGTGTAATAAACGCGTCAGATACCAAATTTAAGGATCTTCAAGTCTGGCAAGATCTTGATAGCGATGGAGAGCTGGATGCGGGAGAACTCAAATCTTTAGCTTCATTGGGGATAACCGAAATAAGTTTGTCGGGCACCAGTGTTAACCAGAACAATGCTGGCAACTTGGTTAAAACAACCTCTTCTTACAAAAAGGGTAATACAGTACAAACTGCAGGGGTTGGGGATGTTAATCTGCAACTTGCAATTAAGAATATACCTGAAGTTACCGTTAATGAGGCAGGTATAGTCTCAAAGGCAGAAGCTGATGACGGTATCGCTTATCAGATTAATCTGCAGGATACCGGACTGGAAATTACTAAAAATTCCACCGTGGCTATACAGATATCTAAACCCGGAAGTTCTACATTTACAACAGTGGTGGTGCAGTCGATAACAGTAGATATCATCGATACGGTAAATCAGCGTGTAACCTTGGTCATTGCGAAGTCATTTCTTCAATCGGCAGGTGAGTACGTACAAGGTCAGTTTGATATAAAGGTTTTCGTGGCCCCTCCTGGGACATTTGCATACGTTGAAGCTGCTAACCTGGCGCATTTTATCTTAGATACTAAAGCTCCGGAAAAGCCCTCTATCGCAATTCCAGATAATGACGGTGGTGTCGTCAATGCTACTGAATTAGCCGATGGTGTGCAGGTGAATGTAGCGATTCCCACCGGCGCGGTTCCAGGCGATACAATCACGGTAAATGTCACCAAAGGTGGCGTTACTAGCACAGTGTCAGTAAAGATTCCATTTGGAAAAAATGTCGGCGATACCATACCGGTGGTAATTCCTAAAGCCGACCTGGTTCCAGATGGAGACTATGTTGTCACTACGACAGTAACCGATGTTGCAGGTAATACAAGTCTTCCCAGTGATGCGGTTACCTTGAAGGTAGATACCACCCCAAGTACTTCTTTGACCTCTATCGACATCACCGCGATCAGCGAAGACAGCGGTGTCAATAACGACTTCCGTACCAATGATGTAAACGGTCTAACCATCAGCGGCACGGTGACCGGCACGGTGGATGGTGACACGATTGAAATCAGTCTGGATGGCGGCACTACTTATGTACAGGTGACAACCTTTGTAGCCGCTAACAAAGCCTGGAGTTTCACCGAGCCTAGTGGTACTACGCGAACTAACGGCGAGACGGTCGACTACAAAGTGCGGGTGAGAGATAAAGACGACAATGTTACCAGTATTACTGATAACCAAGTGGTGACCT
>JABSRA010000082.1 GCA_013215445.1 Oceanospirillaceae bacterium
TTGAATTGGATCAGATCCCCGATGGTTATGTGTTAAGCGGTACTTTGACCGCGGGAAACGGTGGTGGAGCTGTATCCTTTACCGCGACTAGTGGCAGCAATAAGGTCGACATCAGCACTTGGGATCTAAATTCTATTAGCTTAACACCACCAGCCAACGTGAATGGTAGTATCAACTTGGTATTGCTGGCCACAAGTACCGATGGTAGTGACACTTTAGGGGTAAAGAAAATTAACTTGAGTGTGACGATAACGCCGGTCGGCGAAGGTGTAGATCAGATTGCTAGCACCTTAATCGCCAGCGAAGATACCCCCTATACCGTGCAACTGAGTGATCTGCAGTTCAACGCGGTAGCGGGTCAAGAAGCGCTAACTGAAGTCGAAATTATCAGCTTACCCAGTGCCGGGGTTGGGGCGCTGATGTGGTATGACGGCAGTGACTGGCAAAATGTGACCCTTGGGCAAAAAATCAGCGCAACCGATATTACTGCCGGTTATCTGAGCTTTTTACCCGTTGCAGCTGTCGTCGGTACCTCGCTGGCAAGTTTTGACTTCAAACTCTCCGACGGTATTTACAGCGCGGATGCTGCCGCGACGTTAACCATCACGATCGACAGTGCCGATACCGACGGCGACGGTATCATCAATAGTATTGATATTGACGATGATAACGACGGTATCTTAGATATCAATGAAGTTGGCGATCAAGATGGGGATTTATTAATCAATCGGCTCGACTTAGATAGCGATAATGATGGTATCGCCGATAACGTCGAGGCGCAAAGTACTGCGGGTTACATTGCGCCATTGGGCATTGATGCCGATGGCGATGGTTTAGATGACGCCTACGATGCCAATGTCGGCGATACGAGTGCGGCGGCTTCTATCGGTCTGATTCCCGTCAACAGCGATGCCACCGACAACCCTGATTTTCTGGACACCGACAGCGATAACGACAGCGATATCGACCGTTTAGAGGCGGGTGTGATTGCCGTCGCCGCCACTTACGCCGATGTCAACGGCTCGCTCGACACGGGTGCGGCGGGCTTGGACGATAGCAATGGTGGTGCCGAAGTAGACTATCGTGATGCCAGCGTAACGCCATTAATTTTAGACCTAGATGGCGATGGGGTTGAATTATTAACCTTGGCAGAAGGTGTCAATTTTGATATCGATGCCGACGGTGTCATCGATCGTACTGCCTGGGTGGGTAGCGATGATGCTTTTTTGGTCTGGGATAAAAACGGCAATGGCCAGATTGACGATGCCAGTGAGTTGTTTGGTGAACACAGTATCAAAAGTGACGGCACCAAAGCAGTGGACGGTTTTGATGCGCTGCGCGATCTCGACTCAAATTCAGATAACCGGCTGGATGCCGAAGATAGCCATTATCAAGACTTACAGTTGTGGCAGGACGCCAATAGCGACGGCCGAGTGCAATTGGGTGAATTGTTTAGTTTAGAAGAGGCGGGAGTGAATTTTATCGACTTAGTGGCTCAGGTTATCGACGAAAAAAATCAAGACAGTTGGGCGGGACTTAGGTCAAGCTGGACCAACACTGAAGGGGTAAGTCAAGATATGGATGATATCTGGCTAAACTATCAAAGCTCAATTGCGAGCAGCAGCGCACCGTTCAGTGAGCAAATACTGCAACATAAAACCACCGATGTGGATGATTTACTGGTCGATGTCGGCCTCTCTGTACCGTCCAGTGCCCTACTTATGACTCCGGTTGCGGTCAATGCTACTGAAGATCTAGTGCAGCTCTCACTCGACCTTACCCAGAGCATCAACAGGGATTTACTTGAGCTCTGTTATTCAGAGAGCTAATCTGGGTATAGCAGTGCTAGCGCTATTTTCGATCATATTACGCTAGTCAACAGGTCTGTCCCTACGGTGGATTGGCTAGTCTCTAGATCAGTTGGAAATATCGGGTTAGGTTTTACTGGCGACGGTTTTTTCCATTAGTTGCTGGTATTTGTCCTTTAGCTCGGTCCAGCTCAGGGGGGAATTGAACACTGGAAATGTTCCGCGCTGGATTAATTGCCACTGTTGTTGGGCTTTTTCTACCGCGTTATTCGCCTCGGTTGCCAGGTCTGCAGCACCGTGATAGAGACAGTGATCTGGGAATAATTCCGGGTATACCAGTCGATTGGGGAGCAGTGGCACGCAACCCGCTGCGGCGGCTTCTAAAACAGACAGACCCTGGAATTCGTGGATCGCACTGGAGAAGAATATGTCTGCACAGAGTAGCCATTGGCGGTATTGAACGGCACTGTCGACATAACCAAACTGGTCAATTCTGTGGCTGAAATCTCGCCGTAACTGGCTAAATTCAACGGGAACTTGACGAAATTTCTGACCTAATATACAGAGTCTGTAATCTAACCCAGTTTGCTCTAATGCCTGAACAAATGCCAGTAATCTATCCGGGCCTTTGTCGTATTCCCAGCGGGCGGCCCAGGCAATCAACAGGGGCCGCTCTGTGGCTTTACGACCATTATAGCGATGCCAGTCAAGCGGCGAGAGAGGTGGATCCGTGAGCTTATTAATCTGCAAGGGCACCGCTAATACACAAGCTTTGGCTCGTAATTTTCGTGCAATATTAGCCGGGACTTGATCCGGCAGTTTTTTCAGCAGCGCACTGACCCCAGTGATAAAAGTATCTAAGTTGTACTGACTGTTAAAGGCCAGTTGATCGGCGGCCAGCGCTGTGTAAATGTTTAATATTTGTGGCTCAACAGCTGTGCGTGCCGCTTGGGTGGCGGGATAATCAAATTGATTTTCATGAAAATAAACCAGTGTCGGAATGTGGCCAAGCGAGGGTATAAAACCCCGCAGTGCGGAGAGATCCGTCATCGAAGTGGCGATGACTAAATCGTATGAAGCTCGTAGAATATCGGCCTGTTCACCAAAGGCCCAACTCATACTATTGCCGCGCACCCGCCAGGAAAAATAACGCCCAGGCAAGGTGAGAACCGTCCATTGATGTTCGGATAAATGGGCGACTAAGCCCTCGCGCCAGTACTTGTGGCTGTCGGCATCGTAGGCGCTGAGTAATAATATTTTCAATGTAAAACCTAGAAAGTAGAAGGTTGTAAGTTGTAAGTTGTAAGTTGAAAGTCGTAAGTTGTAAGTCGTAAGTCGTAAGTCGTTAGTTAAAAGACTAAAGACTAAAGACTAAAGACCTATCCCCTGGACTTGTCCATCGCCAACTTGCGCTTGGTTTTTTTGGTGGGGGCAAAACTCAGTGGGTCATCTGGCCAGGGGTGTCGTGGGTACTTGCCCTTCATCTCTTTTTTTACTTCGATGTAAGCTGTCTGCCAGAAATTGGCGATATCCTGAGTAATTTGCAGTGGTTTTCGCGCTGGCGAGAGCAAGTGTAACTGCAGTGCGGTACCGCCACCTTTGCCCTGAGAGGCAATGGTGGGGGTGGTGGTGCAACCAAACATTTCCTGTAGTTTAACCGCCAAAATGGGTGGGTTTTGCGAGTAATCAATCGCCACTTTAGAGCCCGATGGCACGGTGAAACTCACCGGTGCCTGCTCATCTAGTTGGGATGGCAGTGGCCAGGGCAGCATGTTGTGGATAATGTTGTGCAGGTCTAGGTCGTTAAAATGCGCCAGCAGGCGAAAGCTCTGGACAAAACCGTCACTGAGAAAAGGGCGCAGCCAGAGATTTAAAGTCGATAATAAATGTTGATCCGACAGGTCTGGCCACTGCTTGGCAGCGCTGGTATTGGCCTGTAAAAAATTCACTCTATCGCGCAGTTGCAATAAATTTTTAGTCCAGGGGAGCAAGCTTAAGCCGCGTTTTTCCAGCAGTTGGAGCATCAGGAGGCGCTTTTTATCGAGGTCGACGATGGTCGCTCTGCGACTGCGCAAGATCAATTCGCCCAGGCAGTAGTTATCGCTCGCCTGGATCCGCTGCGTTTTATCATCCCAGCGCAGAGATTGTACCCGCTGGGTTAGGGGGGCTAAGTGACTATCAAATAGTGTGATATCTAGTGGACAAGCCAGGTAGATTTGGTCAGATTGCTGCCCCTCGCGTCCCCCACAATTGGCAATGGCTAAATACTCGCTCTTTTGCAAATAATCGCTACTGTGCAGATTAGCAGCGCGGCCATTGGCGAGTTTATACTGACTACTATCGATAGTGCGACGCTGGGCGATTCGCTCGGGCCAGGCGATGGCGACCAGTAGCGCTATTTGCTGTGCCATATCTAGTGATTGGGCCGAGGTGGCGGTGCCAAGTTTAAGGGTTTTTAACAGCTGCTGATATTGTCTACTCTGGGTTCTAATCCGCTGCCATGCATGGCTGTTAAATTTTCGCGGGTTGGCCAGTGCCTGCAAGCGCTGGGCTAAATCACTAGCGCGCTCTTTGAGTGGATCGCCCTCGGCGAGTAGCGCGGCTAAATCACAAGCTAGACTCGCGATACCTTTTTGTGCCCCGCTGATACATAAGTGTGCCAGCCTGGGGGGCATTGGCAAGCGGCACATATTTTCTCCGTGTTCCGTCAACTGCAGTTGCTCTGACTTTTTCTGCAGCGCGCCCAGTCTAACTAACAACTCGGTGGCGCGCGTAATTTGGCCTGATCTGGGTGGACTGAGCCATTTGAGCTCGCTGACATCACTATTACCCCACAGATAGAGGTTTAGCACTAAATGACAGAGGTCAGCACTGAGGATTTCCGGGGTTTCAAAGGGCGCTAAACTCTGCTGTTGCTCAGAGCTCCAGAGTCGATAGCAAACGCCGGGGGCGGTGCGTCCCGCCCGTCCCGCACGCTGTACACTAGAGGCCTGGGATATTTTTTGGGTGGTTAAACGGGTCAGACCGGTATTTGCATCGTATTTGGCACGTCGACACAGTCCCGAGTCGATGACGGTTTCCACCCCTTCAATGGTGATGCTGGTCTCGGCGATATTAGTGGCCAATACTATCTTGCGCCGACCTTTATCCACAGCCCTAATGGCCTGTTGTTGCTGTGCAAAAGGTAAATTACCATACAGTGGTGCAATCTCCACATTTTCATCGGCCAGTGCAAAGGATTGCCCGAGTAGCTGCGCCACTTGGTGTATTTCGCGCTGTCCGGGTAAAAAGACTAAGATACTGCCGCTGCGTTGCGTCAATACTTGTAACACCAAGTTAGTTATTCTGCTCTCAAGTGTCACATGCTGTCCAAGCTTGGCTCTAAACGTACTGTGGATTATATCGACCGGATAACTGCGCCCCTGACTGCTGATAATTGGGGCATCACCGAGTATTTTGGCACTGCTGGCGCCGTTTAATGTCGCCGACATCAGCAGTAGTTTCAGGGGCAGCTGATCGCGAAATAATGCTCGCCCCTCGAGGCACAGCGCCAAATTCAAATCGTTGTCGAGACTGCGCTCGTGAAACTCATCGAAAATGATTAAGCCCACACCCTCTAAACTTGGATCGCGCTGTAACATGCGGGTTAAAATACCCTCGGTGATCACTTCGAGTTGGGTGTTGGCGCCAACCTTGGTTTCCAAGCGCATTCGGTAACCAATACGCTGGCCCACGGGCTGTCCTAAATTTTCAGCTAGGCGCAGGGCCGCCGATTTGACCGCGATACGCCGGGGTTCTAATAACAGAATTTTCTGCCCCGCAAGCCAGGGCTGATCTAATAGGGCTAGTGGCACCAAGGTGGTTTTACCCGCTCCGGGCGGGGCCTCTAAGACGGCTTCATCGCCGGCTGAGAGTGCACTAATTATCTGCCCTAATACTTCAGTAACCGGTAATACGATCATCCTAAAGCGAGTGCATTGATCAGATGTGGGTGGATACCATGTTGGTCTAATTGATAGCCGTCACGAAAATAGGCGCTGCCGCGGGGTTTACTGGAGAAAATAATCACCCGAGTATCCGGTAAGATACTTTTGATCCCGTGCAGTAATTCATCGATCTCCTGATTGTTTTTAGCCGGCAGTGCATTGTGCATCAGCAGGATTTTAGGCCGCCTGATCAGTGCGCGGATTAACTGAATGTTCTGTTTGGCCGGCAGCGGGAGGCGCTCGCCGCGAATCCCCACTTGCGATAGGCCTATCACAATTAATACTAGGGCCTCAGCCTCGTTTTCAATCAGGGCCTGCTCGACAATGTCCACCAGTTGCTGGTGCTTATCATTATTTTCAGGCTGTCTCTCGAAGCCCCAAAGTAAGTTTTCCATCACGTTCAGGCGGTGGTTCATGCGCCCTTTACGCAGTGGTTCAAAGTAGCGGAAAAAGCGGGTGATTGGCGCGTTGATCAGCTGAGCGCGCAACGCGATTATTTGCAGTTGTAAACTGCTATCTATCCATTGTTCGGTATGGTCTTTGATCCTTAAACCCAGTGCCATGGCCAGCAGAAACTCACAGCTTGGCAGATGTTCAGGATGACCGATACACTTGGTGAGCTGGGTGCGAATACACTCGACATCATAAGAAGCGTAACTATTGTCTAGCTTATCATCGAAGATATTATCTTCCATCTGATGAATGATGCGGTAAGCCAGTTTCTCACCGATGTCGCGTAAGGTTTGATAGAGACCGGTGTCTTGCAGCACTTTAATAAACTGCTCACTGGTGCAAATGGTTTGTAAAATCTGATGCTCATTTTGGTTGTCGATGAGGCCGAAGGCAATGTTTTCCACCACGCTGAGTTGCGAATTGTATCTATTCACCCCAAAGCGCTCGATTAGAGTACTGGCTTGCACGCCGCGTAAATTGGTGAACAAATCCTCCTTGGTCAGGGCGAATTTATCGTGCATAGTGGGCCCAATGGCCTGGGGGTCGATATGATCTTTGAGACCGAATTCAAACACCATTCGCCGAGAGCCGATGGCCGACATAACGTCTTGTAGCCAGATGGACAACTCTTTCCAGTCCTTAACCCCCGCCTGGGAAAAATCGGTCCAGGCTTCATCGGTATCTGCGGGGCTATTACCTGACGCTATGGACTCCTCAATGGCGAGTAGTTGATCAGGGCTTAATAGCGATAAGTTGCGACTGGGCTCTAAGCGACGTAAACCGTAGTTGATATTCTGTAAGATAGTGCCCTCTACCATGAAAGGCTCTGGGCCTATATAGGCTATGCCTCTGCTGAGTTCTTCACTGGCAAGTTTGCTTAAATTTGTTGATCCTAAGCGTATATCACCGGCGCCAAAGGGTTCTAATCCTAAGATGTTCATGGTCAATTTTCGCAACATGGTCTCGTTGTCGCTGACAATATTGATATGGCTGCCGGGGGGGATCTTTAACTGAATATTTTTACTGATGTAATCACCACGCTCATTTTTGATGTAGAGGTGATTAATGTGTAAATCGGCACTGAAATCAGGACGGTTAGTGCCATTGTTGGCGGTGGATTTAATCAGATCAGCCGGGTTAAATTGCTCTTGGATGGCCTGGTATCTAACTTTGGAGTCTTGATATTGCTGATAGTATGCGAGTAACTCTTTCCAGGGGGATACCAGATCTTTGAAGGCGGTTAACGCCGCCACTAATGCACCGATACTCAGCTGGCCTTGAATGACCAAAATACCACCGACTGCATAGAACAATATAGGTGGCAGCTGATTTAGGAAATTATTGATAAATTTCATAAAAAATTTCTGCTGAAATATATTCAGGCGAATGGTAAATAAGTGACCCAAGGTTTTGGAAAAATGGGCTAAATGATAGGCTTGGGTGCCATTTATCTTGATGTCACGCTGGCCGTCCACCGACTCGCCTATCTGTCCAGAGAAATGGCGAACCACTATCACTCGCTGTTTTTTTAAGGCGTTCAGTTTCTTCTGCATTTTTGGAATGATATAGGCTTGCAGCGGGATCATAGAAATTGACACAAGTCCCAGTATTGGATCTTGCATAAACATGAAAATCAAGATGGTCAGCATAGTGCCGCCTTGAAACAGCGGTAGCGCGACGCTGTCGCCGATAAAGCCAGCCAGAGGCTCTGTCTCTGAGGTAATGGTGGAGATGATCTCCCCCTGTGAAGTGCGTTGAAATTGCGAGGGGGGAAACTTCAGTACCTGCGAAACTAATTGGAAGCGAAGGCGCCGTACCATGCGCTCACCGATAATACCTTTGTAGGTATTGATGCGCATTTTGAATGCGCCATTGATCAACACTGTCAGTAGCAAGACTGCACAGAGTAGCAGTAAGAAGTTGATGGGGTCGAATTGCACGCCAAAGAGGGTGCGAGTGCCATCACCTGCGATGGCCTCGTTGATGATTTGTTTGGGCAGTTCAAGGGAGAAATACAAGACCGGGAAAATAAATAAAGTCATTAATAAGACTTTAACTTGGTCCCTAGCACTGTAGGTATAGATAAATTTTTTGAGTGTTGTCTGCATTGCCAAAGCCTTTTGGTGTGGGCGGGCATCTTGTGCCAGCGCGGTACTACTTCCTGTCATTTGGAGCTTCAATCTACCTTGAATGATGGTCATCAGCCGACCTGTCGTCTACTATTTTTTGATGATATTGACGATGGTTCAGCACTATCTTTTAGCGAGCTAAAGATATCTTTTTAAATATACCTGCTGGGAGCCTAAATGCAATGTTCTGCCAATGTTTGACCGCAGGTCATCGTAAAGATTGAGAGACTATCAATGGGGGCAATATGAGTGATTTCAATTATCTAGTAGCGCAAATAGTGAAGTATATTAGCAGGCTTTGCATATAACTATGGTTGCTGGCAAGAATTTTAATCGAACTCTGGTGAACGGGTGACTGGGATGTCTTGCGCTGCATTGGATGATAGTGTCGGTTGCCATTCTTGGTCTTTAAGGTAGCTAGCCTCTGACTCATTGGCCAGGGCGGTTTCGTCACGCAGCTAAATTTCAAATCGCTAGTTGATGGGTTGCGCTACCAAAAAGTTGTACCCCTGGGGATATCAATAGAGGTACCAGGTAGCAAGGTGGTACTTCTACTACTATCAGTGCCGTTATCATCACGGCATTGCATGCAATATCCGGGTTAAAACCTACCAACATTCACTAACAGTTGCATGCACCACCGCTCTACTTATGTGCAGGTGAGACACGCTGCTCTGGAGTGCCACTGATTAGCAAGCGCATATCGGCCCCTGCAGGTACTTTTTTATGGTCTGTATCGGGCAGTATGATGGTTTTTATTGGATAGCTAACCTTTTATTACCCGTTAGATCGGGGTGAGAAAAGCTTATTTTCAATCTGATTAACCCTGAAATGCTTTGATGGAATCTTTCCTGTAAGCGGTTGGTTTTCTGCCGGTTTTTGCATGAAAGAACTTCGAGAAATGGCCGAGGTCATAATAGCCCAATTCATCGGCAATAGCTGAAATTGACCTATTTGTATAAATTAATAATCTTCTGGCTTCTAACAGTGTTCTTGTATGAATGAGATCGGATGCAGATTTGTTGAAAGAAGATCGACACAATCGGTTTAAATGGGTGGGGGTAATATTAATAGACCTTGCATATTCAGCCACTGACCAGCGACTCTTAAAGTGTTTGTTGATTTTATGTTGAAATAATACCAGTGAGTTATGTTGCTTAAGGTCGGTTTTATGGTTGTGCACTTTAAGGTTGGGGTTGGAGGTCAATATTTTTGAAATGAGCAGGCTGACTTGGCATTTTAAAGCGAAATTTCGAGTGAGTTGGTCTCCTTCATGCTCTTTCTTTATGGCGGTAAAGATACTTAAAATGTCGGACTGTAATTCACCGCTTTCGCATATGAAATCGAATTCAGCGGCAAAATGATTGATGATAGTTGGCTCATCTTTGACAATGTTGCGTAAATAGACATCGGGAATAGATAGTACCCACCCCTGGGTGTCTGGGGTGAATTTGAAACCATGGACTACCAGAGGTGGAATACTAATAAAGTGCTGGTCGATTAAGTCAAACTCGCTATGCTCAATTTGAGCTGTTCCGCCCCCCTTCAGGATATAAAAAAATTGATGCAAGTTGTGATGCTGATGCGGCCGGAATTTCCAATCTGTCTGCAGGCTCCTCGCACGAATTGACTCAATGTGAAGATAATCTGGAAACCGTTGGTCGTCGTATTCTCCGTAGAGAATGTAGTTTGGTATCGTCTCAGTCATTATGTTTTTCAATTTTCAAATGTTGTAAATATACAAATTATAATCATATCTGTCCATTTAAATATCAGCGGATTTATTTAAAATACTCATGATAATAATGATTATTGGGAGAGAGAGATGCGCACAAAAGTGGCTATTATTGGCGGTGGGCCATCCGGTTTGATTTTATCGCAATTGTTGGATTTACAGGGTATTGATAATGTTGTGCTTGAGCGAAAAACTCAGGAGTATGTCTTAAAACGAATTAGAGCGGGGGTGTTAGAACAGGGGCTGGTGGATTTGTTACATACAGCTGAGGTTGCTGAACCTATGCTAAAAAATGGCGCTATGCATGATGGCTTTCAAATTTGTTATAACGGGCGCAGTGCACGCATAGATTTGAAGGGTTTAGTCGGTGCTGGTGTCATGGTCTACGGGCAAACAGAAATAACGCGAGATTTATATGCCGCTCGTAAAGCAATGGGGGGTGTTATTCTCGAGGAAGCTGAAGTGACTAACATAGAAGGTATCCATACCAAACAACCTAAAGTACATTTTTCTAGGGGTGGCGAAAATCATCAACTAGCCTGTGATTTTGTGGTCGGCTGTGACGGATTTCATGGGGCAAGTCGTCAGGCCATTCCTGCAGGTGACTTAAAAACGTTTGAAAAGGTCTATCCGTTTGGCTGGCTTGGTATCCTGTCAGAAACACCGCCTATTTCACACGAACTTATTTACGCTAGCCATGATCGCGGCTTTGCGCTCTGTAGTATGAGACATAGCAATTTGAGCCGATATTATCTACAAGTGCCATTAAGCGATAGGGTTGAGGATTGGTCTGATGATAAGTTTTGGCATGAACTGCGCTTACGATTGCCCACCGAGGTGGCGAAAAACTTGGTCACTGGGCCGTCAATCGAGAAGTCAATCGCGCCATTAAGAAGTTTCGTCTGTGAGAATATGCGCTATGGAAACCTGTTTCTTGCGGGTGATGCAGCACATATTGTGCCACCAACAGGCGCTAAAGGGCTGAATTTAGCGGCGTCCGATATCCACTATTTATCCAATGCCTTGATTCAATACTACCATGACGGTGATGAAAGCGGTTTAGATGGCTATTTGGAGACGGCGTTAAAAAGAGTGTGGAAAGCTGAGCGGTTCTCGTGGTGGATGACCAGTTTGCTGCATAAATTACCGAGTGGCGCAGGGGAAAATGGTGACTTTACCCACCGCATGCAAACGGCGGAATTGGACTATATTTTCAATTCGCCCGCGGCCCTTAAATCCCTCGCTGAAAATTATGTGGGTCTACCATATTAACAGCAGCGCTAGGCTAGCGCTGATGTTCGGTTTGAGCAGCCCCGCTGCTTTTGTCAGCGGGTGATTATGAATTCGCCCTAGCTTGGAGATTGTATGCAATGGCGTGCTGAAAGCAGATTAACGATTGGGTGTAATAGTCGGGCTAAGTGTTGGATAACAGCATTGTGCCTGCGCCAGTGTTGGAAATGGGCACGCTATAATTTAAATGCAACTGCTCTACCTTGCCCGGCAGCGCCCCTCTCATGCCCATCCACATGTTAAATTCTACCGCCTGAGCGCCAGCTGCTTCAATCATGTCGCGGATCGAATATTTGAATAGATATTCAGGGTCTTTAACCAAGTAGTCCAATAACATCAGATCGAATTTTTTGTTGATTCTTCCCGCCGCTTGGCCGTCGAGTTGATGGGAGAGGCCACCAGTACCCAAGACGACCACTTTCAAATCTTTGTCGTATGACTCTACGGCTCGGGCGATGGCCTGACCGAGATTATAACAGCGCTTCAAGGAGGGCATCGGATGCAACTCGCAATTGATCACCACAGGAATCACTTTGATACCCGCATAATTGGGATCACCTGGAAACATTAATTGCATCGGCACGGTTAAGCCATGATCTACCCCGAGCTCCTGACAGATGGAAATATCGAATTCGTCTTCAACCAGGCTGTTGCAAATATGCCAAGATAAATCAGGGTCTCCCTGAATAGGGGCAATGGTGGCGAGTCCCCAGCCCTCATCGTAGCTGATGTACTGTTCAGCAGCGCCAATCGAAAACGTCGGCTTTTTATCCAAAAAGAATTCAAGGCCGTGATCGTTATAAAAAACAATGGCCACATCAGGTTTGTTGGTATTTAGCCAATTCCACAGCGGCTGGTGTCCATCAAAAAAACTTTTCCAGTAAGGCTCTTGTTGTAGTTGCTTGGCGATGGCCATACCGACAGCGGGAATATGAGACGAGCCAATGGCCCCTATGATTTTCGCCATAATTATTCTCCTGCCTTCAGCAATTTTTGTTTAAATTCTGCCAGGGTTAAACCTGTTTGTAACGCGCCAATGTCCTGCATGTTTTTACCGAGTAAACCGGCGAATTTGGCTAAATAATAAATACTGCCGCCCTGTTCAAGTAAACTCAAAATATCTCTCTCCTCAATAGCGATTATCTGACCTTCACTGAGATTAAATTTTTCACAGTAGCGGCGCTCATTATCTATAAACGCTGTTCGCGCGCTCTCCTGATTAAAAGAAAAACACATTTTATTCAATCCATAACCTTTGCGGGACTGTTGCCCATCAAACAAAATAGTACCGGGAATAGCGGTTTTGTTGTCAAGATATGACATATAAGTAACTCCTGTTTCGAACCATAATTTCTACCGATGCAGGGCAGAGCCGCTCTATTCAGACATCCCTATAACGCGGATTTAAACACGCCTACAGGGCACTGCCGTTGTCTAGGCCATCAATCTTTGGCCGTTTTAATTATCCCAGTATAAGCGACGCGGGTTGTCAATTAACAGCTTTCGCTGTAGCGCTGCGGTCGGTGCAATTAGTGGAATTACATCGACTAAGTGTCCATCGTCCGGCACGTGAGATTTCATGTTCGGATGGGGCCAGTCGGTGCCCCAGAGCACGCGATCTGGAAACTGCTCAACTAAGGTACGGGCGAACGGCACTACATCACTATAATCAGGGGCTTGTAGGGTTAATCGCTCTGGGCAGCTGACCTTGGTCCAAATATTATCGCAATCCGTCAACAGTTTTAAAAAGCGCTGGAAATCGGGGTGATTAACGCCCTTGGCCACATCCGGGCGACCCATGTGATCTATCACAATAATATTATCTAGTTGCTGTAAAAAAGGGATCAGTTCAGGCAGATCAGGTGCCTCGAAATAAACCACAATATGCCAGCCAAGCTTTTTTACTTTTTCGGCCAGTGCCAAAAAAACTGATTTAGGGGTGCTGTCGACTAAGCGCTTGACGAAGTTAAAACGTACCGCTCTGACTCCGAGACTGTGCATTTTCTGCAGCTGCGATTGACTGATGTCAGGGTCGACCACGGCGACGCCGCGCGCCAGATCTCCGGCTCCGTTGAGGGCATCTAGCAACGCTGCATTATCGGTACCATGGCAGGAGGCCTGCACGATAACATTAGCTGCAAAGCCCAAGTGATCGCGCAGTGCGAACAACTGCTCTTTAGAGGCATCACAAGGAGTGTACTTACGCTTGGGGTGGTAGGGGAACTTGTCTGCGGGACCAAAGACGTGGCAGTGGGCATCGACTGCGCCAGCGGGCACCTGAAACTGCGGTTTAGCCGGGCTGGCATGAAAGGGAAGGTAGTTAGCGTCCATTAGGTTTCCTTAATCTTAGTGAGCGAAAACTTCGCCATCAAATAGTTTACGTGCGGTGCGTAATATAGCCGCACTTGCCACGTCGTTGTTATCATCCATACTCAGAATCACTGTCATCTCTCCCATCGGGTGTTCTACTGACATTGACTTTAGCTGCCCCCTGGGGATTGTTGCGTACTGGTGTGCCACTGATTCAGGCAGTATGCAAGCCGTGGCGACGCTGACTGCACCTAATACACCGATAGAGGCATGAGCGCGGTGGGGGATAAAAGTACGGGTGGAAATACAACCGCCCTGGGTTGCACGACTCACCATACTCATCTTCGGTATCGACTTTTCCGTCACATCGCCCAAGTTCATCATGGGTCCCGCCTGCAGGCGGATGGCTTCTAACTTCGCCTTTAAAGTTTGATCGGCTTCAAGTTGCTCGCGTGTTTCGGTACCGGTAATACCCATTGATTCGGCGCTTAGCACCACCACTGGCATACCGTTATCAATACAAGTGACAGCCACGCCATCAATAATATCACGCTGGTTACCGGTCGGTAATAATGCGCCACAGCTAGAGCCTGCAGTATCTTTGAAAGTCACCGCTATTGCACTGGCGGTGCCTGGCACCCCATCGATCTTCGCCTCGCCACTGTAATTTACCTGTCCCGCGGGAGTGAGCACTCGCTCCACCGCAATTTGACCGGTGTTTTCCATATAGATGACCACGTCTGTCTGCCCGTCTTGAGCAATCACTAAGCCGCGCTCGATGGCGAAAGGACCGATACCGGCTAGGATATTACCGCAGTTTTGCGCATCGGTTACCATCGCTTTATCGACAAAAACTTGCAGAAATAAGTAGTCGACATCTACATTCTCACGGCTCGATTTTTTCACTACGGCTACTTTTGAGGTCAGTGGATCGGCCCCGCCGATGCCGTCAATTTGACGCGCATCGGGAGAGCCCATGATACTTAACAAAAATTGATCGCGCTGGCTTATGTCGTCGGGTAAATCTGCGGCGAGAAAATACGCCCCCTTAGAAGTACCACCGCGCATCATCATGCATGGTGCGCTTTTAGACATATTTAAGCCCTTTTTCTTGTAGACGTGCGCGCATCTTGTAGATATCTAATCCCAGCTCACCCTTGGCCATGCGCAAGCGCTTTTCTGCCTCGCGTGCCTCGCGTGCCTGTGCTTCTGCCAGTACCGCTGCAGCCTCTTCACGACGCACCACCACCACTCCATCATCATCCGCGACAATGATGTCACCGGGGTTGATGATCTCATCAGCGCAAGCTAGCGGTACGTTTACCGAGCCTATCGTCTCTTTTATGGTTCCCTGTGAGAAGATGTGTTTCGCCCACACCGGGAATTTCATCTGCCTTAAATCACGGGTATCACGTACCCCTGCATCGATGATTAAACCAACTACACCGCGCGACAGGGCAGAGGTGGCTAGCAAGTCACCGAAGAATCCAAAATTAGAAGGTGCAGTGGGTGCAAAAACCATAATATCACCCTGCTGGCACTGCTCGATGGCTACGTGCATCATCCAATTGTCCCCGGCGGCGCCAGAAATAGTAATAGCAGAACCGGCAATGCTGACATCCTGCTGAATAGGGCGAAGATGATCCGCTAACAGTCCGCGACGCCCCTGCGATTCATGAATAGTCGCCACACCGCACTTGGCGAGGGCCGCGATAACGTCTGCATCAGCGCGCTCAATTTTTTGTACCACAATGTTGTTTGACATAATAAAGCTTCCTACTCGGCAATTTTAAGCCGGCTAAAGACCCGCTGCGCGTTACCTGAGAAAATCATTTGCTTTTGCGCTGCATTTAATTGGGTATTGTTATCGATGTAACGCTTAGTATCATCAAAGTAGTGACCGGTTTCAGGGTCTATACCGCGCACTGCCCCGATCATTTCTGAGGCGAATAAAATGTTTTCAGTGGGGATAATATCCAGTAGTAGATCAATCCCTTTTTGGTGGTAGACACAAGTATCGAAATAAATGTTTTTCAATGCAGAGATTTCTAACGGCTCATATCCTTGATCTTGCATCAGGCCACGAAAGCGGCCCCAGTGATAGGGTACTGCTCCGCCACCGTGGGGGATGATGATTTTAAGCTCGGGGAAATCCTTGAACACATCGGACATAATCAGCTGTTGGAAACCGGTAGTATCGGCGCCCAGATAATGAGAGCCAGTGGTGTGGAAACAGTCATTACAGGAAGCGCTAACGTGGATCATGGCCGGAACGTCAAGTTCACACATTTTTTCATAGAGCGGGTAAAACGATTTATCGCCTAAGGGTGCGTCCTGCCAGTGGCCGCCAGAGGGGTCGGGATTTAAGTTGCAGCCAATAAAGCCCATTTCTTCAACGGTACGGGTCAGCTCTGCGACAGATTTAGCTGGATCGACACCGGGAGATTGGGGCAGCTGTGCAACCGCTGCAAAATTGTTTGGATAAAGATCACAGACCCGCTTGATCAGATCGTTTTGATGTTCGCTCCAATACTGGCTGGTATATTCATTACCAATATGATGGCCCATCCAGCTGGCACGGGGAGAGAATATGGTCAAATCGGTGCCCCGTTCACGCTGTAAGCGCAACTGATTATGCTCCAGGCTGTCGACTATTTCATCATCACTGACGACGACTTTACCTCTGCTTCCACGATGCTGTGGATCTTTTTCTAAAGCGGCCTGTTGCTGTTCCCGGTACTTGCCCACTCCGGGAGGGGTAGTCGTATAGTGGCCGTGGCAATCGATAATCATTGATTGGTCTCTCTGCATAAATTGACTGTGGTGGTAGCTAAGAAGTCGGGGAGCCTGAGTAACACGGGTGGGTGTCGAACTAACAGACGGCCTGTTTTCTGTGATTAGCGATTCCATTATTCGAAAAATAATCCTCGATGGCTATTTCAATTTAACTCCATATGTATTAGTTTTTGCGATAGCATGTGTGTTTTTGATTTTCGATGAGGTTGTTAATGAGCGTTGAAATCCCAAATATTCGCCATTTGCGAGTGTTTTTAGAAGTGGTTGATTGCCGGAGTATCAGCCGTGCAGCCCCGCGCGTATTCCTCTCTCAACCGGCCATTACTCAGGCGATCGCCAAGCTGGAAAACACCCTGCAAACCCAGCTCTTTTTACGGGGCAATGACGGCATGTTTGTCAGTGACTCCGGGAAGGTTTTTGCACTGCGGGTGCGTCGTGCGCTAGAGCTGATTAGTAGCGGTTTAAAAAGTGCGCTCAGTTTAGGGGGCAATCGAGAGACGACTGCGATACGTTTATTGCAGGGTTTGACCACCACCGGGTTGCGCGCGTTAGTGGCGGTCTCCGAGGCGAAAAATTTCAGTGTGGCCAGCCGCAATATCGGCATCTCTCAGTCCTCGCTGCACCGGGCTGCCCGGGATTTGGAAGCGATGCTAGGCTTTATCTTGTTTGAAAAAACCAGTACTGGCATCATCACCAGCAAGGCCGCTAGGGTACTGGTCAAAGCCACTAAATTGGCTTTTTCTGAGGTTGTTCAGGGCCGAGATGAGGTCAATTCTATTCACCGCCGCGAGATAGGTAGGCTGGTGGTGGGCAGTATGCCGCTGGCGCGAACCTCACTGTTGCCTAACGCTATTAATAAGTTTAATCAAACTTTTCCCGACATTAACATCAGTGTTGAAGACGGTATTTATGACGATTTACTGAACCATTTGCGACAGGGCGATATCGATATATTATTAGGCGCGCTGCGCTTTCCGCTACCCGCCGATGACATTCTACAGCAAGAGCTATTTTGCTCGCCAATTAGTATAGTCGCAAGGCCCGGGCATCCGCTGTGCAGGCTAGCCAGCATCAGTCTGCAACAAATGCAGCAATTCCCCTGGGTGATCCCCCGCGAGGGGGCACCTACCAGGGCCATTTTTCAGGCGGCCTTTCGCGATGCTCAACTGGTGGTGCCGAGCCGCATCGTGGAGAGCGGCTCACAGGTACTGATTCGCTCGCTGCTGTTGGATAGCGATCGACTGACTATGATCTCAGAACATCAAATTCAACACGAGCTGGACCTGGGTATTTTACAGGCGTTGAATTATAGCTTGGAGCACGCCGATCGGCCGATTGGTATCACCATGCGCCGCCACTGGATGCCGACTAAAACGCAGCGTTATTTTATCGAACTACTTGAGGAGCACGGGCTCGCGATGGCGACAGGAAACTCGTGACCTAACAGTGCTATGCAAAAATTGAATAACGGCCGCTATTAATTAATTACCCACAGAAAATTCTCAGTGTTAGCCTGTAGGTAAGCTACTACCTAACTGTTTACACTCACAACAGTGCCAGTCACTAGGTTTAGGCAGGGAATAAACTGCCGCCAATTATAGGGAAAAGATTAAAATGAGAGTATGTATTGCCGGAGCAGCGGGCGCCTTTGGTCTCAAGCACCTAGAAGCGATTAAAGTCATCGAAGGTGTTGAAGTTGTATCAGTGGTCGGTGGCTCGAATCTGCAGAAAATCAAAGCCTTTGCCGCCGAGCATAATATTGCCCATTACACGACTGATCTGACTGAGAGTCTGGCCCTTGATCAAGTGGATTGCGTTATTTTGGCTACGCCGACGCAACTACACGCCGCTCAAGTAATACAGTGTCTGAACGCCGGTAAGCACGTACAGACAGAGATCCCGATGGCCGACAATATTGACGATGCAAAAAAGATGGTAGCGCTGCAAAAAAAGACCGGTTTGGTCGCCATGGCTGGACACACTCGGCGCTTTAATCCGAGCCATCAGTGGATTCACAATAAGATTCAGGCCGGTGAACTGAAAGTATTGCAGATGGATGTACAGACTTACTTTTTGCGTCGCACTAACATCAATGCCAAAGGTGAGGCCCGTTCATGGACCGATCACCTGCTGTGGCATCACGCCTGTCACACCGTTGATCTGTTCCAGTACCAGACCGGTCAAACGGTCTCTCAGGTGCAGGCGATGCAGGGGCCAATTGATCCGAATCTGGGTATTGCACTGGATATGAGCATTGGCATTAAAGTGGCAGACGGCGCGCTCTGCACACTGTCACTCTCGTTTAATAATGATGGACCCTTTGGTACTTTCTTCCGCTATATCTGTGA
>JABSRA010000083.1 GCA_013215445.1 Oceanospirillaceae bacterium
GTGATTTACAAGCGCTCTCTGCCACTGATACAGAGCGATAAAAATCTCATCAACAAAGATCAGCTTAAGCGGGAATTGTTAGCTTAAGGCCCCTCAGGCAGGCTCCTGGACCAACAAATAGCGCTGCAAGTGAAATATCCGGTGAAGAAATTCTGTTTGAGCTTAAGAAGCATTTAGCCTCTTACATGATTCCCATCAGGGTGATTTACAAGCGCTCTCTGCCACTGATACAGAGCGATAAAAATCTCATCAACAAAGATCAGCTTAAGCGGGAATTATTAGCTTAAGGCCCATCAGGCAGGCTCCTGGATCAACAGGAGCTGGTTATCTCTGGGCAGCCATTGTTCTCTGGCGACAACAGCCGTATAAATGACGGCCATCTTCTCTCCATCCTCAGTCTTTATCCAGATTAATTAGGCAGGCTTACCCAAGCTTTGACAGCTCAATAGGTTAAGAAAGTAATACCGATCAAAGATAATAAAGTTGATACTAAAATTGCCTTAGCTATTTTTTGTGTGGGTATCCCGTACTGCAATGCAATCACAAAAGGCATCGCTCCACAGGGGCCAGCGGCCATCAGCAGGATTATTTTACTCCATTGTGGCGTGACATCAACCGCCTGAGTAAAGACAAATACTAAAACAGGTACCACCACAATATTAACGCCAATCACCAACCAAGTAGCTTTGCCAATTTTATTAATTGGATTACTGGCTAAGATTATGCCCAGTGAAAAAAGGGCGGCGGGGGCCGCGGCGGCGCCGACAAATTTTGCATAGGTAAAAATGCCACTCGGTAGCCAGTCTTTGATTGACCAAGAGAGAGCACCGAGAAAAGAGGCGATCAAGAACGGGTTCTTAGACAGCAGTTTTAGGGTATTAACCACTGACTTCTGGCTAGAATTGATTAAATCTATCGCCAGTACCGTACCACAAAACAGTACTAGAATATCGATTATCACTATCCCGGCGATCGGACTAGCGCCCTCGATACCGTAAACTCTTTCAGCGATGGGTAACACAAAGAAGATATGATTGACAAAAACCGTGGTTAAAGCCAGTAATAGCGCTTCTTTTTGTTCAATGTTAAACAGTTTTCGCAATAGTATGAAGGTGCCAAGATAGGCGATGAGTTCTGCCATAAAATAGACAGCTATCGCGGTATAATCCAAGCTTTCAAACGGGGCGTTGGAAATGACGTTAAATACCAGGGCGGGGGTGGCCAAATAGAAGACAAATTTGTTCAGTACTTGTGCGGCGGATACATCAAAAGCACCCCATCGAAAAGTAATGAAGCCTAATACTAAAATTGCAAATATGGGTAAAATTGGGTCGGCGAGAGTCGATAACATAGTCGTTACTTAAGGTGATTGATAATGGCGCCATTATGCCACCAGAAATTTTAGATTTATATCAAATAATCGATGAAAATTAGTAACCTCTCTCATTGTGGGGCCACAGCATAACGTCATCAAGGCAAGTAGGATAAGCTGAAAATTGATGAAATACTAACATCAGCTTGCTCCTCTGGTTTGTATTACAGCTGCAATTACGCAGACAATTTGTTTTCAGTTTATGCGGCTAGTGCTATTTTTAACCAAGTAATAGGGCGTCTAGTCATCATGCTGTTGGGTGCTTGCTCTGTACGCCAGAGGCGTGTTGGACTTGTTGGCATGCTCCTCAAAGATGAAGCTCTCAACCTGTCGTAGCATCGAGATAGACTTCAGCGCAATAACTATATTGATGGGTGTGAATCAAGGTCTTTTGCTCATCGATAAATACCACCCGCTATTTTAAGGTTTTGATTAGTAACTCAAAGATTATTATTTGCCCAGCGGACATGTTAAATACTGTTGCTGTAATGTTCTAGGGGAAATTGCATGTTGGCAGCGCCAGTCGCTAACACCTGACTGAAAAATAAAGGTATTAAATTGATGCTTAGCTTGGTTAGTCGTTTTTACCGAGAGAGATTATGCTGAAGATAACCACAAAAAAAGCTACGCCGTAAAAAGCCAAGTAATAATTATCCTAGAATATTTCCAAGGCTACCAAGCGGCTCCAAACAACACCGGTGGATATATAGAGATCGACGCTAACTCGACTGAAGACAATGTAGCCCTTTGGAGAGAGGATAGTTGATAATAATGTCTTGTAACAAATACCCATTACCGTGGTCTTAGTAATACAGCTTGAATATTTATGGGAACAGTGAAGCTGTGCAAAACACCCTTTAATCGGACTGATAGGGTAGCAAAAGAGTCTTAATTAAATTAAGAGATTCAAAAAAGAGAGGGAACTAGCAAGGGATAAAAGAAGAAGGTGAGTAATTATGAAAACTCTACTATTAAGTCTAAGTGCATTTGTACTAGCAAACATCGTAATCGTATCGGCTAATCCGGTACCTCCTATCGTCACTAAACCTGAAATGCCCAATTTAAAGGTACTTTGTATTTACCCTGAAACGGGTAGGTTTGTGATCAATAATGGCAAGCCAGCATTTTTACTGTTGGGGTGTAATGGCAAAGTCAATCAATGGACGCCTGATGCCTCTATCTTTAAGAAAAAGAAAATGTTGCCGTACAATCCTGAAGATAGTATTCAAGTAAAGCTAACCAGTAAATCCTGATCAGTAACGAGATAGGTCATTATGGGTAATGTCGTTTTTGAGCCACTATCGACCAATTACCGTTACCCAGTCTCAAGGTTCAATAGTGTTCAAAAGTGGCTTAAGGACTAGATCTACACTTTATCGTGACCAGCTTCATGCATGAGGGAGATACAGTAAAGATCTAATGTCTGTGTACAAAACTCGCCAGTAGCTCAAGACTCAATAGTCTTGGAGCCCGTTTTAAGCCGTATTTTAGAGCTTAATAGCACTAGCTTTGAGTAAGTTCTGCTGCTGTCTCAAGGTATAATCCGCTAATTCAGTCTTGGTTGGTTTTCATTTTACGCTTGTATCAATTCAATTCATGGAACTCGATGTGCAACGAAAATTAGGTTGTTGATATATAGCTCCACTGTAATACTGAGATTATTTTACTTTTATTATGGTATTTCAAAGTTCGTTTAAAGGTAAACATTACCCTGTAATCGGAAATTACCAAAAAATTAATATAATTGAGCCGGCTGAAATAAGCTTGCACCATCTACATCATTAGAAATTTATGTAAAGATCGTTACAAAGCATAGTTTTTCTGTACTTATTGTCACAAAAATGTAATATCAAGGTGCTATTCTGCAGTGAAATTTTAGAAGAAAAAAGAAAAAAATCGAATTTACCCAGGAGCCCTAATGAAAAAAATTAATACTCTATCTCTAGCTATTGTTCTTGCTAGTGGTCTAATTGCGACAAGTGCACAAGCAGCTGAAGAGTTGCGTTTACTAACTTGGGGTGGTTATGCCCCCAAAGAAGTAATTGATTTATTTGAAAAAGAAACTGGTATTAAAGTTAAAGTGACTAAGTCAAATAACGAGGAAATGATTTCCAAGTTAAAAGCGACACGTGGTGCCGGCTTTGATTTAGCCCAGCCTAGCCAAGATCGGGTAGCCAGTGCGCAGAAAGCTTTTAACATTTATAAGCCTATGGATTTAAGCAAGATTGATAACAGTCAGATTATTGCCTCGATGCTCGCAGCGACTAAAGGCCAGTCTACAGTCGATGGCGAAGTTTACGCCGTACCTCACGTTTGGGGTTCAAGCGGATTAATTGTCAACCGTGCCACGTCTGCAGACATCACCGATTACACTGACCTTTGTAATCCTGCTTATGCGGGCAAGGTAACTTATCGTTTAAAGCGTCCTACGTTGATTGCATTCGCTTTTGCGATGGGTGAAGATCCTTTTGCCGCCTATTCTGATGTTGAAAAATATACGCAAATAATGGAAAAGGTTGGCGCCAAGCTTACTGAATGTAAAGCCAACGTGAAAGCCTATTGGAGTGGTGGCGATGCGCTGCTTAACTTGATGCGCTCTGGTGAAACTACCGCGGCTATGGCATGGGATGCGGGCGGATGGAAGTTGAACCGCGATAATGCCGATATCACTTTTGTGGCACCAAAATCCGGTGCGCTAGGTTGGATCGATACTTTTGTGCTACCGCGTAAGACTAAGAATGAAGAAGGTGCATACAAGTGGATCAACTTCGTGATGCGTCCAGAAATTGCGGCTAAAATCACTGCAGCAGCTGGAAACTTTACCGCTTCTAAGGGATCTGATGCTTTCGTAGATGCCAAGGCTAAAGCGCAGTATCAAGAGAGTTTCTCTGCTAGTGACATTGATAACATCAAATGGTACCCACCAGTACCTGCTGGCCTAGAGAAAATTGAAGGAAAAATCCTCGACCGCGTTAAAGCTTCTTAATCTCGTGTTCTTCCTCACGCTTCCCGTCCGGGAAGCGTGATCTCTAACCTGCAAAGAAACCTCCTTATTATGTCAAATGAAACCACCATAGATTTAGCTTGTGAGAACATAAGCAAGCATTTTTCAGACTTTACCGCCGTCGATAATATCTCTTTTACTATTCCCAAAGGTTCATTCTTTTCAATCCTCGGCCCCTCGGGTTGTGGTAAAACCACCTTGTTGAGAATGTTAGCGGGGTTTGAACAACCCTCTAGTGGCGATATTCTGATAAAACAAAAATCGATGGTGGATGTACCACCCAATAAACGTCCAGTGAATATGGTGTTCCAGCACTTGGCGCTGTTTCCGACCATGAATGTGGAAGAAAATATTGGCTATGGTTTGAGGCGTCAATCGGTACCTAAAAACGAAATAGTAGAGCGGGTAGCAGCTGTGCTTGATCGCGTCGGTTTAGCCGGCAGTGGTACAAAGCGCGTCGAACAGCTATCAGGGGGTCAACGTCAGCGAATCGCTCTGGCACGTTGTCTGGTACTAAACCCTACGTTATTATTATTAGATGAGCCTCTTGGAGCACTGGATTTAAAGCTTCGTGAGCAGATGAAAATTGAACTGAAATTACTGCAAAAAGAATTTGGTACCACCTTTGTCTACATTACCCATGATCAGTCTGAAGCCCTAGTGATGAGTGATCAGATAGCGGTGATGAACAAGGGCAAGTTTGAGCAAGTTGGCACGCCGCATGAGTTGTACTACCAGCCTGCAACAGCCTTTGTCGCAGGTTTTGTCGGTGACAGCAATCGCTGGCAGGGTAACATCGAGTCAGCTGATAGCGCGACTGTATTAGTCAGCACTAGTGATGGTTTATCCTTTAAAGCCAAGATCATGGGTGATGAGGCGATGAGTGCCGGTAATCGCGTAGAAATATTTGTCCGCCCCGAAGCGATTAGCGTGAATCGCACAGCGCCCTCAACAGCGACTGATAATCAGCTGGTCTGTCAGGTGGAGACTATTCTTTTTGACGGGGCCAAGAGCCAGATTATAGCCGTCGAAGAAGAGTCAGGCGGTAAGATAACCGTGACATTACCCCAGACTTCTGATTTTGCTAATTTACAACAGGGCGACACCCTCTATCTCAATTGGTCAACAGAGCAGACCTTATGCTTTATTGACAGCAGCAGAGGTGCTTAAATATTATGAGCAGTTTACGCGTTACTTCACCTTTTAAATTGGGGCTGTGGTTACTACTAGCTCCACTGTGTTTATGGTTAGTATTGTTAATCATATTACCGCATCTTGAACTATTGGTTTTCTCTTTCACCGAACCAGAAGATGGGTCGTTTACCTTTGGCTTCTATCAAGAGTTTTTCTTAGAACCTCTCTATTGGCGCACCTTTGTGCGCACGGCTGTGATGTCAATCATGGCGACCATATTGACCTTACTAATTGCTTTTCCGGTGGCGTTTTACATTGCCAAAATGCTCAAGGGGCGTAGTAAAGGTATTGTTTTTGCGATGTGTCTGATTCCATTTTGGGTCAGTGAGCTAGTACGCACCTTTGGCTGGATGATACTGTTGCGTGAATCTGGTGTTATCAGTAACTTTTTACAGTGGTCAGGTATGTCGGCGGGTCCGGTTGAGTTGTTGTATACCGATGCGACAATCATGCTGGGGCTAGTCTATACCTCGATGCTGTTTATGGTGGTGCCGTTAGTCAGTACCTTGGATTCACTGGATGATAGTTACATCGAAGCGGGTTACGACCTCGGGGGCACTAACTGGAATGTACTGCGCGAAATTGTAATCCCTCATGCGGTACCAGGCATCGTCTCAGGGTGTATTATTGTCTTCATGTTATCACTCGGTAATTATTTGACCCCGGTGCTGTTAGGCGGTAAAGACAGCTTATGGTTTACCGAACAAATCTATACGCAATTCATTACACGTTTTAATTGGGAGCAGGGCAGTGCCTTCGGGTTATTATTGTTACTGTTATCTTCCCTGATTGTTTGGGCGGGGCTTAAGCTCTCCGGTCAATCTTTTGCCAAGACCATGGGGTGATAAATGATACCTTCAATAAAACAAAGCAGTGGCTTTAATACTATTTACAAAAGCTACATGATAGCCTTTTTTATCTTTTTAGCGGCGCCGTTAATGGTCGTCGCAGTGTTCTCTTTTAACGATAGTCAGTTTCCCTCGTTTCCGTGGCAGGGTTTTACCACTGACTGGTTTTTCTCCGCTGAGGGGGAAAAAATCGGAATATTTTTTGATTCTGAACTGTTAGACAGTATTTGGCTCAGTATCGGCATCGCAATAGTGACCACTTTGTTATCTATATCGGTCGCTTGCACCAATGCATTTTTGTTTGAACGCTTTGATTTTCCCGGTAAAAGCTTTCTCTATATGTTGATGCTGCTACCGTTGGTAATTCCTGGCGTATTGTTGGGTGTATCAATATTGGTGTTTAGCAGTGAGATTGCCAATTACCTTGAGGATTACTGGTTTATCGATCTGGAATCATTACGCCCAGGCTTGACGCTAGTGATCATCGGTCAGTTTGCTTTCATCACCACAATTTGCACCTTAATCATCTCTGCCAGATTAAAGAAATTTGATCGCTCCTTAGAAGAGGCGGCTTTGAATTTAGGGGCATCGCCACTGATGGCGGTTTTTACGGTGACAGTGCCGTTTTTAAAGCCTGCCATTGTCGGGGCGGCAATCGTTAGTTTCTTGATGTCGTTTGAAAACTTTAATACCACTTTCATGTTAGTCGGATCAGACGCACCTTTAACTGTGGCTATGTTTGAGCGCTTGCGCGAGGGCAGTACCCCGGTATTAAACGCTATCTCACTACTATTGATGTTAGGCTCTGGTGTATTGGCCATCATCAATATCACCATGAGCAAGAAATCTTCATAGCTCGATAGCTCACTAAAGTAGCTCAGTTATACTCTGAGCTACTTTGTAATTCTTTCAGACACCCTAGCCAATCTTAAAATCCCCCTATTCAGCACCACAAACCCACTGAAAAAGACGAAAGATTTATTAAGCCCGGCGATGTTTTTCATGGCTTTGGTTTGGTATCATGTCGATAACAGGCTTGTGAGGGCTGGCTAAAAAATGCTGTGATGCGGAGTTTATAAACGGTTAAAAGCTGTATTGAATGGGTAGTTAACTTATTTTTTTAACCAAGCAGTCGCATCAGTCATATTTTCAAAATATTTCATTTCTCCAGATATAAACCAAGCCCCCACTTTAGCCGCCATTTCTTGCCAATTTTTATTGCCGACTAAAGCAATTTTATTAAATTCATTATTATGTTTCAGCCCAAGTTTGAAATCATCCCAAGCTGCTCTTAGCTCCCAGCCCTCAAGTTCGGTAGCATCAATCAAAACATCAACGTTAGGATCTTTTAGTGTCGCTATGGCTGAATCAATCATAGGGGTAATTATTTGATAGTCAGCGTGGGTTAGTTTACCCACTACTTTTAGAGAAAGAAAAAAGTCGTTACCCATTCTTTCAATACCAACAGATAGACCGTGCCTTAGGTGATTCATAGTAACTCTCCAAAACATAACAGATTTTTAGGTGGGCTTATCTGGTGATTTAGTGACAGGTAAGTGGTTAGCAGAAAATAACCAAGGAGTGATAAAAGTACTCAGTGATAAATAATGCCTAGACAGCCGGTGAACGTCGAAATAACTCCCTCACAGTGTACTTCCCGCCAATAATCGTAAGCCTTTAATAACGGTATCTTGTTCTTCTTTAGACAGTTTGTCTATTATATTAGTGAGTTTGCTGGTATTTAAAACCGATGAAGCCTGCAACGCATCTTGTCCCTGTGCGGTTAGACGATATTTAGTTCTTCGCTGATCTTCTGCATCGACACAATACTCCACCAGTTTCAAAGATACTAAATGGTTTAATGCCTCGGACATGGTCGAGGGGGCGACGTTGAGGTGTTGTGCAAGTTGTTTGTTATAGCAGAGTTTGCCGTCGAACAAATGTGCCAAAATAATGCAATCGCGATTGGAAATGTTCAAGCTAGATGAACGCGCAGTCTGATGCGCTAAATGACAAGCTAAATAAATTTTGGGGTAGAGTGACTGAATTTCTAAAACATTTTCATCAAGGGTGGAGATCATTATAATTTAACGTCCTGGCTGGTAAAAAGATAGTTTACTAAATAATGGTTCGGTTAACCTATCTTAACTTTTATGCTGGCAGTCTCAATCTATAATAGGCTGCATTAACCATTGAGAGTAATTATCGGATGAAAGTGTTAACAATTATTTTAGCGGGATCAATAATCACAATTTGCACCATTTTATTAATTGGCTGGTTATTACCTATCAAGCACACCGCCAATCGGAGTTTGTTGATAAACGCTGAATTAGATCAAGTTTGGCATAAAATTAGTGACTACTCAGTCATGCCTGAATGGCGTATTGAGCTTGAAAAAGTAACGCAAATTTCCGCTGGGGTATGGCAAGAATTAAGCAAATCAGGTGATAGCATTGAGTTTGAGACTATACAGTCTGTTCCACAACAACGTTTAGTGAGAAAGATTGTTGGCGAAAACTTGTTATTTGGCGGCAGCTGGACTTTTGAGATAAGCAGGCAAGGGGATAAAACCCAGATAAAAATCACCGAAAATGGTGAAGTCTACAATGTTATTTTCCGTTTCGTGGCAAAGTTTATGATGGGTTACCATCGTTCTATGGATACCTATTTAGAGCAATTACAAGCAAGCTTTAATCCATCAAGCAACTGAGTGCGTTGACCTAAATTATTGGATTAGACGTAGAGTATGTATGGGCTATTGGCGTTAGTGGTGAAAGCCACGAACCAAGATAAAAAGTCTGATGGGATAGGGCGTTAAAGTACCAGCTGCAGCTGCCTGTGGTATCACTTGTAAAGCTCCAATAACCAGGTCTAGTAGCAAAATCATTGCTTAATTGTTGCAGTTGTTTTCAGTCAGATTATTAAAGGAGTGAGTGGGGCAGTCGATATTCACCACGGGCCACTTTCAGCAATTTATGTTGTTTCACCAATTGACTCAGTGCCCGGTACAGAGCCTCGTGGGATAAACCAATGGTCGCGGCAAAAGAGATCAAATTTGTATCTAACAGACCTGCCTGTATCGCCACTAGTGTACGCTCACTGGCTTTTTTTATCGCCAATATTTCTCTAATCTTTCGGGCCTGTTGCAACTGTCTGGTAAATTGCTGGGCGAGTGCCATTGAAAAGCTTGGATTGTTTTCAAATTGTTGCAGCAGATAGCTCCGGTCAAATTCAATCAATTTTGTATCCATCGTGGCCTGTGCATGACAGTGGTATCTAGCAGAAAAGAGCGAGGCCTCGGCGAAGAAGGTGCCCGAGGTGGCGCGGTGGATAATAATCAACCCGCCATCAACGGTGTTCCTGATCAAGACAATAGCCCCTGATTTTATATAGAACATGCCGCCTGTAGGGTTATCCTGATGAAACAACTTATCACCTTTATTGATTTCAAGATGGCGACAGTACTGCTGGGGGATCTGGTCAAAAGGGGCTGTGAGCATTGCTTTGGTCCTCAATAACGGCTATTAAAGTAACGTTATCCTATCTCCAATATGATTTTGATCATATAAATATAGCAGAATTTAATGCTATCTTAATGAGAGAAAGGTATCGCAACTGTTACTTTATAATCCAAAATATGAGAGTCCATGATGAACAAAACCGCCCGGTTTATAAGCACGTCAATATTAACTTGCCTTGCATGGCCGTTGCTATCTGAGCCACTGCATACAAGTCACCAGTTTTCTAGCAGTGAAAATCTGCTAGTAGTAGCCACAGAGGCGGGGAATGATGCATTTGGCACTATCCAAGAGATTATAACGCTACTACAAGGCGATCCGACGGTAGAGTGGCGCAAGGTGAATTTAGAGGCACTGCGACGCCATTTACTGGCAATGCAAGACATGACCTTAAATGTTGATGTGCTGTCTCAAGCAGCCATTGAAAATGGTTTCATGGCCATCGTAAGTCCCCATTCAACACGGGCTAAAGCCTCTTTGAGCAGTGTGTTTGCGGCGCACCCAAAAATGTTAGCCATTGAAAGCGGTTTTAAGATGACCGTGATAGAAGAGTCAGATCATTTCAAAATCACCGTCACAACGCCACACTCAAAAGATATTGAGAGGCTACAAGGGCTCGGATACATAGGCATCATGGCACTGGGAAGTCATCACCAAGCCCATCATTTAGCCATTGCAAAAGGGATTGCTGTTCATTAGTCAGCATTTTTAGTGATGCACATATCGTTCTGACTAAGATGTATTTCACCGCTTCTGCAAAAAATAGCTGACCAGCAGGATATTAATACAAATGCAACAGGGATTGCTGTTCATTAGTCAGGATTTTTAGTGATAGACATATCGTAACCACTAAGGTGTATTTCACCGCTTCTGAAAAATAACTGGCCAGCAAGGTTTTAATAACATTTAAAGACTATGCTTAATAAGTCAGCGTAAATATTATCTAGCCCTAATAATGCAAAATATATCAGGATCAAAACACACGTTTCTTTATCGTTGACAATCGCTAAAAAAACCATAAAATAGCACTTATTCTATATGGTTATATTCATATAACTAAAAGACATAATGAAGAGGCTTATTATGCAACCAATAGTGACTTCCTTTTTTGATGAAGCAACTTTTACCTTTAGCTACGTGGTACAAGATCCGCAGAGTAACAGTTGCGCAATTATCGATCCTGTGCTGAATTTTGATTATGCTTCGGGCAAAACCGATACCCACTCGGCAGAGTCTATACTGGCGTTTATCAAGAGCCAACAGTGTACCGTTGAGTGGATACTTGAAACCCACGTGCATGCAGATCACCTCTCAGCTGCGCCTTTTTTGCATGGCGAAACTGGCGGCCGAATAGGCATCGGGGCGAAAGTGGTACAAGTGCAGCGTACTTTTAGCCAAGCCTTTAATTTGCACGATGTGATGCAATGCGAGGGTGAGCAGTTTGGTAAGTTGTTTGCAGAGGATGAAGAGATAGCCATTGGTAATCTGAAAGGTTATGCCATGCATACCCCCGGACATACTCCCGCCTGCATGACTTATGTGTTTGGTGATGCTGCTTTTGTTGGCGATACGGTGTTTATGCCAGATTATGGCACGGCGCGTTGCGATTTTCCCGGTGGCGATGCAGCACAGTTATACCAGTCGATTAAAAAAATATTTACCTTGCCCGATCAGACCCGGCTTTTTTTGTGCCACGATTACAAAGCGCCAGGGCGCAATGAATACGCCAATCAGAGCAGTGTGCAACTCCAGCGTGAAAACAATATCCATATCGGTGGCGGCATTGCAGAGGCCGACTTTGTCAAAATGCGGGTCGAGCGTGATAGCGCATTGAATATACCCAAACTGATGGTGCCTGCGGTACAGGTCAATATTTGTGCGGGTCATATGCCCCAAGCGGAAGCGAATGGCCAAGTTTATCTAAAAATACCGATTGATTTGTTTTAGAGCAGTGGCTGATTTTTCTGCACCGATTAATAAACAGCACACTAAAGGGCAACAATCTTCATGCTAAAGCGCTATATCCCCCTGTTAGAATGGCGAAAGACCTACCATAGAAGTACGTTTAATAGTGATTTGTTGGCGGCACTAATCGTTACTATTATGCTTATCCCGCAATCGTTGGCCTATGCGATGCTGGCCGGATTACCACCAGAAATTGGCTTGTATGCCAGTATTTTACCGTTGATTGCCTACAGCTTGTTCGGCACTAGCAGTACTTTGTCGGTGGGCCCGGTGGCGGTGGTCTCGCTGATGACTGCGGCGGCGATTGCCACCTTAGAGCTGGGCAGTATGGAGCAAAAGATAGCGGCGGCGATTGCACTGGCTTTTATCAGTGGAGTACTGCTATTGGCGATGGGCTTTTTCAAGCTGGGTATGCTGGCTAATTTTTTAAGCCATTCGGTAATTTCGGGTTTTATCAGTGCCGCTGGGTTGATCATTGCCGCCAGCCAAGTACCTCATTTACTGGGACTCAACAGTGGTGGCCACAATTTACTGCAAATTGGTGACTCGCTTTACCGCCAAATTCAGCATATCCACTACCCGACCTTAGCACTGGCAATCTTTACCTTAGTGCTGTTGATTTGGGTACGACACTCATTAGTCTCTCTCTTGCTAAACATCGGTATCAAGGCGACATTGGCGGCTAATTTGGCTAAAACTGGGCCGATATTTGCCATTATTTCGACCATTGTTATCACTTGGTGGTTTTCTTTGGATGTAATCGGGGTCAAAGTTGTCGGTAATATCCCCCAGGGTCTACCTACACTTGCGCTGCCCACGTTTAATAGTGACTTGTGGCAATCGCTGTTTAGCGCGGCGCTACTGATTAGTATTATCGGTTTTATTGAGTCCGTCTCTGTCGCCCAGACACTGGCGGCAAAACGACGCGAGCGCATCGATCCCAATCAAGAGTTAATTGGATTGGGGGCTGCCAATATCGGCTCTGCAATAAGTGGCGGCCTACCCGTCACCGGTGGCTTTTCACGCTCAGTGGTCAACTTTGATGCCGGTGCTAAAAGCCCAGCAGCAGGGGCCTATGCCGCACTTGGCATCGCTTTATCTTGTGTATTGTTAACCCCATTGATTTACTTTTTGCCCAGGGCGACGTTGGCGGCCACCATTATTATCGCAGTGCTGTCGCTGATTGATATTAAAGCGCTGTATCGTACCTGGCAATATTCACGAGCTGATTTTGCCGCCATGTCGGTCACTATCCTCGCCACGTTGCTCGACAGTATAGAGCTGGGGATTATGTTAGGGGTTAGTCTATCGATTGCGCTATTTCTCTACCGTACTAGTAAGCCACACAGTGCGTTAGTAGGATTGTTAGCAGGCAGTGAACACTTTCGCAATATCGACAGGCACGATGTACTCACCAGTTCTACCATGTTGACGCTACGGGTCGATGAGAGCCTATATTTTGCCAATGCTCGATATTTAGAAGATAGGGTCTATGACTTGGTGGCGCAGCACCCACAGATCAAACACTTTGTCTTGATGTGCCCCGCCATCAATGACATTGATGCCTCGGCGCTAGAGAGCTTAGAGTCTATCAATAGTCGTCTGACAGACAGTGGGGTGCTGTTTCACTTGTCAGAAGTGAAGGGGCCGGTGATGGATAAACTTAAAACCAGTCACTTCAGTACACAACTGAGTGGCGAGGTATTCCTCAGTCAATACGATGCATGGCAGGCGCTTAGTGGTGCTCCAATAAAATAAAATTGTCAGCTTATATTTTAATCAGTAAAAATTAATACAATATAATCAAATAGATATTCTGTCTATTTAATAGTTTGGTTTAATAAAAGCAATGGGGTTTCGATAAACGCCACCTATCGAATAATAGTTGTTTTATCATTGCCCGTAATGGAGTAGGGTTAGCCTAAATATAATAATACTCACCTTTCGAGACCTCAGGGTAACGTAACGAGTGAAGGTAAGACAAGGCAAAAGCCGGCGAAATAGCGGAGTCAGTGTGCCCCTCTCTTTGGGTATAGTATGCCCCTGTTGTTGGGTATTACTGGTGTAAATGAGCATGTTGAGCCGGCTTTTAACGCCGTATTACCGAGCGCAGTTATCATGCCCTTTGGGTAAGTTATACTGAAGTCTCCTTCCATAACAGGCTATAGATAATGAAAAGACAGATGCGCTGGTTACCGCATTTAGGTATTGGCGGGCGACTCTTTCTCGCGTTTGTGCTTATTTCCTCCATGACCATTTTAGTGAGCGTACTCTCTGCTCATACTTTTTTAAATTTGCGCGACAAGCTGCAATTGTTACAACAGCAAGACATTCCAGGGTTAGAAGCCGCCGCTAGATTAAATGATAAAAGTCGTTTAATTGTCGCGACCGCGCCCCTTTTAGTCACCGCCGAATCAAATCTGTTGCGTCGACAGGCAATGATGCAACTCGAAGGTGCGATTACCAGCATGGATCTTTTGATGCGTAATTTGCCAGACTACGATCATTACTTTCGTGAACTGATTGCACAAATCAGCAATAGTGTGAATTTACTCGATCAAAGTGTTGAGCGTCGCGAGCAGCTACATCGAGAACAGTTGTTGCAATCGCAACAGATATTTCCATTATTTAATCAGGTTATCGCCGGATTAGCCCAGCAGACTCACTGGCTGAATAAAGCTGATAAAGCAGCGGTGTTGAATAAATTGCACTATTTTGCAGGCCTAGTCGAAAAAGTCGCTAATGATGCAACCTTTAATCAGCTAGATTATACATTCTTGCGCTTAGAGGCGATGGAGAAACAAATACGGCGCCATTTAGTCACGGCGCCGAGGGACTTTAACCAGAGTAAGTTACAGCAAAAACTAGCCCATCTACTGGCCATTGGCAATCGCAGTGGTGATCTGTTTAAGCTGCAAAATCAGCAGCTTGACTCATTATATCAACAGAGCTATCTATTGCAAAATAGCCTAGCTCATATTCGTCAGTTGGCCGCGCAAGTTAATCTGTATACCGATGTCACTAACCAGCGAATTGGCAATTCTCTCGATCGAGAAATTGCCTCGATTAACCGCAATATGCAAAACAGCTTACTGTTATCGGTGGTTAGTTTACTGGTCGCAATGGCTATCTCTTGGTTTTATGTGCGCCGTAATGTACTGCAGCGAATCTTAGAGCTGCAGCAAAATATGCGCTCGATTGCATCGGCGGAATTAGACACGGATATCCGTATTGTCGGTAGTGATGAAGTGTCTGCGATGGCCAGAGATTTAAAGCACTTTCAAAATATGGCCATTGCAGTAGAGCGTACCAATCGCCATCTCGCTGCAGAAATTGAAGAGCGAAAACAGGCCGAAAAGCTGTTACAAGCGACTCAGACTGAATTAATTCAAGCGGCCAAACTGGCCGCTTTGGGGCAACTCAGTGTCAGTATCACCCACGAGATATCTCAGCCACTAACCGCAATCAGCAGCCATTTACATATCGCGGGGTTGCGGTTAGAGAAAGGTGAATTACAGGCGGTTGAGCACAGTCATACTAAAATTGCCTCGCTATTGAAGAAAACTGGCCTAATCATTCGACATTTAAAGTCATTTACGCACCGCGCGGGAACCGATTTAATCGCCGTGGATATTGATCGGGTGATCGTAGAGACGCTGGGCTTGATGAATAATCGACTGCGTGATCAACACTGTCAGATAGAGTATATTGCAAAATCAAATATTCCCGCGGTACTCGCCGAACCTATCCGCTTAGAGCAAGTATTGGTTAATTTACTGAGCAATGCAATTGATGCAATTACCGAGACTGATCAGCGTGAAATCAAGATCAATGTCACTATAAAAGCCGATCAGCTCTATCTACAAGTCACAGATAGTGGTGTCGGTATTGCACCAGAGGATATACATTGTGTGTTTAATCCATTTTATACCCACAGAGAATCCGGTGAAGGTCTCGGCTTGGGCTTATCCATTAGTGAGAGCATAGTGAAGGGCTTTGGCGGTGAAATTCAAGTGACATCGGTGTTGGGTGCTGGCAGTTGTTTTACGGTGATTTTAAAATTAGCAGAGGCGGTATGAAACAAGACATAGAGGTTATTATCATTGATGATGACAGTGAAATTATCGAGGCACTTAGCGAAATGTTAACCCTTGAGGGGTTTAATATTCGCGCCTATCAACGGGCACAAGATGCGTTGCAGAACCTATCAGCACAGAGCCCTGTGGTTGTTTTGACCGATGTGCGGATGCCAAAAATGGATGGTATGTCACTGCTCGGTCATCTGCAGCAGCTGGATAGCTCACTGCCGGTTTTATTGATGAGTGGCCATGGTGATATCCCGATGGCAATGCAGGCGATGCGAGAGGGGGCTTACGATTTTTTAGAGAAACCGCTACAGCCAGCAAATTTGATCAGTCAATTGCGCCGCGCGGTCGATAAACGCGCCTTGATGCTGGAAAACCGCCAGTTAAAACAAAATTTAGCGCAATTGAGCGGTATCGACAAATTTATTATCGGTGAATCAGCGGCCATCCAGCAAATTCGTCAACAGGTTTTATCGCTGGCGAAAAGTAATGTCGATACTATCATCTACGGTGCTACGGGCTCTGGCAAAGAAATTGTCGCCCAGGCGCTGCATAAATACAGTGACAGATACCAGCAACGCTTTATGGCAATTAACTGTGGCGGTATGACCGAGAGTTTGATTGAAAGTGAGCTCTTTGGCCACGAGGCCGGCGCTTTTACCGGCGCCAATAAGCGTCATATAGGTAAGATCGAAGCGGCGCATGGCGGCACCTTATTTTTAGATGAAATTGAGTCGATGCCAATCTCAGTGCAAATTAAGCTACTGCGCGTCTTGCAGGAGCGCTGTATTGAAAGGGTCGGCAGTTCGGTTTCTATCCCGGTAAAAATGACCGTGATCGCCGCCAGTAAAGAGGATTTAGCCGCTCTCGGTGATCAGGGCAAATTTCGCAAAGATCTGTTTTATCGCCTGAATGTGGCCTCGATTAATATCGCGCCCCTGAATCAGCGTGTCGCCGATATACTGCCGTTATTTTTACATTTCGCGGCTAAGGCTGGTGTGCAATACAACCGGGAAATACCATCGCTAAATGCATCATTTACCGATGCGCTGATCCATGCATCTTGGCCAGGTAACGTCCGCGAGCTGAAAAACAGCGCCGACCGCTTTGTCTTAGGCATAACCCCAGCTGCTCTACCTGGGGCAACTGATTTACAGGCTAACCTTCATCCGAGCAATTATGATAGTCGCATGGAGCAGTTTGAGCGAGTATTGATAGAGCAGGGGTTAAAAAGCACTCAAGGACAGGTCAACAAAGCGGCTGAATTACTCAATTTGACCACAAAAACCTTGTATCGGAAAATGAAAAAACATCAGCTCGATAAAAAAACTTACAAATAATTTTTCAGACATTTATGAGAAAGGCGCTTTACAAAGTGGACTTATTTGTCTGTTAATTGACCTTGTGGATTTTGTATATAACCTTAAGTCTCTGATAATCATGAATTAAACTATATTGGCCTTACTTTTGCTATGTAGTTACTGAGTAATGAAATTGCTCGCCTTTTGCTAAACCATTGGGCCTATAACAAAAACAATTTAGGTGGAACAATTAAAATGTCAAAAATAATTAAATTAATGACGGGAGTGCTACTCTCGGGATCCATATTACTCAGTGCTACTGCAGTGCAAGCGAGTGAATGCAGTAATAGAGGCGTATTGGATGATAAATTCTGTGATGAAAATCAAGATTTGGTGGCGGATTCACCCAAGGACTCCAGCAAATGGAGAAATCCTAGTACGTTAGTATTTACCTATACCCCAGTAGAAGACCCCGCCGTTTACAAAGATGCCTTCGCAGATTTTCAACAGCATTTAAGTGACCTTACCGGTAAAAAAGTCGTTTATTACACGGTGCATTCAAATGCCGCAGAAGTAGAGGCAATACGCTCTGGCCGGTTACACATCGCCGGATTTTCAACCGGGCCTACTGGTTATGCGGTCAACCTAGGTGGATTTGTACCTATCGCGGTTAAAGGCACTGCTGAGGGATTCCAGGGTTATAATTTAATTACTATCGTCAGAAAAGATAGTGATATACAAAGCATGAGTGATTTAAAAGGCAAGTTGGTCGCTCATACTTCAGCCTCTTCTAACTCTGGTAATTTGGCGCCGCGCGCACTGTTTCCAAGTCAGGGTATTGTCCCCGATGAGGATTATAAAGTTAAATATTCAGGCAAGCACGATCAATCTATCTTAGGCGTACTCTCTGGGGATTACGATGCCGCTCCAGTTGCCTCTGATGTGTTTAATCGTATGGTCAGTGCCGAGCGTATCAATGGTGATGACTTTAGAATTATCTATACTAGTCCTCGTTTCCCGACCTCTTCTTTTGGTTACGCACACGATCTAAATCCTGAGCTAGTGACTAAAATTAAAGAGGCCTTTAACACTTTTCGCTTCTCTGCAGAAATGACCAAGACCTTTGGCGGCGCCGATCGTTTTTATCCGGTGACCTATAAAGCAGATTGGGCGGTTATTCGTGATAT
>JABSRA010000084.1 GCA_013215445.1 Oceanospirillaceae bacterium
ACTCGCTTCGCTGTTCAGTATCTTCGCTTTGCTATTATGGAATGCCACCTTATCGGGTGATCTCAATATCACCCTTTACGGTGGATCATTATGGTGGCATATGCATGAGATGTTATTTGGTTTTGTCGCCGCGATTATCGTTGGGTTTTTATTAACAGCGGTGCAAAACTGGACCAAAGTGCGCAGTTTAAATGGCACAGGTTTGATGTTATTGCTGGCTGTCTGGCTGATTGCCAGGATATTATTTTTCTTCCCCAGCTATCTACCTGCCTGGCTGATTGCCTCGATGGATATTGCTTTCTTGCCATTAGCAGCGCTGGCGTTAGCCTATCCCATTATCAAGGTGAAGCTGTGGCGCAACTTAATGTTTATTCCTATATTACTATTGATGAGCGCTGCTAATGTCACTATGCATTACAGTGTAGCTAGCCTGAATTACTCTCTTATGAGTCAGGCAGCCATCGCCATGGTGTTCCTAGTCACGTTTGTGATGTGTCTGATGGGGGGGCGAGTATTTCCGATGTTTAGTGCCAATGGCACCCAAACACCGCGGGTTGAAGCGATTCCCTGGTTAGAAAAGCTGGCGATTGGCTCAGCGCTATGCGCGGTTCTAATCGGTTCTAATCTTATCGATTTACCCGCGATTGTCAGCGCCGGCATATTTTTTGTTGCCAGTGGCGCGCATGCCGTGCGCGTCTTTCGCTGGAAAATCTGGGTGGCTTATAAAACGCCGCTGGTCTGGTCTCTGCACTTAAGTTACTGGTGTATTGCGCTGGGGTTGTTTCTCTATGGGCTCTCGATAGTGACTGATTTGGTAAGCCGTTCACAGGCAATACATACGCTCACCATCGGTGCCATGGGCACCATGATTTTGGCGATGATTTCACGGGTGTCTCTGGGCCATACCGGTAGAGAGATAGTGGTTGGTAAAATCATGACTATCGCGTTTGCGGCAATGGTGGCTGCTTTCATTATCAGAGTGTTTGCTAGCTATTGGATCAGTGACTACCTACAAGTTCTCTCGGTCTCAATCTTGTTATGGGTGATCGGTTACGGCAGCTTTATTGCCCTGTATTTTCCTATTTTAACCAAACCGCGACTCTAAACTGAGTCATACTAAACACCGCCCTGCGACACATAACCCGCTATTCGTCGCAGGGGAGTATCTGCCTCTCACCTCACTGCTGCTTATCCGAGACTTGCCTTAGCCGACCCTTAAAAGCTGCTACGGATCTAAGCTACCTATTACCTACCGAAATTCGCTGCTTCACTTTTTTCTTGATAGGGGCAGCTTATCTGACGCAATTGATCGGGTGCAACAATGGGGCGTTCAATTAACATAAGCTACTGGAAATAATGCGCTGCGCTCTTACAGAGACTGACTAAGTCGGGTTATAAAATAATCAGCAGTTTAAAGTTGCATTTAAAATACATCTTATATAAACTAATGATAATTCAAATGAAAGGAGAAACTTATGGGCTGTTGTGGAGGCTGTGGTGGTACTGGCGATGAAGAGCAAGAGCAAGAGCAAGAACAAGAACAGGATCAAGAAAAAAGCATGCAAGATGAGTAACTATCAATAATTTTTTAATTTAAAAAAATAACCAGGAGATACATGCTATCTATAGCTGCAAATTTTGATAAAATTGACATTTGTCACTAAAGATTTTTCCCTACTTATTATAATTAAATTGTTAATCTGTAAAATAGTTCAAGGAGAACTACAATGAGAAAAATAGCAATCGCTTTAGCAATCACTTTATCTATGTCCGGTGCAGTCGTAGCGAAAGAAACGATGACGGGCGGCCTGAATGGATTTGAGGTATCTCAACAGTTTCAAGGACAGAGCCTTAAACGCGTTGTACAAAAAATGGTAGCTCCTCCTAATTTTCCTATTCATCAGCAAGTAGTGACTGAAAACAAAGTTGTTCAGGTGAGACTGGTCATCGAAGAGAAAGAGGTCGAAGTTTCTCCGGGTGTTTTTATGTGGCAAATGACCTTTAATGGCACCGTACCAGGGCCAATGATTGTCGCGCATGTCGGGGACTATATTGAACTAACCTTAGTTAACCCTACATCCAATACATTATTTCATAACATTGATCTACATGCCTTTACTGGCGCTATGGGCGGCGGCGCGTTAACAGAAGTAGCTCCGGGGCAAGAAGTGACGGTACGCTTCAAGGCGACAAAAGCTGGAACCTTCGTCTATCACTGTGCACCAGGCGGGGTGATGATCCCCTGGCATGTAGTATCAGGTATGAATGGGGCGATCACGATTCTGCCTAAAGATGGTTTACAAGATGCTGAGGGTAATCAAATTACCTATGACAAGGCTTTCTATATCGGCGGCCAAGATTTCTATTTACCTAAGGACGAAGCAGGTAAGTTTAAACGTTTTCCATTACCCATCGCGGGTTTGGCTGAGACACTGGAAGTGATGAAGACGTTACAACCATCATTTTTACCCTTTAATGGCGTAATGAATGCATTGACCGGTGATAACGCCCTTAAAGCCACAGTGGGTGAGACAGTGTTGATCGTTCATTCTCAGGCTAATCGGCAGGCATACCCCCATATGATTGGCGGACATGGTGACTATGTATGGCAAACGGGTAGCTTTGCTGATGCACCTGACACCGATTTAGAAACATGGTCTATTGCAGCGGGGGCCTCTGGTGCCGCTATCTATACTTTTAAGCAACCAGGTACCTATGCCTATGTCAGTCACAATTTAATTGAGGCCGTATTAATGGGCAGTATCGCGCACTTTCAAGTCGCGGGTAAATGGAATAATGACCTACAAGAACAACTCGTAGCGCCACAGCCAATTCAACCATAACCAATAGAAAACATTCAGTGGGTCGTACAAGACCCACTGACTTGAAGCGGTGTGATCACTTAAATAGAGACCGCTGCATAACGTTACGAGCGAACGTCGTTATCATGCCCTTTGGGTAAGTTATGCTGAACCCTCAAATAGTGATTTATAATTCAAACAGTACGTCAGTTCTGACAATGTACTTGGTTCCTTTGATAATAGGCTCAGAGCTGTGTAAACAGTGCAGTGGATGCTGCCCATGCGGGAAGACCAGCACACCTCCTCTGGGGGTTCTAATATTGACTTTTTTAACTTCACTAGCCACTTTAGCGGGCAACTGAGGGTGATCTTTGTTAACCAGAAATTGGGTTTCACCACCGCTGAAATCATCACTCAGGAAGAGCAGAAAACTCATCTCACTCCATCGATCCGCATAGGCTTGGCCAACCAGTTTGTTGCCAATGACACGGCTGCCGGGCCAGGATCCATCAGTATGTGGTTTAAAGAAATCACCACTGTGATAGCGATAAAATCTAAACCTGGCATTAATTCCCAGGGCTTTACGCCCGCCGAAATCGCCCTCATCCTCGATAAAGTGCGCGGCTACTCGCTGCCATATAATTTGATCAGTGGCCAGATCGACCACCATTGTCACATTGTCATTATGGCGGATATTCCTTGGTAGCGAGACTGGTGCATCGGGTAGGTAACCCAGTGATTCGGTAATCTCGATGAGACGTTGACACTCCTGGGCCGATAATACGTTGAGTAATTGAAACGCACCCGGTACTTGCGGTAAGTCTATTCGAGTGACTTCGCCTAGGTGCGATGCAGCTAAACCTATCGGATTGCTAACCTCTGGGGTCCAAGTGGGTAGGCTGGGGTTTTCAGCACCAGGCTCTCTGGCAACCACGTAAAAAGGGGGTACAGTCGCTGTGCTTAAATCATCGGTCATTGGGTCAATACCTTTACCTGTGCAAACTGCCGGTGCCCCGCTATTGAATTGCGATAGCCAAAGCCACTTTGTTTTGCTCCCACCCAGGGGCTGTCTCCCTCGCCGCCAACACCTTGGTTAATACCCACCATCCCGGCCTCTAATTGATTGGCAACCTCTCGTGCACCTTGTTGGCCAAAGACCACGGCGCCCAAACCATACTCAGAATCATTGGCGCGGCGGATGGCATCCGCAACATCATCATACCTGGCAATAGCCACTACCGGACCAAAAGTCTCCTGTTGCTCAAGTAACATCTCAGGAGTGATGTTGGCAATCACCGTGGGTGCAATGAAAGGGGCTTCAGCGGCGCCACCGGTGAGTAGTGTGGCACCTTTTGCCAGAGCATCGCTGATGTGTAATTTTACTTTATGGTATTGATCAGTATTTACTAGAGGACCAATATTGGCGCTGTCATCATTCCAGGGGCCGCTGCGATACTGTTTGGCCAGTGCAGTGACGCGGACCTCAAATTGATCAGCTACTTTCTCATCGACGTAAATGCGCTCAGTTGCAACACACATTTGCCCGGCATTTTCAAAGCTGCTGGCAACCGCAAAACGAGCCGCCGCATTAATATCGGCACTGTCCATCACTATCATTGGGTCATTGCCACCGAGCTCCATGATCAGGCGTTTTAAGCCCGAGCTGGCGCGGGCCATAATATCCTTGCCGGCAGCCATCGAGCCAGTAAAAGCGATTAGGTTGACCTCGGCTTCTACCAATGTTTGACCAAGCTCGCTACGCCCTTGGATAATTTGCAAAAGATTATCTGGCAAGTGCTGATTTAACATAGCGACCATTTTAGCGGCCACCAAGGGGGTTTGTTCAGAGGGTTTAAATACCACCGCATTGCCGGCAACTAAAGCGGGAATGATCAAATTGGCCGCCATGGCCATTGGGTAGTTCCAAGGAGATATGACCGCGGCAACCCCGAGTGGTTGATACTGGATTTGAGTACGAGAACTGGCGTTAGTGGCGGTTAAGGCCGAGGCTACGTCATCTGCGATGTATTGTGCATTATGTATCACACCTGCGACTTCACTGAGTGAGCGGTTGATATCTTTACCCATTTCCAAGCTGATTAGCTCGGCTAACGCCTGTTGCAGTGGTGCTAAAGATGCAAATGCTTGAGTGACAATCTGCGCCCGCTGACTGATTGGTGTCTGGCGCCAAGTTTGATAGGCATCACGGGCCTGATTAACAATGGCAGGTATTTCGCGGGTGTCAGTCATGGAAATTTTTGCGATTAACTGGCCGGTGCTGGGATTGATTGAACTGAGAGTGTCTGTCATCATTTTATCATCTGAGTGTAGGGCACATACGCCAACTACAAGTTAGGATAGGTAGGCCTTTAAGGTGAATGGCGCGGATTAAGGTAGAGAATAAACCAGCTTAGAAACAAAATAAAACAATCAATTCTTGTAGCGGATACCATTATATTTGGTATCATTAGCGGCTTCTCTCACTTCACTAGGCTAAAGGCATGGCGGGTATTAACCGATTAGATATTAAGCAACTGCGAGTATTACAACTGTTACTGCAGGAGCGAAATTTGTCGAAAGTGGCGGAATTAATGGGACTCACACAGCAGGCGATCAGTGAACAATTGAGAAAAATACGCGATACTTTCAGTGATGAGATGTTTATTCGCACCAGCAACGGCGTAATTCCAACAGTTTTTGCACAAGGCGTCGAGCACCCTGTTAATGAGATTCTGCGTGACATTGATAATTTAATTACCCCGCATCGTTTTGATCCTTCAAATTTACAGGGCACTGTGCATATCAGTGCCTCAGACTATGCGTTAATTACCCTTTTTCCAGCATTTTTAAAGCAGCTTAATCGACAGGCGCCCCATTTAAAAATGGTCATTAGAGGCTTTGAAACGGATAATTTAACGCAGCTAATGGTGACGGGTGAGCTAGATCTGGTGATTACCTTCCCTGAGTTTATTCCCAAAAATTTGCCGAATATGCTGTTGTTTAAAGAACATCATGTCTGTGTTACTGGTCAGCACTCCCCCTATGCGGGTAAACAGTATAATGTGCAGGAGCTGGCGGCATTACCGCAAATTATCATCTCGCCATCTAGGGCAAACTTGAAAGGCTCGCACGATTCATGGTTTGCCGAGATGGGATTAAAACGTAATATCATCATGTCAGTCCCCAGTTTCGCTGCGGCACCAGGCATTATTGCAGCGACCGATAGCATTTGCTTTTTGCCTTCCAGACTATTACCCGACCCAAGAGTGGTGGCTTTAGAGTTGTCTGTACAGCCGCCAAGCTTTGATGTGATCGTCGCCTGGCACGCTCGCTCTAACCAGAGTCCACTGCATCTGTGGTTGTTGGATCTGTTAAAAGAAAGCTTTCACCGTGAAGAAGATTAGGCAAATAGCGAACAAGTCTTGCTTAATACATTGATCAAAACGCTTTAAATTCTGTGAGGATTGTATAAATAATCAACCAAAAGGTTGAATAATATTTTCAGCAGAGTATATTCAACCATATGGATGAATATAAAAATGAAAAACACCTTAGCAATATTTTAAAAGCGACCAGTGATGCGACCAGGCGTTCTCTACTTACCACTCTGGTACAAGAGGGCCCATTGCGGGTTACCGAGCTAGCAGCACACTACGACATGAGCCTGAACGCTATTTCCAAGCACATAAAAGTATTGGAGAGCGCAAAACTGGTATCACGTACCACTTTGGGGCGAGTCCATTTGATCAAAGCGGAGCTCGCACCGATTCAACAGATAGATAACTGGTTTAAAAACCTGCGCTCGATCTGGGATTTACGATTGGATAATTTAGCAGCGGTATTAAAAAAGGAATTGAATGATGAATAATACGACAGACAAGCACAGCCAAGCACTCACTCTTCGGGTGTCTCGAGTCATCCAAGCCCCCATTGAGAAGGTCTTTAATGCCTGGCTAGATCCACAGTTTTTGGCCAGATTTATGCTGCCAGCAGCGGGTATGCAAGCACCTAAAGTCACTGCAGATGCACGAGAGGGCGGTAGTTTTAGTATCATTATGCAAGTGGGTGATCAAGAACTCCCCCACGGAGGAAACTATCAAAAGATAGAGCCGCATCACTGTATTATATTTACTTGGGAGTCTGCGCATTCTATCGATGGCTCAATAGTGACGTTGAATTTCAGCGCGGATGGCAGCGGGACATTGGTGGAACTACTGCAGGTGAAATTTTACGATGAAGAGGCAAAGTCTGCACATCGCGGCGGCTGGGACTCAATATTGTTACATCTAGGGTTATTATTTAACCCCAGTGAAAAAGATACTGTTTAATATTTTAGCGCAATAAAAACAGTGCATTAGTGATGTGATGTCTGAGAATTTAGCATACTAATAAAAATGGTTAATAGGATTGAGGCGATCATTATGGAAGACTTTACCCAATTAAATTGGTTGGCAATAGGGCTTGGCACCCTTCTCGCATTTATACTCGGCTGGCTCTGGTACAGCCCGATGTTATTCGGCGAGAAATGGGCCAGTGGTTCAGGAGTCAGTCTAGAGAAAGCCAATAAAATGCCGGTTGTAGCAATGATAACCCAGTTGCTAGGGTTGTTTTGTTTGGCGTTAGTGATAGGTATTACAGCGGAGGTAGAGGCATTAATTACCGCTATTTTGGTGATAATGTATGGGGCTTTTTTTGCTGCAGCAGCAGGTGGCTTTAGTCAGAAAAGTCGTTACGCGATTTGGGTTGATGTCAGTTATCGCATTGTCGCTGGCGCGGTGATGATTGTATTACAGGGGCTACTGTAAAACTCTCTGATTAACCGGCAGAGCAGACCAACAGGGATAAATTGCTGTCAGCATGTTGTTTTCTATTGCTGCAGAAGTTTCTTAATAGGGGGCGATTAATGTTACTGGATGCTTTGTTCAAATAGGTTTTCCATCTATTTATTCGCTCCAGCCTAAGCTTTCATTATCTTTACCATAATGAGGGCTGCAACGGTTATTGGGCGACGACTGATAATCTAGGTATGAGTGCAATACTTTAATTTCAGCGCTGCTAAGGGTAATGGTTTACAGTAATAAAAACCTTGCATTGAATTGACCCCTAGGGATTTTAGGATTTTTGTTTGCGCCAGGTTTTCAACTCCCTCGGCAGTGACAGAATAGCCATTAGCTTGGCATAGAGTGGTCAGGGAGGAGACGATAGTATTATCGTGACTTTCGATTCGGTCAATCATACATTTATCAATTTTCACGATATCAATCGGATAGTCAATTAGCTGAATGAGCGTCGTATAGCCCGAACCAAAATCGTCCAGTGCTAGTTTGAAGCCAACTTCTTTTAAGCGGCGTAAATTTCTGCTCACTAAGGGTGTCACTTGAGTAGAAAATGTCTCGGTGATTTCAAGTATTATTTGTTCAGCGCGTACCTCTGATGACTGTAGGATGCTAATAAACTCTGCCACGAAGTCATCCGTGCCTAGCTGCGCAGAAGAGATATTTATCGATACTTTCCCCTCGCTTCCTATCACTTCAATGATTTCAGGAAATAACGTTAAAACCGTTTTAAACACCCAGAAATCTATTTTCTTGATATAACCTTTTCTCTCAGCGATTGGAATAAACTCATCGGGTGTAACTTGTCCTAAACCGGCAGAAAACCAGCGAATTAAAGCCTCTACCCCGACAGGTTGCTCTGTCTGAGCATCAATAATAGGCATAAATAACAGCTGAAATTCTGCTAAATCGATACTTTTTAACTGTAGTTCAATACGCAGTGCTCTGTCGGCCTTTGCCGCTAATTCTTGCGAGAAAAATGCGTACTGATTTTTACCATTATGCTTTGCCTGATACATAGCGGTATCGGCGTTGATGATTAACTGTCTGGGAGAATCCCCGTCTCTTGGGTAGACAGATATACCGATACTCGCAGAAACGGGTAAGTTACCGATGCTAGAGTGAAAGCCATCTTTGAAAATGGAAATAACCCGCAGGGCGATATCCTTAATAATAGCATCATCGGTATAGTCATAAATCACCACCCCGAATTCATCTCCGGCTAAACGTGATACATCACAAATACGATCAAAAACGATATCGGTGGGCCGAAGCAGTGCCTTTAAGGTTGCAGCGAACTCGACCAGAAAAATATCCCCGGCCTCATGCCCATAATTATCATTAACATATTTGAAATTATCAATATCAATATAAAGTAATGAGATTTTTTTATTAGTATCGCGGCCGATCAGTCTTTCCATCAACTTATTAAACATCTTTCGATTACTCAACTTAGTCAAATAATCGGTATCTATGATTTTCTGGCTATCGTCATAGGAGGCTTTTAATTGTGAATATAAATCATAGTAGGCCAAATTCAGCAGGCTTATTTCGTCATTTTTTTGCAGCGGCTCTAGAAAAGTTTTACCGTTATTAACATCTAATATCTTTTTTCTAAGAGTCAATATAGGCTTAGTGATATTCCTGGTAATAAAAAATAATAATGAAAAAGTAATGATCACTATAAAAGCAAGGGTATAAAGCAGCAGGTTTTTGAGCAAGTAAGCTAAATGTTTTTCTACTTCCGCATCTTTAAATTCAATACTGAGCCAATATTCGGAAAATATTTCCTCATTGATAGATAAATTGTAACTACTCAGAAGAGGTCTGGGAGAATCTTTTTTATGGTACAAGTTAACCCTGTAGCCGGACGAGTTTAACTTACTGACGATGTTATCAAACGCCAGCATGTCAAAGGTGATAATGATAGATTTTGCGTTGGAAAAGTCGCTGTATAAAGGGGGCTTCATGGTCAGCGGGCTCAATAGATTGGCTTTAATAAATTTAATTTTTCCATCTATCTCAAGTAAGTCACTCTTTGACGATAGTTTATTTGCTCGCATGTTTTTTTCGTACTCTACTATATGCTCACCAGGTACAGAAAAAGGATCACCCTGGGATTCAAAGTAATAGGTCACCTCAGCGCTAGGCTCCATCACCGTGAGAATTAAGTTTCCCGTATCATGCTTAGATAAGTCTTTCACTAGAACAGTCAAATTGTTTTCAATAGAGTGTACGAAAAACACTTCGTTTTCATCTGAAAATATTTTTTTCAGCGAAGTATTGTGCAAGAGAGAGTAATAGAATATCTGTGAAAAATTACGGTAGTGGTCAGTGATGAATGACATGCTTTGGAACTGTAATCTAAGGTTTATTTTCTCTTGTTTAATATAAGATTTTTTACCTATTTCATAGACAAATGAGCAGACCAGCAGCGACCCAATAATAATAATAGGAACAATAATTAAGCAAACTTTAAAATTTAATTTCATCTTTATTGATTATCTAGCTGGTGGATGATTCGATTTCTCTGTTTAACCGACATGCTGGATAGTTGTCTATTAAGCTCGCTCTTGTCCAGGGTATTTTGGCTTGGAAAAACCGTTTCATCGTCGAGAAATTCTGCTCCTAAATACTCAAATGCGCCGATGTTTGGGGTGGCCACCCATAAATATTCGGCGTTGAGAGCTGCTATTTTTGGCCGGTTAATAAACGCGATAAACTCAGCAGCGGCCTTTTTATGTTTTGAGGAAGATAATACAGCGAGGCAATCTAGCCAAATCGAAGTCCCTTCTTTTGGCACAACATAGCCCCAGTTATCACCGCTTTCAGCATTATTCAATACTTGCTGATCCCCACTGTAAGCGAGAGCTAGATGTATTTTTTCAGCATTTTCGGGGTTTGCATTATAACTAATGATGTAATTGTAAGTAGTCACGTGTTTTTTTTGTTCGAGCAATAGTTTATAGGCAGCTTTTAAATCGTCGGTTTTCTCAGTATTTATCGACAAGCCGAGTATTTTTAAAGCCGGAGCAAGGGTATCGTTAGAATCCAAATGGATACTTAGATGCTGGCGATGCTGTGCTCTTGGGGATAATATCTCGCTCCAAGAACTGGGGGCGGGAATGACGATGTCTTTTCGGTAGACAATTCCCAAGGTGCCCCATAAATAAGGCACGCCGTAGTTGCCGCAACTATCGCGCCATTGACTTTGTATGCTGTCTTTAAAGTCTGGAAAAGTTTTCTGCTGCGAGTATAACAGTGCGTTTTTTCCAAACAATCTGGTCGACACTGAGTCGATGATGACTAAATCTATACCTTCTGCTCGACCACTGGCCAACACTGTATCGCGTTCATTGTCTCTATCATAAATTAAGACTTTAATGGTGTGCCCTGACTCCGCTTCAAATTGGCTAATCACAGCCGGGGCAATATAGTCTTCCCAGTTGTAAAAAACTAACTCTTGGGCAGTGACTAAGCTAGTGAAACTAACTGAGCTGAGTAGGCATAAGAGGGCTGAAAAACTGCGCATACCGTAACCTGTTATATGTTAACCACGATAATTATACACTTATATAACCTGTGGTTAATAGTCACGGATTAGCACTTAATAAATACTTTCAAACAGGTAACAGAATATTCTGGGCCGTTGCTTGTTATTCGAACAGTGCGCTGCAGCCATTAAATCATGCCCCGATAGAACTCCCTGAACTTGATTGATCAGGGCAGGGACTGGTTTGAATCTCGCCTACTTCAATCATGTGAATAAAGTAAGTGTTAAAACGCAATAATTACATCCGTTGCTTTGCACTAGGGTAGTGGAGTAACGAATTGCTTATCAGGGAGATAGCATTTTCCTGGCCCATCCGTTTTTTAGTCGGAAAACTGCGGCGAGTTGGTCAGCTAAATATCACCGTAACATACCGATATTGATAGGGGCCATCTTTGGCTAGGGTATTTTTCACAGTGATAAAAAGTGAATATCCCATATCGTTAGTTGTTATTAATGACCTTTTTTAAACCAAACAAGTTGGTTTCAGATTAGTAATTGGCCGTGCCCAATAGCAGGGTAATCATCTGCGCGATACAGCCTATTTTAGTGATCAGTGTCGTTAAAGCGTGCTCGGCTAATATTGCGGCCAGAAATAACCACTGCTACTTTTTTTGCGCCACTGTTTTTAAAATCGGGATGTAATAGTCCGGCTAATGCACTGGCACTTCCCCCCTCCATGACTTGTCCCTCAGTATCAAATAATAGCTGCATGGCCGGGCGCAAACTTTGCTCTGAGACGAGAATCGCCCTATCCATAAAGTCACGTACAATTGGGAAAGTATATTGATTATCAAGGCCGATACTGCCGCCGATGGCATCACCTAAACTGGGTGGTTCTGCGACAGTGATAGGCTTGCCAGCGGCTAAACTTTTCACCATGCCCGGTTCAATTTCCATAGAGACCCCGACGACTTGGATCGCTGGGGAAATGGCTTTTGCGGCCAGTGCTATGCCTGAGATTAAACCGCCTCCAGAGAGCGGCGCGATAATAGTGTCGATAGCGGGGTTCTCATTGAGGATATCCAGGGCAATAGTGCCTTGCCCTGTAATCACCTCTAAGTCGTCAAAAGGCGCTATCCAAGTAAATCCGTGCTCAGCAATTAATTGATCAGCATAAGCTTGGGCATCGTCTTGAGTGTGGCCGATGACCCTTAAATCAGCGCCGTATTGGCGAATCGCCTCACGTTTGTTCTCAGGCACTAAATCGCAGACACAGATGATTGCCTCAATGCCCATCATCTTTGCAATGTAGGCGACTGCTCGCCCATGATTACCACTGGAAACGGCTACCACGCCACGCTGCTTTTCAGTGTCACTGAGCTGTAACATGCGGTTTGAGGCACCGCGCAATTTGAAACTACCCGTGATTTGCAGATTTTCGAGTTTTAGCCAAACCTCACAGTTTGCCAACTTGGAAATGGCCTCTGAATAGATCAGTGGCGTTGGGCGAATAATGGTATCGATGCGCTGACGCGCCTGCATGACATCTTGCAGTGTAGGGTAATGATTGGGAGAACTTGGGGTATTTTGCATAGTACTCTCTGATTAGTTAGCCACTTTATAAGTGGCAGTATAAGCGTAAAAAAAATGGCAAAAAAAGTGGTTGTAAACAGTACTATCAATTGGTAAATGGAACACTTAAAAGTTAAATTCAGCGTTGCAGTTAAGGGTCAGTGAATAGAGTGGCAAAATCGTCAGGGGGAATTTGCCGTACATTATCAGCCAGTAGAGTCATGGCAAGGTGATGTTCAGACATCTCGGGGGTTGGATTGACGTAGTGATAATTCTGATGACGCCAAAACGCAGTGGCCGCGGCTGCGTAAACTGTAAAAGCTTGTAGCGCGGCTTTCTCATTGTCTTGTAGTGGTATTCGTTGCTGATACGCTTGCAATAAACTTGTGGCCTTAGCCAGAGACAATTGTTGATCTTGGCAACAGCAACCGATGAGCATCATACCGATGTCAAAAATCCGGTAGTAGTGACTCGCCTCTTCAAAATCCATGATAGTCGCTTGCGCCGCGGTACTATCGACAATGATATTATCGGCAAAAATATCGCTGTGGATGAGCGTTTTTGGCAAATCATCGCTGATAAAACGGTCGATGTATGCCGCGCAGTTCTGCAGCCAAGCATTAAAAGTTGACTGCGGTGCGTAATGATTGACTAGCTCGAAAGTCTGCCGTCCAAAGCTGACGGTGTCGAGGAGGTAACTCGGCGCTTTTAGCTGATGTAAGCGCGCCAGATTATCACCTAGTTTTCGTAAAATAGGTGTATTAATTTCTTGTAAAATAGCACCCTGGATAAACGTTTTTACTATCACGGGCTTATCGCACCAGAAGCTTACCGCGCGCCCATCTAAGGTTTTTACCGCGCGTGAAGTAACAAAATGGTGCGCCTGTAAATAATCCAATAAACTGGCGAGTTGCGTGCATTGCGCACTACTTTTTTGCTCACATATTGTCAGCACATATTGTCCAGTGCTGGTTTTTACCCAGAAATTGGTGTTTTCTGAGCCACCACTCAATAATTTAAAAGCACTGACTGGCGCAGTATCATAGGCGGCAAAAAGTTGCTGCAGTTGCGCTTTATCTAGTTGGCAAGAAGTTGTCATTGTCCTTTGGTTAACTCCCAGTTGGTTAACATTGCGCTGCGCAGTGCCGGTTCTAATATTGCGTACTCACACAAGTGTACTTTCTGGCAAAACGTTTTATCGCGCTCGATGCTGTGATGTGTAGCAGCTTGCGGTAACTGGTCTACATTGAGTGCTTGCTTGATGATCAGCGGAAATTTTGCCGGGTGCGCCGTTGCTAAGCAAATGAGTTTTTCAGGGCCGAGCTCTACTTGCAGTGCATCGCAAGCTTGCAGGCTAACCGCGCCATGTGGGTCTAATAAATAATCTTCCGCAGCGTAAATTTCATTAATAAGTGCCAGCGTCTGTTGGTCAGTGGCACTGTTGGATAAAAATCCTCGCTGATAGCGCTCACGCACTTCCTCACTAAACGTCACTTTACCGGTGGCTTGAAACTCATCCATCCAGGCTTTAATCTGCTGGCTATCGGCGTCTAATATAAAATACAAATAACGCCAGAAATTAAAGGGAATCAAAATATCAATCGCCGAGGAAACGGTCGATATAAGGGGTTGTTTAGAGAACTCACCGCGAGAGAAAATGCGGTCTAAGCTGCCATTTTCATTGTTGGCTGCCACTAAATGCTTAAGGGGCAGGCCCATTTCTCTGGCCAGTGCACCCGCACATAAATTGCCGAAACCACCAGAGGGCACAGAGACGTTGATAGATTCACCTACTTTATCTACCACTTGCAAATACCCGTAGAAATAGTGCACGGTTTGCATCATTACCCGCCCCCAGTTGATCGAGTTGACGCTCGATAACTTTAAGGTTTCTTTAAACGCTGGGTCCGCGTAGAGTTTGCTGATCACAGCATCCAGAGTGTCAGCCCCATCAGGGCAGCCAGTGACTGCAAAAGGATGGATATTGGGTTGCTGCAAGCTCGTCATCTGCCGCTCTTGCTCTGGTGTTATCAGCTCCTTTGGATAGAGCACCCAGGCATCTAAGTTGGATTTTCCCGCGCAAAAGTATGCGGTTGCCGGACCGGTATCACCGGTGGTGGCAACAATCAGCGACAAGTGTTGATTTTTTCGAGAGAGGAAGTAATTGACCAAATTAACTAAAAAAGCTAAGCCAATATCTTTAAATGAAATAGTGGGACCATGGAACAGCTCCATGATGTAAGTTTCATTCCTAGTTTTTAGTTTGTGTAGTGGAATAATTTGCTGTTTTTCAAAAGGCGCATAGGCCGTCGCTAGGACTTCTTTTAGTTCCGCTGCGGATAAAATAGTGCGATCGATAAACAGTGACAGTATCTCAAAAGCTAACTCGACATAGCTTAAACCACGCCATTGCTCAAGCTGCTCAATACTGATCTTTGGTAACGTTTCAGGGACATAGAGGCCGCCATCTGAGGCAAAACCATCGAGAATAGCAGTTTCAAAATCAACGGCGGCACAGCCACCTTTATTGCTGACATATTTAAGCATGTAGTTAGATCCAATTGACGATTAAGAACAGTGAAATAATGTTTGGCTGACCCAGGTTAAGAGGCATTGTGATAATCGAACACGGCGCTGGCGATCATTAAATCTTGCACGGCGACCCCGGTGAGATCGGCAACCGTAATCTGATCTTCATGACTGCGTTGATAGTCACTCGATTGAATAGCCTTACCTAATTCGATCACTTTATCTAAGGTGATCGCCTTTTGGCGCAGTGCTTGGAATACTTCCCCACGGCTCTGCCCCTGGGGAATGCTATCGACAATCACTAAATCTGCACGGGCTAAAATAGCACTGTCTAATTCTTGTTTCATTTCAGTATCGGAGCCAACCGCTGTGATATGCGTTCCCACTTGGATATCGGCAGCTGTTAATAGCGCGGCTTCACTGGGAGTCGTGGTGACGATAAGGTTAGCATTTTTCGCCACTTGCCCGGGACTGCTGGCAATATGGACATCGAAATTTGTGCCTAACTCGCGGGCAAAATCGGCGCAGCGCTGTGCATTGCGACCCCAGAGCCAAACCGTTTTACAAGGCGTGTGTTGCTGTAAGTACTGCAATTGCAGTTTTGCTTGAATGCCACAGCCGATAATACCAATCGCTTTGATTTTTTTCGGGGCAAGATATTTAGCGGCCACAGCACCAGCCGCGGCAGTGCGGATATCGGTGAGATAGCCCTCATCGAGTAATACCGCTTTAGGTACGCCGGTTTTTTGATCAAACAGCAACATTAGCCCCTGACTGGAGGGAAGGCCCTGCTGCGGATTGTCGTAAAAACCAGAGGCTATTTTTACCACGTAATAAGCATCATTCTTGATATAGCCATATTTAATGTGCACATCCCCTTTGGGCTTATCAAACAACAACTCACCGACGGGGGGAACGACGCTATTACCATTACTGTATTGAATAAAACCATGTTCCATGGCGGCCACTACATCGATGTGTTTTATAGATGCTTGTATTTGGTCCAATTTAATGATGGTCGTCACTGTATCGCTCCTCGCTAATGGTCGGCATTAAAGATTAGATATTAAAAATCTGGGGCTGCCTTGAATGATTAAAAGTATAGGGAGAATCAGCACAATAGAGCAGAATAAAAACAAGGAAAAAGCCCGAGCAATACGCAGATAGCAACGAATTTCAGCGCCTATACCTTAGTTTCTACGGTGCTCGCCGTTTTGTTAGTTTCTCACTGATTTATCAAGCTGCTGCCCGGCTGCTGAGGGAGATATTTAAGGGGCTGCCAGTGCGCCGAACTAAGCGTTGACAGGGGAGGTCATCTGCGACTTATGTTTGAACATAAGTCGCTTTAAGAGTGAAAACTCGGTTGGCGGTAGGTGCAGACAATACGCTAGGAGTCGTTAGTCGTTAGTCAAAAACTACTTAGTCTTTAGTCTTTAGTCTTTAGTCTTTAGTCTTTAGTCTTTAGTCTTTAGTCGTTGGTCAGTGGTCAGTGGTGTTAGTTAAAAGGTGAAGGTACTAAAAGATTGTTTTACCACAGAGGGCACCGAGAACACGGAGGAGGGATTGATAGGTTCAAAATAGTGTGATTAGTCGTTAGTCGTTAGTCGTTAGTCGTTAGTCGTTAGTCGTTAGTCGTTAGTCAAAAACTTCTAAGTCCTAAATGTATATTCTTTCTCTGTGTAGCGCAGCGCCTCTGTGCCCTCTGTGGTGGAAAATGAGTGTTTTTGGTCTTTAGTCAGTGGTGTTGGTTAAAAGATTAAGGGCCTAAAAGATTGGTTTTACCACAGAGGGCGCAGAAAACACGGAGGAGGGATTAAAAGATTTAAATAAAAAGTTGCGAGTTTCGAGCTGTAAGTCAAATGACTTGAAACTTGAAACTAAAGGACGGTAGCGGGCAAAAAGGCTACATGCGTAAAGACTGCAACCGAGACCCAAAATAAGAGCGGTAGCGGGCAAAAGAAGTCACGGGTAAAAAAGGTTACAAGCGTAAAGACTGAGCTCGCAACCCGCAACCTATTGTAAATATGGTATTTTCTCTTCTCTGTGTAGCGCAGCGCCTCTGTGATCTCGGTGGTGAGAAAAGGTTTAAAGGTTTTAGCCCGAGACCCGTAGCGAGGGGGATAGCTGTTCATCGTTACCGATGGTCTTTTCCTGTTAAGCATCAATATTACCAGTGAAAATACCTGGTATTTGATGGATTTCAAGTTTTTAAAAGAGGATGTCTTTTATTAGAATCATTGGCCACGGCTACCAGCCGTAACCAAAGATTAATAGCAGCCCACCGGCTAACAATAACCCGCGTTTTATCAAGGTCTGTGGGGCGATTAAAGCGAAGGAGATAAAATACAACGCGATAGCAATTTTCAGGGCAGCTGCAATCGCTAGCAGCGGTGTACTCCCAAGCTTGATCAAAGAGGGGTTGGCGATCATCGCCAGTGGAATAATATATAAACCCACCCCCAGCATCATGGCGGAACCTGCTACCTTAAGCCAATTTTCTTTGACCATGCCCGCCGCGATAAAGACACAGCCACAGACCGGTGGAGTGATGGTGGAGAGCAGTGCAAACCAAAAGACAAATAAGTGCGCCTGTAGCGGCGCCAGTCCCAATTGCGCGAGCGCGGGGCCTGCAACTGAAATACAAATGACGTAGGCTGCTGTGGTGGGCACTTCCATGCCTAAGATCAAGCAGGCGATGGCCGTCAATAATATCGCCGGCCAGAGTGCCCCCCCAGATCCTGACAGTATCAGCGAGGTAATCTTAATGCCTAAGCCCGTGATCGAAAGTACCCCGATGACGATGGAAGCACAGAGGATGATCGCGGCAATCATGGCAATTTGTCGACCGGCATTGATACAGACATCTTCTGCACGCTGCAGCCAAACCTGTTTAGAAGCGATTCCTTTGGCGTTGCACAATAACAGCACAGCGGCGACAAAAATGGCGATACTAGCCGCGTATTGGGGG
>JABSRA010000085.1 GCA_013215445.1 Oceanospirillaceae bacterium
ATTAAGTTGCTCATAATTATACCTTTTGAATAGGTTATAGATTATGAGCAGTTACACAATTACTTTTACAGCCTCATAAACAGGGGCACGCAGATACGCGAAAGGTAGCGCAGTGGAATGACTAGTCCTTTCCAAGGTGCCTGACAAAGCTACCGCGTCCTGCTATCGTCCCTTACCTAACTCCATGTAGGCAAAGTAAATACAAATGAAGCAAGATTTCATCTCTGTTTGCCATTTTTAAACCCGCCCTTCGGCCGTTTTGGACTTTTTCTTGTGGCACAACAGAGCGTGTTGTTCAGTGCATTACCAATCACGCCATTTTTCTGTGATATCCGCTTCGCACGCATGACCTGCTTTTTGGATAACCAGACTAATTAGCGCACAAATATCTTCCCGTTGATCCGTTTCTATTAACTGATGCTGGTGCTTAAGGTTTAGCTCATTGAGCTTTGTCACTAGGGCTTCAACTTGTGAAGAAACCCAGCAGAAATCTGAACGATGACTACTTTGCTCGACCATTTTGATGAAAGAAGATATTAATTGATCAAATTCTTCAACGTCACTCTTTAAGTATGCAGGTTCATCATCGTCCTCGATGAAATCATACATCCAATGGAGCAGGTACTGCTTCTTCTCTACAATTTCTTGGGTCATGTGCACCTTCTATAACGCGACAATCTGACACTTAACAGCTTAATAGTGCGACGTCTCTATTAGGTAAAATTTTTATCCACTAAGTTTGGGCCAGCTGTTAATTTGAAAGTACTTTATGGACTGCAAACAGTCGGTTTCGAGATGTTTCATCCTTTCAACGTTACTTGCTCCATATCACTTTATAACAACTATTTAAACAATTGAATTTAATACAGTATTATAACATTACAAAGTGTACTATTGCTGCACAAAATATACCCCAACTTGACAAACCCCTAACATATTATGGGTGTTTAAAGAGTCTGTCGCCGCGACCTAGGATTTGGGTATTCTGTCAGACATGAGCGGGTCTTTGGCCATTTTTTCAAATATCCACTGTTCAAATAACTGAATGTTTTCATGACGCTGATACGCCTTCGGATAGACTAAAAAGTACTGCCTTAAACTAACTACACTACTATCAAATAAATTAACCAATTTTCCCTGGGAGAGTTCCTGACTAATCATTACCGGGTCAATTAAGGCAACCCCAGCACCCGACAGACAGGCATCTAATATCTGTGCGGTATTTTGAAAATCAAAAGACAGCGCCGGATCTTTAAAAGTTTGCTGTTGGCTTTCAAACCACTCTCGCCACTCACTCATCACTTTCGCATTGATCAGTAATGGCAGGGCTAATAAGTCATTGATACTCGTGACACGCGCGACCAAGTTAGGATGACAGACAGCGGCTAAACGCTCGTGACACAATAGTTTTCCAACCATACCCGGCCACGGCCCAGTACCACGGCGAATCACTAAATCGAATCCCTCTTGGGTAAAATCTGATGCCACCGTACTGGTTTGCATTTTTAACTGCCAATGGGGGTACAGCGCTCTAAAATCTTCAAGCTTAGGCAAGAGCCAGCGAGTGGCAAAAAAAGGCACCACCGACATTTTGATCACCGCCGGTTTGTCGTCACTTTTATCGAGTAGCTGTGCGGTCGCATTCAGTAGCGTTTCTATGCCTACTTTAACTTGAGGATAATAGCGCTCACCCGCCGGGGAAAGTACCACTTGACGATCTAAACGGACAAAAAGTTCAACCCCTAAACGCTGCTCTAACTGGCGAATTTGATGACTCACCGCAGAGGGAGAGACAAACAGTTCTTGTGCTGCTTGAGAGAAACTTTTAAGCCGAGCGGCACTCTCAAAGGTGCGCAAACTATTTAATGAAGGTAAAGGCATGTAACTTCCAAGGAATACTAACGATTGCAAGGCCTGCAGTATACATGAGTATTTGCTCAACTGTAGATTGAAGAGAAGTCTTTTGTCCAATCGCACCTTTAACCCTATTATGGTGCAATCAAATATCCAGTAGAGGAAACACAGATGAGTATTACAGGAAAGATTTTAATTAACGGCCAGTGGGTAAAGGGTGCTGACTCTGAATTTAATGCGGCTAATCCAGCCACCGGTGCCAGCTCTGCAGAGAAATTCAGCAACGCTGACCTTGCACAAGTTGATGAAGCAGTAACGCTAGCATCAGCCGCCTTTGATACTTTCTCACAGTACAGCGATAAGCAAAAAGCCACGTTACTGCGTACTATCGCCGAAGAGTTAGAAGCGATCCGCCCCGCCATCGTTGAGCGCGGCACTTGGGAGACTGCACTTCCTGAGATGCGCATCAATGGCGAACTTGGCAGAACCATCGGCCAATTAAACATGTTTGCAACATTACTCGAGAAAGGTGATTGGAAACGCCCTGTCATCGATCTTGCCCAACCGGATCGTCAGCCACTCGCCAAGCCTGATTTACGCCTCACTCAAGTGCCACTAGGACCTGTTGTAGTATTCTCTGCCAGCAACTTCCCACTGGCATTTTCTGTTGCTGGTGGCGATACTGCCTCTGCACTGGCTGCGGGATGCCCAGTTATTGTGAAAACTCACGGCGCTCACCCTGGCACCTCAGAATTAGTGGCCGGCGCTATCTTAAGGGCGATTGAAACTTGTGGCGCACCCAAAGCCATTTTTGCCATGCTGCACGGCAGTGGTCGTATTATCGGCACCGCTCTAGTTAAGCATCCTAAAGTTAAAGCTGTGGGCTTCACCGGATCTATCGCCGGTGGTCGTGCGCTATATGACGTTGCTGTGTCACGCCCTGAGCCTATCCCATTCTTTGGCGAGCTCGGTTCTACTAACCCTGTTTACCTGCTGGCGAAGTCTCTGGAAGATACCGCAGAGCAAATCGCTGAATCTTTCTTGGGCTCGCTAATGATGGGTGTCGGCCAGTTCTGCACCAGCCCTGGTATGCTAATTGCGGTTAAAGGCCCTGCTTTTGATCGTCTCGTGGCAACGCTTGCTGAAAAAGCCCCGGTGCTTGGCGCTGGCAGCATGTTAACCGCCGGTATTTGCGCTAGCTACAACAAGCTATGTGCAGAGCGTGACGCCCTTCCTAGTCTAAAAGCTATTGCTAAAGGTACGGCAGGTGATAGCGCTGCTAGCCAAGCTCAAGTTGCACTGTTCAGTGTTGATGCGACAGATTACCTGGCTAACCAAGACTTAGAAGAAGAAGTTTTTGGCCCTTCTACGCTAGTGATTGCCTGTAATGATGAAGCGCAGATGCTAGAAGTTGCCGCCAGCATGAAAGGTCACCTAACCGGTGCTATCTTCGCTGAAGAGGCTGATCAAGCTGCTGCTGCTAAGTTGCTACCGATTCTGCAACAGCGTATCGGCAGAGTATTGTTTAATGGCTACGGAACCGGAGTTGAATTGAGCTCTGCAATGTCTCATGGCGGACCTTACCCAAGTAGCTCAGCCTCACAGACGACCTCTGTCGGTACTCGAGCTATCGAGCGTTTCACTCGCCCACTATGCTACCAAAACACACCTGATGCACTGTTACCGGTTGAGCTTAAAAACGCCAATCCAAACGGCATTATGCGTTTAGTCAACGATCAGTGGTCTGATAAAGCGATCGGTTAATCGCTGACTGCTCCCTCTAAATAGTGCCCTGTGTGGCACTATTTTTTTTGGCTTTCGCCGACCTTCCAACCAGCTGTAAACACTCTTCTAACCCGCATTGGCCACTCTATCAGCTGATCCATTTATGCCGGGCGAAGGCTATTTAACCGCTATCGGACCAGCGGTCGACTCACCTTTAAGATTTAACGCAAGGTGGCAGTGATTCTCAGCAACGCACCTTTATCTTGTAATCGAATTAACGCTTGCTCAAACCTTTGTCGCAGCGCGCTGCTCACCCCTTTTTTACTGAAGCCAAAGTAGACCTCGCCCCGATTAAACACAAAGGGATGCAGCTTAAAGGCGCCCGGTGAATTTAGCTGTTTAATGTTATAAGCCGCTGTGTACTGATTGCTAATGACCCCTAGGATTCTGCCTTTTTGCAGTTTTTTTAGATTAGATTCATTACTGCCATACTCAAATTTATCCTGAAACTGTCCATCGTTGGCGAGTTTGTGCATCATCGCCTCACCGTAAAACACCCCTCTTTGAATGCCGATACGCTTAGGTAATTGTTTGATATCTTCCAAACGGGTTATTTTATATTGGCTATTTTTTTTAACCATCATCACTTGGGTTTCATCGAGCATTGGGCCGATGAAGTGAGTGTATTTTGCTCTTTCTTGGGTAGGCGACATATTTAATACCACATCTACGCCCCCGTATTCTAAGAGGTGAATAGCGCGATTCCATGGCGTTTTGATAAATGTTATGTCGCAGTTTGCCTCTTTAAACAATGCCTGGGTCAACTCGACCGCAATACCCTGCCAGCGCCCTTGCTCATCTTGATAGTACTGGGGTTTAAATTCTGCAACCCGCACCGTTAACAAACATTCACCATAGCTAAAGGTAGACAAGATTAATAATATAACAGTAAATATTTTTTTCAAAATGCACCTTTTTAAAGATACTGGCCTGTTATTGGAGGCCTCACCATTAATGATTCTGGTTATTATATAACCAGCTTTTAATCGATAATCAAATCCCTTTGCGTATAAAATAACATTTTATCGATATATCTCTTAAAACGATGAGCATTTTCGATAAACACAGTTTATTTTTGAAAATGTAGCCGATAATTTAACGGACTCACCCCCACATGACGGCGAAAGTGATGCCGCAATGTTTCTGCTGTCATAAAACCACTGCGATAGGCTATTTCTGAAACAGAGAGTGAGCCCAACTCTAACAGTTCTTTAACCAGTGAAACCCGCTCTAACGTCAACCAATTCTTCGGCGTTTCACCGGTGCTGAGCTTAAATTTTCGAAGCAGTGAACGCGATGATAACCTAGTAAAATTAGCCATACGTTCAAGGCTCCAGGGTTGTTCTAAACTGCTTCTCAGTTCAATCAACAGCGGTGCTATATCACCCGCTAGTTGGTTGAGCTTTACCGGTCTGGGGACAAATTGAATCTGACCACCGTCTCGGTGCGCAGGCAGCACCAATCTTCGTGCGACATCATTAGCCACTGCTTGTCCATAATCTTGCGCAACAATATAGAGGCATAAATCTAAACCGGCAGCAGAGCCTGCCGAGGTTAAAATATCGCCCTGATCAATATAGAGCACATCGCCATCGATACTCAGTGCAGGATATTTTTTTTGTAGCGCATCGACGTAGCGCCAGTGGGTGGTCACTGTTTTATCTTTTAGCAGGTTGCATTGGGCCAACACACAGACTGCGGAACAGATAGTTGCAATCCTAGCGCCATTGTCATGTGCTCTGATTAAAGAATCCTTAAACCCCTGCGGAATGGGTTGATCAATGCCCCGCCATCCCGGCAAGATAATTAAGTCAGATTGCTCTAGGGCCGGTAAATCAAAAGATGCTTCAAAACGCATTTGACCGATTGTAGTTAAAGGCCCCGGTTCTATCGCAATCACTTGATGGCGATACCAACGATCTAACTCAGGCCTAGGTAATGCAAAAACCTCCAGTGCCAGACCAAATTCAAACATGCACAGACCGTCGTAGGCCACAATGGTCACTAGTGGGGAGTTCGAGTCTCTCGCTGACATTCAGTTAATACCTGTCCTATTCATTTTGTCATTATCTTAACGCATATTGTCAATAACGCCAATACTACTGATTTGTTTAATCACTACAATAGTTATCACTAATAACTAACCAGAGAGAAACTGATATGAGTAATGCAGTAACCGCAGTCAAAGCAGCACCTTCCATGCAAGCCAAGGAACATTTCCAGTCGAGTTTAACCTTTGAAACCGATTGCTGGGATGTGAATGACGCACTCAGTGCCGGCGGTACAGGTTTTGTGTTGTTGGATGTTAGAAGTCTTACCGCTTTCAACTTAGGTCATGTGCCAGGTGCGATTAACTTACCGGTAGGCAAACTAATTAAAAGCAAGCTAGCCCAGTGGCCAGCAGACATCTTAATAGTCACTTACTGTGCAGGGCCTCATTGTAATGGTGCGACTAAAGGCGCAATAAAATTAGCAGAGCTGGGCCGCCCCTGCAAAATTATGCTCGGCGGTATCACAGGCTGGATAGATGAGGGCTTTAGTCTGGCCAAAGGCGCACAATAGAGATGATAGAAATGTTAGATAAAAGCGTGATACGACTTTTTGAGCCTAGGGATGTGCCTGCAGTGTTACTGCTGATGAAAGAACTGGCACTCTTTGAAGGTTACCTAGATGATTTTGCCATTACTGAGCAATACTTAATCGACCACGGCTTTGGCAACAAGCCTATGTTTCAAGTATTAGTGGCAGAGACAGATAAGCAAATAGTAGGCTACGGGGCATTTTACACTGTACCTTTTACTTTCGAAGCCAGACCTAAAATTGTCCTCAAAGAATTATATTTCTCTGAGAGTTCCCGTGGTTCAGGTCTAGCAACGGCGCTATTTGAACAGCTACAAATAGAGGCAATCTCGCAAAATGCCTGTGCCATCGAATGGCTGGTATTAAAAAACAACCATGCTGCACAAACTTTTTATACTAGGCAACTGGCACAGCATGAAGTGCAATGGCAGCACTGGAGGCTGCCATTGCCTTAATCTGCAAGTCTGCGTTTGAGAGTAGGCCGGCGAAGGCCTTACTAGTCACTCGTAGCTTATTACCTCAACCCATGCGGCGTAAGATCAACGCCGCATTCACCCCACCAAAACCAAAACCATTACAGAGCACATATTGCACTTTTTTAGCTCTGGGCTGTAGGGCAATTAAATCAAGATCTTGCATCTGCTGATCAATTTCATGTAAATTTAACGTGGCAGGTAATACATTTTCAAGTAATACCTTGGCACTGAACACGGCCGCTACCCCTCCCGCTGCCCCTAGCAAATGTCCGGTGGCTGACTTGGTCGAAGATATCGGAATATTGGGCAAATGATCACCAAACACTCTGCGCAGTGCATTGATTTCAGCGAGGTCCCCCACCGGGGTTGAAGTGGCATGGGCATTAATATAACCAATTTGTGCTGGCTTAATGTCAGCCATCGCCAAAGCTGTTTGTATAGCCCTAGCGGCTCCCTCACCATTTTCAGGACCTGAGGTCAGATGATAGGCATCGCCGCTGGTCCCATAACCAACTATTTCCACTAATGGCGTGGCACCACGCGCTTGTGCATGGGCTAAACTTTCAATCACCACTAAACCGGCACCCTCGCCCATCACAAACCCCCGACGCTGTTGATCAAAGGGCTTCGAGGCCGTTTGTGGCGACTCATTATCGGTCGATAATGCTTTTAGCGCACCAAAGCCCGCCAGTGCCAGCGGGTCGATGCAAGCTTCAGTGCCACCGGCGATGGCAATTTTAGCTTCCTCACTGCGAATTAAGCGCATCGCATCACCAATCGCCTGAATACCCGCGGCGCAGGCGGTGACTGGGGTGCCTATCGGGCCCTTAAAGCCCTGCTCAATAGACACATTACCCGCCGCTAAATTAGCTAAAAAGGCTGGCACGGTGAAGGGAGAGACACGTCTTGCCCCGCGTTGCTGCAACACCTTTTGCGCATGAGTAATGGTCGGTAAGCCACCAATACCGGTGCCGATAATAGTGGCACAGGATACTTGTTCAGCGTGCGTTTGTGGCTGCCAATTAGCTTGCGCTAAAGCTTGCTCGGTCGCCGCTAGCGCATAGAGAGTAAACAAGTCGACTCGCTTTTGCTGTTTATCACTGAGATAATCATTGGCATTAAAACCATTGGCCTGCTCTAAATGACTCGGCACTAACCCTGCTATCTGGGTTTTTAGCCCCTCTACCCAAGGTTGTTTAATCGTGCGAATCCCCGATTCACCTTTGATCAGGCGCTGCCAAACAGATTCAACACCTACCCCTAATGGCGTCACTAAACCCATGCCAGTAATCACAATACGTTGCTTATTTGTCATCATTTCAATCTTTTAAGCTAATAGAAAGTGGTATCTTAAGCTCTGTCTATATATGATCAAGATAATATTTAAAATCGACTTTAACATTAGCAAAATAAGGATCTGTATGCCCTACTCCCCAGCGCATAAAGCGCAGAGCAGAGAGCGAATTCTAACGGCAGCCATCGATCTATTTTGCCGCTATGGTTTTGATCAAATCAGTGTTACTCAAGTGATGAAGCAGGCGAACATGACCCACGGTGCATTTTATGCCCACTTTAAATCTAAAAGCGCACTCTATGGCGAGGCTATTAAACAGGGGGCTGTCAACTCTCTATGGAGTAAAGAGCAACACAAAATAACCCGTATTGAACATTTCATGACATTGATTGATGCCTATTTAAGCATGGGTCATGTCAATCAATTAGGTGCTCCTTGCCCACTGGCCTGTTTAGTCACCGATGTCGCACACCGCAATCCAGCCGTGCGCAATAGCTACCAAGCGACCTTTCAGGCAATGCTTAAGGGAATGTCAAAACAATTGTCCACGCTTGGCTTCGCCAACCCCAATGCACTGGCACAACACATTATCACCAGTTTGGTCGGCACGGTCTCGATCGCCAGGACCTTAGATAAAGAGTTACAACAAAGCTTGTTAGATAACAGTAGAAAAGAATTATATCAGCGCTTAATCCCGAACCAGAGCCGGGATTAGATAGAATGATTAGCGAAGGTAAGGCCATAAGATGCCAGTCAAGCACTGACTCAATGGCTATGATTCTACGGATTCAGAGTATATTTCAAAACCTCGAGCTTGATAGTTGGCCAATGCACTAGGATGATCGAGAGAACAGGTATGCACCCACACTCTGCGGGTCCCCTCAATTGACCATGCTGACTTGATCGCCTCACTGAGTAGATAGCCACCTAAACCCTTACCGATAAAATTACTGGCTAAGCCAAAATACGCCAGTTCGACATTGCCATCAACCTGTTGCTCAAGCTCATAATAGCCGGCGATGGACCCTTGATAATAACCGACCCAGGTTCGAAGATTGTCACTCTCAGCCCAGGTCTGCCATTCGCTGTCAGGCCATTTCAGCTTGTCTGTCCACTGCCAGTTTTCGCCCACCAGCTGGTAGAGGAAACGATTAAATTTGTACTCTTTAAGTTGCGCCTCCACAATTTTAAAATTGTCAGGCTGATCTTTGGCACGCAATTGCGAGAGGCTTTTCATCTGTAGTGCATAAGTGATAACGGACATTATCTGACGCTCAAGAAATAACAAGTTAATAGCAGTTTACAGTTTAAAATTGTCAGTGCTACCCCTTTGTTTACTCAGCAGTGTATAACTGGCATCTTCCACCGCCTTGTCCAACAGTTGCTGCATTTCAAAGCAAGCCCGCTCAGGATCGCACTCGCGAATGCCAATAAACACCGCCTTGTGTGCTGGCAGAGAGGAAATATGGGCCCCCGGCTTGGCGCTGGATAAATTAAACGAGCCCATTAATGCCGTTTCTATCATCATGCCCATCGAGTGCATAAAGGGGTTGCCACTGGCATCCACTATCCCTAAGTGAAAAGCCAGATCACTGTCTAATACCGCCTGAGTATCTTGCTCGATGTTTTCCATGGCATCATAGGCATCACTAATGACTTTTAATTGTTGATCTGTGCGCCTTTTAGCGGCCATGGCAGCCGCATTAGGCTCAAAAATTTGCCGCATTTCAAATAATGATTTTAGAAATTCTACCGAGGGCGATGTTTCACAGTGCCAGGCCAACACATCGGGATCTAGCATATTCCACTGGGTCTGTTGCTGCACCTTAGTGCCCACTTTTGGCTTTGACGCTAACAGTCCCTTTGCCGCCAGTACTATAAGCCTCATACAGTGCAGTGTAAGATGTTACAGCTCCCGATAATAGGCCGGCCACCAAAGGTATCGTCAGGTGACCCTGGATTTTTCATTCAGCTACGATAATAAAGGACATCTCGACTCTCGCCACCAAACTAGGCTTACAAGCGAAACGTGGTTATTTGTATCAGAGCAGTGTTCACTCAGCTAAAACAGATACAGAGAAACTTTCATTCCTCAGACTATATAAATTGGCTTTGGATATTTTTGGCCAAACATTCAAAGTAATATTGAAATTACTTAAAAAGTATTGTTTTTTTCTCTTTTATAACAGATAGTAACAATTATTTTATGTGTCATATTATTGATTATAGTTTGAAAATTTTATCCCCTTTACAACCAACAATGATGATTTTTATTTCTTTTTCACTGATAAACAGCAGATTAATCGCAACCAATAATGCCGTTCGAGTCGCAGTTTAGTCTCAATTTACCTGACCTGACCCTGCCGTTTAGTTACGTAATCTAATTTGCTCTTTACAATTTCTAATACAATTGCAGATAGATTAGATTTTGTCGGCAAAAACTGTTGAAATCAATACAACGGAACACCCTTCAATGCGCCAATTCGAGCAGGCGCTACCATGAATATAAGAAACTCTTAGGATTAGACATGAACAAGAACAGACAACTGCGCTCTCAAGCTTGGTTTAACAACCCTGACAATCCGGGTATGACTGCTTTATATATTGAGCGCTACCTCAATTATGGTTTAACCCGTGAAGAGCTGCAGTCGGGCAAGCCCATCATCGGTATCGCCCAGACCGGATCAGATTTATCACCCTGCAATAGACACCATATAGAATTGGCCAAACGGGTCAGAGATGGCATTATCGCCGCGGGGGGAATCCCGATGGAATTCCCCGTACACCCTATCCAGGAAACTGGTAAACGGCCCACGGCAACCTTAGACAGAAATTTGGCCTATTTAGGACTCGTAGAATTACTCTACGGCTACCCTATCGATGGTGTGGTATTGATGATCGGTTGTGACAAGACGACCCCTGCTTGTCTGATGGCTGCAGCCACTGTTGATATTCCTGCGATTGCACTCTCTGTCGGCCCTATGCTCAATGGCTGGCACAAAGGTAACCGCACCGGCTCTGGCACCATTATCTGGGAGGCGAGAGAACAGCTCGCCACCAATGAGATAGATTACGAAGAGTTCATGGAAATAACCACTAGTGCAGCGCCCTCAGTCGGTTTCTGTAATACCATGGGCACAGCCTCTACCATGAATACCTTGACCGAGGCACTGGGCATGCAACTGCCTGGTTCCTCAGCGGTACCTGCTCCCTATCGCGAGCGCGGACAATACTCTTACAAAACCGGATTGCGCATTGTCGACATGGTTTGGGAGGATTTAAAACCTTCTGATATCATGACCCGCGGTGCCTTTGAAAACGCCATCGTCGCCAATTCGGCGTTTGGCGGCTCAACCAACGCACCTATCCACTTGATCGCGATTGCCCGACACATAGGGGTAGAGCTCACCAATGACGATTGGCAAACATTTGGTCACCAAATACCGCTGTTGGTCAACATGCAGCCTGCGGGCAAGTATCTGGGTGAAGACTTCCACCGCGCCGGCGGTGTACCCGCAGTGATGGCCGAGTTGCTCAGAGAGAACTTAATACCCAACCCAGATGCCCTGACCGTCACCGGTAAGACCATTACCGATGAATACAGCGCGGCTGAGAACTTCAACCCCAAAGTCATTAAAACCGTGGCGAATCCACTGAAAGCGGCCGCGGGGTTTATCAATTTAAAGGGTAATTTATTTGACAGCGCGATCATGAAGACCTCGGTAATATCCGATGCCTTTCAAAGACGCTATCTAGCCAATCCCAGTGATCTAAATGCTTTTGAAGGACGAGCGATTGTCTTTGAAGGTCCTGAAGACTATCACGCACGCCTGGATGATCCCGCCCTGAACATTGATGAAAACTGTATTCTAGTGATTCGCGGCACCGGCCCCATTGGCTATCCAGGTGGTGCCGAAGTTGTCAACATGCAGCCCCCTGCCGCACTGTTGAAAAAAGGCATACGCGAATTACCCTGTATCGGTGATGGAAGACAGTCTGGCACTTCCGGATCCCCCTCGATCCTCAACGCTTCTCCTGAAGCTGCCGCCATGGGTGGTCTAGCCCTAGTCGCCACTGGCGATATTATTAGAATTGATTTAAACGAGGGTTCTGCCAATATTAAAATCAGTGATCAAGAACTCGCTCAGCGCAGGGCGGATCTTGAGGCAAAGGGTGGTTTTCCGTATCCGGATCACCAAACTCCGTGGCAGGAAATTCAGCGCTCAATGACCGATCAATTTGATTTGGGTATGACCTTAAAGCCCGCGGTTAAATATCAGCGTATCGCCACTGATAAAGGTATACCTAGAGATAATCATTAACTAATATCTCTTAAACAAGCTAGTTTTTATACCTAAACCAAGAGGATCAACCATGCAATTTGCAGTGACAGCCTACGATTACACAACCACTGAAACCTTAGCACTGCGTATGCAACACAGAGAAGCGCACTTGGCAGGCCTAGTCAAAAGTATTGATGCGGGGGTGTTTTTAAGTGGTGGTGCGCTACTTAATGCCGAGGGCAAAATGATGGGCTCTTCGATGCACGTTGAGTTTGAAAACCGTGCCGCACTGGATGCTTGGATAACAGAAGATGCATATACTAAAGGCATGGTCTGGGATAAAATTGAAGTCCAACAAGTAAGAATTTTTTCTCCAAGCTAATCACTGCTTGAAGATCAATCCCTTACATTTCAGACGAGCACCTGAAGGCCACTGCAACTTTGCAGTGGCCTTTTTTATTGGTCTGCTAATTCTAGTTTGCAGTAGTCATCACCTTTATTCCGAGGGCAATCATCGCACCGCCCAAAACTCGGTCGATCCAGTGACCCATTTTTTTGAATTGTCCGTGCACCCGCGGCTGTGATAGCAGGCAAACCACTGCCGAAAACCAGCCCAATTGGATTACCATCATCCATACCCCGTAGATAGCAATTTGATAGAGGGGCATATCGGGCGAGAGCACCACGGTAAACAGCGACACAAAGTAGATCGGTGCCTTAGGGTTTAACGCATTACATAAAAAACCAATGCCAATGCTTTTTTTGGCTGAATATTTAACCACTGCAACTGGCAACCCATCCTCATCGGTCACTTTCTTCGCCCTAATTCCCTTAAAACCCAAATATAATAAATATCCCCCCCCAAGGATTTTAATCACCCAGAGCGCGCTATCTGAATTGGCGATAATGGCAGCCAAGCCAAAGGAAGAGTAAATAATGTGAATAGATAACCCCAGCGCTATCCCGATACTGCACATAAAACCGGCTTTTTTGCCATTGGCTAAGGTCTGTTGCGAGACTAAAATAAAATCGGGGCCAGGAGAGGCCGCTGCCAATAGGTGAATGGTGAAGATGAGTATTAAGCCCTGCACTAAATCCATAAGAAATTCCCAATGATATTGATTAAACAAAAAATGCCATAGAAGCAAAAAGCATCATTCATTCTGACTGGTAAACTCATAACCTTCAACTTTATTTCTACCTGTTTCCTTAGCGAGATACAGCGCTTTATCCGCATTTAAAATTATCATACTCTGATCGCAGTGCTGCCCAGGTAACATAGAGACATAACCAACACTGATGGTGACCACATCGGCTACTTTTGAAAATTCATGGGATAGCTGTAGCTCTTCAATGCCACTGCGGCATTTTTCTGCTATATATTCAGCAGCTTTAGTATCGCCAAGCACTAAGGCAAACTCCTCACCACCATATCTAGCGACCAAGTCACCGGGCCGGTTAACGATACTCTCAAGTTTTTTTGTCACGATTTTCAAGCAATCATCACCTTCAGGGTGGCCGTAGTTATCATTATATAATTTGAAATAATCAATATCGATTATAATAAAGCTCAACCAAGTTCCCTTGCGAACTGCATTTAACCATTCTCTCTCGAGAAATTGGTCCATATATCTTCTATTTGCTATACCAGTCAGACCATCGACACGAGACAACATCTCCAGCTTTTGATTTGCCTGGTTTAATTCAGCTGTTTTTTCTGTGACCAATTTTTGGATGATAGCAGTGCGTCGAGTGATGATAAAAATATAAAAGGAAATCAATAGCGTAAAAACAACGCCAGAGATAAAAGCGCCCAGCGGTAACAAGCTTCTTCGCTCCTTAAAATAACCGACACTAGGGGTGGCAACCAGACTCCAGTGGCGCCCCCAAATGTCCGGTAACTCTTTTTTGTAGCGAATACTAGTATCGGCCTTAAAATGGCTGCCACCCTCATGAAAATACAACACTTTACCTTTGGAAGGTAGGGTGTCATCAATCAGCTGTATGGCTATATCCGACAGTCGATCGTTTAGCGCGGAACTGTTAAAGATATCACCAATTCTAAAGACACCCAGCACGAACCCAATTAAATTCTGCTGACGCTTTCTTAGCGTGATTGACATCTCTTTATAGATGGGCAAAAAGGCCAGAAAACCATTTTGCTGTTCACTTTCTTGAACCAATGTAATACTGGCTGTTGCCTGAGGGGTTGCGGTATTCATCGATTTTTTCAGTGTTTCATAACGAATAGCACTCGAGGAGAGATCAAAACCCAGCGCTGTTTCATTCCCTAAAATAGGTTCTACGAAATAGACCGGGAAGTACTCGCTGCGCTGTTTCGCGCTGATCATCTGCCCCTGCTCTTTGCGCTCAGTAAATTCGAATTCCGGAAATTCTTGCTGAAGTATTTTTTCATAGCTACTTCGTTCAGCATGTTTCACCCGAGGTATCCATTCCAGTGCTTGAATATCAGCGTGACGACTCAAAGTTATTCTGGCAGCCTGACTAAATTGTTGATAATTAGGCAAATGGTCTTCGTGAAATAAGATGGCTACAGAATATAAAGTTTCAAAATTTGCGGTTACCTCTCGGTACAAAGAGGCAGCACGTTCATCGACATCTTTGGTAAATTCTTTGGTAATGGCTTTCTCTTCCATATCGTAGAGAAACCAACTACCTATACTACTCAGTAAGAAGCCACCGATTATAATGAGTATCTGTATCTTCAAAGAACTAAATTTCGTGCCCATGTTCACATTTTTACCATTATTTAATATATTAAAACAATAGCATGAATTTTAATTTATACAGAGAAAAGTACCATCGATATATATTAAGCACTTGTCTACGACCTTGAGAACACTACTATTTTCATCCCTTAACTGAGCTAAAATAAGAAAGAGCTAACATTTCGCCACCTGAGCAACAGGAAATTTAGATGAATGGCCCAAGATTAGTTCACCTTTTTACCTACCAAACATACTCTTACGCAAGCGCTTAGTATCATAAATGGTCATTTCTAGCCCATGCTGATGTTTCTCCAAGCATGCAACTCTTCACTTAAGGCATGCCTAAAATGCGGCTATCAATCACCTTCAAAGGCCCTTAAAAACAGTTTATGTATTCGAGATACCATAGACTTTCTTGGCACTTTCTACTTGGGATTGCTCGGTTGCCCCAGGCGTTAAATAATAACCTGGCGATATGATTTCTTGAGCACTCTCTATATTGATAACAAACAATCCTTGAATAGGGAACAACTCACCCGCTAGCTCTCTGAGAATCGATAATTGTTCGCTGCCGCTTTCGTGTTGCTGAACCTCAGGTGCAGTATAGTATTGCGCCTGCCCTTTAAGCTGAAACCCTCTCTGCTTAAAAACATGCACAAAACTGATACAAACCGCTGGATTACACAGAATATTTTTTACACTGCCAGGGGAGGCTATATTGGCAATTATCACTTGCGAGCCGCCAAAATAGGTAAATATTTCTTTGGGCGAGCAATTGGGTTGACCCTCACTATCTGCAGTGGCTAACCAGCAGAGCACACTCTCATCCATCGAGTGTTTAACTTTTGCATCTAGTATCATTTCATGCGCTCCCAGAGCTAGGCCCTTGTTAAACTGGCACTTAGCAGTAGATTAATGCCGAATATTAAGCTGGGTTAAGCATAAAAGCTAGTCTGGGGAACTTAATAACAGCTCACAGGCAAATAACCATCTGGCTAGCTGTTATCTGTCGCAAACAACGATTCTGTTTATAGAGTATATAGACAGCTGCTGATTGCATTTTAATACCGGTAGTCGGACCAGGGGGGCTTGGTCCCTTGCTGGTTAATTATCCGGCTAATGCGTGGATAGCGCAGTCCATGCCACTCAACCAGCTCATTGAACCTGTAATCTCGAGTTAAAAGCCGATTATTCAAACATTTAAACGAAGATCAGCAATGGAGCTCGCCCCTCATAAAATCACCATAATGACTACAAATGACCCGCTCTACGACTTGCTCTTCGAGCGGTGAACTCCAGCAGAAAATTGATCACTACGAATACGCTGAGTAACAGCGCACTGACTATATAAAATGCTGTCACCCACTGTGCTGCTAACAACATGCCTGCCAGAAGCGCCCCCAGTGCCGCGGCGAAGTCCCGCCACAAGGTAAAATCATTTAAAGATCGCTTGCGCGCCAGGCTGTCAGTACTCTTATCACTCAGCAGCTTTGGCATCAAAATCATAAACACACCATGACCTATGATGCCCAACACACTGCCTATTATCAGTGAAGATCCAGCGAGAAACCAAACGGCGATTACCATCAACAACACTGCATAAAAAACGCCACGCTGAGCACTATGGGGCGGCGAATATTTAATCAAAATCAAGCCCAGCAACAAATTAAATGAGCGCTTAAATACCACCAGTAAAGCTGCCATACCAACCGCCTGAGTTTGGCTCCAACCGGAACTAATAAACATCGGCGCCAATATTATCAGCCACAACGACTCGAGTAATAGGCAAAACACAAAAGTCTGTATATGTTGTAATTTAAGTTGAGGCAACCAAAATATTGCCTCTGCACGCAACGCTTTTCCTTCACTGGCCATTAGCAGTGCCGGAATAAAAGCCAGCAAACAGAGCACTAGAGACAAGAGAATTACCAGTTGAGGAGAGTAATAATGACTTAGCCAAGGCGCTACTGCCAAGACTAACAGAGGGCCGATTTCCTGAATGGAACTGTACCACCCCATATTCTTTAAACTTTGTTGCGCATTGCTAGTGGCTGCATACAAACAGCCTAGACGTAATAATCCATAGGCAAAACCCCAGAGCAAACGTGCTATCAGCAATGGCCAAGGTCCCAGTGGATATAAAAACATAGCGCAGCCAAGGCAAGCTAAAAGCACCGCTAAAAGCGCTGCCCTGCGGTTACCTAGATAGGCATAGCACCGCACTATCAGCGGGTTTAAAACAATGCGTAGAAAACGATTCGCCGCAAGCAGTACACCCACCCAGACGATACTTATCAAAAAATCATCGAAGAACACTGGCAATAGCAGATACAACACCGCATCACTGACCAGCGCTAAAGTCAGGGTCGAACTGGCTAGAATTGTCTGTCGGGTGGTACTGTGCATTGAAACGACCTCGTTAGTCTAACCTTTAGGGAAGTAGCGAATAAGTCCCCAAATGTTCCCTGTGGATAACTAAGCGGTTAAATCCGCGGAAGAATGCGAAGTGAATGGCTAG
>JABSRA010000086.1 GCA_013215445.1 Oceanospirillaceae bacterium
CCCATGGGAACTACTAGCTCGTGATTTAAATTTAGAAATTAAACGCCTGCCCTTCAATACTGAGACTTTCGAATTTGATCTGGATAATTTAGAGGCGTTAATTGGCGATAAAACCCGCCTGCTCTGCCTTAATCACTCCAGTAATATGCTGGGCACCATCAACGATGTTAAAGCGGCTGTAAAAATTGCCCATAACCACGGTGTGCTGGTCTATGTTGACTCTGTTCAGTATGCCCCCCACGCGCCATTAGATGTGCAAGACTTGGGCTGCGACTTTCTAATGTGCTCGCCCTATAAGTTTTTTGGCCCGCATATGGGCGTATTATGGGCGCGCTCAGAGATTCTCGAGGATCTCAAACCCTACAAACTGCGGGCCACCACCAGTGCCAGACCAGACTGTTATGAGTTGGGAACGCTCAGTCACGAAGCAATGGCTGGAGTGACCGCCGCGGTTGATTATTTTGCCTGGATAGGCTCAGAGTTAGCCGATGATCAGCACCGAGATAAGTGGCAACAGTTTTCTGGCCGACGTCAAATGGTGCATGCAGCCATGGATTATTTATTTGAATATGAGTTGCATTTAACCCAACACTTTATTGCGGGCCTACTGCAGATCCCAGGCATTACAGTACAAGGTATTACGGATCCCAGTGCCATGGAACGCAGGGTCCCAACGATATCATTCACCATTGTAGATATGGACCCTGAGAAATTGGCGATTCATTTGGCGAGTGAGAATATTTTTGTCTGGCATGGCCATAACTATGCCATTGAACCGGCAAAAGCGCTTAATATTTACGATAGCGGATCCGTATTGCGGGTGGGACTCGCTCACTACAATACCCAGCAGGAAGTGGACTTAACCCTGCAGGCGATTCGTCAATTTGTTTCGTAATCAATTGAAACTTTAACATTAACGTCATAATTAAATATTAATATAAACCTTATTATCCGCTAAATTGTAGGCCTTTAGTGCCTGCTATTTAGCTTAGTTCAGTAAAACTTGTTGGATGATTGCAAAGAAAATATCACTAAAAACTAAATTTGTTAATTGGAGATATCACAATGAAAAAAATAATGACTTTTGCTTCAGCTATTTTTGCCCTCTCTCTTGTAGGCACAGTGCAAACGGCCAGTGCGGAAACGCTTCGGGTCGGTATGGAATGCACCTACGCGCCCTTTAATTACCGGACACCGGAAGGCGAACTGGCCGGTTACGATGTCGATGTTGCCAAAGGCGTGGCCAAAATCATTGGTGCTGATTTGGAATTCGTCTGCCAAAAATGGGCGGGTATTTTACCGGCACTGCTAGCCAATAAATTTGATTTAGTGGTCGCCTCTATGTCCATCACGGAATCACGGTTAAAGAAAATGGATTTCTCCAGCCCCTATCGAATTTCCGTCGGTCGTCTGGTGGGCACCAAAGATGCAAAACTTAACTTATTCGATGCCGCAAATGTACCTATCGCCGCTTCTTTTGACGGTCTTAAGGTAGGCATCGAAAAAGGCTCCACCTACGCCTCTTGGTTTAAAGCAAAATTGCCGGGTGCGGACATCAAGTACTACGAGTCAAATGAAGCCCTCTATCTCGATTTAACCAATGGTCGCACCGACGTCATTATGACCAATCCAATGAAGGCATACCTTAAATTCCTCAGCAAAGAGGGCGGATCAAAATTTGGTTTTGTCAGCCCACAGATTGATGAAAAGGCGTTTTTCGGCATCGGTGTTGGGATCGGCTTACGCAAAGGTAATGATGACTTAAAGATTCGTCTGAATGCCGCGTTAGAAACCTTGACCAGCGACGGATCCCTCGAAAAATACGCGCTTAAGTACTTCCCGTTCGCTATTCATTAAGCGCAACAGCATAGATAGTTGAAGATTGAGGGTGTCGTCACCGATCAGGAAAATGCACGGATATAATCGACAAAATAACCAAGATAATGTGCAACATAGGCAATCTAGGTTATTTTAATACGCATTTTCCGATCACTGCTCGACACCCCATTCAGCCTGTAAGTCGTGCTAGCTATTAAAATTAGCACGCTACTTAATCACCTCAAGGAGATACGTAAAGTGGACACTTTGACAGGTTGGTGGGATGATTTCTTTTGGGGCTCCGTTGTGGTTCTCCAAGTTTTTTTTGTCGCACTGGTCTTAATGATTTTATTTGGCCTACTGGGCTCAGCAGCAAAATTATCCTCCAGTAAAATCCTCCAGAGCATTGCCAACGGTTACACCATCGTTTTTAGGGGTACCCCAGAAATATTAGTGTTGCTGTTATTTTATTTTGGCTCGGCAATTACCCTCACAGCTATTGCCCAGTATTTTGATCCATCGATTAAATTTATCGACATCCCTCCTTTTTGGGCAGGCTCGATGGCGATTGGCCTGATTGTCGGATCCTATGCCACTGAGACCTTCCGCGGGGCTTTTCTCGGCGTGGACCCCGGGCAAATTGAAGCGGCTAGAGCACTAGGTATCTCGCATTTTAAAACCTTTCTCTATATCCGTATCCCCGCCATGTGGCGCCTTGCCCTACCCTCTTTTGGCAACCACATGTTATCGCTGATCAAAGATACTGCGCTGATTTCCGTGATAGGTTTACAGGAGACGATGTTTGTTGCCGAACAAGCCACCGGCACCACCGGTGAGCCCTTTGTGATGTACTTGATGGTCGGGGTGATCTATTTATCCTTTTCAACCGTTATTACCCTCGCGGTAATGGGATTTGAAAAATACGGCAGTAGACATTTGGAGGTGAGCAGATGAACTTTGATTTTGCATTGATACTGTCGAGTATCCCCCAGTTATTAGAGGGCTTAAGTTTAACCTTCCAGCTATGGATTCTATCCGGAATTTTAGGTTTGATACTCGCCATTATGTTGATGCTAATGCGCATCAGTGGTCGATGGTACTTAGCCGCGCCAGCCATGGTTTATATCTATATATTTCGTGGCACCCCCATCCTAGTACAATTATTTATTATCTATTATGGATTGCCGCAAGTGGAGTTTATCCGCGAGAGTATTGCCTGGGAGATACTTCGCGAACCCTTTGGTTGTGGCATTCTCGCGCTCACCTTAAATACGGGGGCCTATGTATCAGAAATACTGCGCGGCGGTGTTCAGGGGGTACCTAAGGGATTAGGTGAAGCAGCGGCGGCACTTGGATTGTCAAAAGTGCAACGTTTTATCTATATCACCACTCCCCTTGCAGTGCGTTTGTCTCTACCGGCCTACAGCAACGATGTGATCAGTTTAATGAAAAGTACCGCTCTGGTGAGTACCATCACTTTATTGGACATGATGGGAATCGCCAGGGTGATTGTCTCTGAAACTTATGCTCCCTATGAGATTTTTATCTCATTAATGATCATTTATTTATTGATTACCTGGGTCACGCAAAAAATATTTGCTCTATTAGAGCGGCGTATGAGCCGTCATATTATACAGTGAGGATATTATGAATTTACCTACCACAGCGCCCGAAACCGTGATTAGCTTGCAGGGCGTTGATAAATATTTCGGAGATTTTCAAGCGTTAAAAAATATTAATCTGAGCGTGGCAAAAGGCGAGCGAATTGTCATTTGTGGACCATCAGGTTCTGGAAAATCAACTTTAATCCGCTGTATTAATCGTTTGGAACAGCATAACGCTGGAAAAATAATCGTCAATGGGGCCGAGCTCACCGATAAAGTCAAAGATATCGACGCGGTGCGGCGCGAAGTTGGCATGGTTTTTCAGAATTTTAATTTATTCCCGCATTTAAGCATTGTCGAAAACCTGATGCTAGCGCCCCGCTTAGTGCGCAAAACGACTCGCGAGGATGCACGTGTGCAGGCAATGACGTTATTAGAGCGAGTGCGTATTCCGGAGCAGGCAGATAAATACCCCAGTCAACTTTCCGGTGGACAGCAGCAACGGGTAGCCATTGCCAGAGCACTGTGTATGAATCCGGCCATTATGTTGTTTGATGAACCCACCTCAGCCCTCGATCCAGAAATGATCAATGAAGTACTAGAAGTGATGACCGACTTGGCAAAAGAGGGCATGACCATGATCTGTGTCACTCATGAAATGGGCTTCGCTCGCTCTGTGGCAGATACCGTGGTATTCATGGATGCCGGTGAAATCGTTGAGCGCAATACCCCGGAAGAATTTTTCAATCAGCCAGAACAGCCTCGCACCCAACAATTCCTGCAACAAATATTATCCCATTAGCGCAACGCAGTGGCTCGGAGTCATTCATGAAAAAAATTGATTTAGAACATTTTGTCACTAGTATGAACAAGATGGCAGATGCCAGTGGCCAGTTAATACGCGATCATCGCTGGAGCAGTATTGAACCAGAGATCAAAGCAGATGGCAGTCCGGTGACCTCAGTCGATCAAGCGGTTGAAGAGCGAATTCGTGAAATAATCGCCACCGAATTTCCCGAACATGGCATCTGTGGTGAAGAATTTAGCGATGTCGCGGCAGATAGCGAATTTGTCTGGGTGATTGATCCTATCGATGGCACCCTGCCATTTCTGGCCGGATTTCCCGTGTTTGGTACTTTGATCGCCTTATTACACCATCAGCAACCGATCTTGGGCACCATTGATATGCCCATTACGGCTGATCGATGGATTGGCGGAATTGACCGACCCACCACCCTCAATGATACCCAAGTCCAAGTGCGTCACTGCAGTGATCTATCTAAGGCCATGTTCACCACCAGCAACCCGGACTTTTATGACGATAGCACCCGAGGCGCGCTAGATGCAGTTAAAAGCGCCAGCCAACTCAATCTCTATGGCGGCAGCTGCATGGCATATGGGCAACTCGCCTCTGGTAGGCTAGATGTGGCGATGGACGTACAGTTTGATATCTACGATTACCTGCCACTGGTGCCCGTTATCCAGGGGGCAGGCGGTATTATAACCGACTGGCAGGGCCGCGAACTCGATCAGTTATCAGGGGATAAGTTTCTAGCCTGTGGGGATAAAAGGGTCCACGAACAAGTATTAAAAATTCTGCAGTCGCACTGTGCATAATCCTATAAAAAACATCGCTAGCATAATGCCCCGGTGAATAGTGAGGCCAATCCGGGCATGACTTTGCGAGTCTTTGTCTTGACCCATAACGGTTGGCAGTACTACTCTGCGAGCCGTCAGTGATAGCTCTAAAGCTCTGGGATAGATTAAATTCACCGCTGCCAAGGTGATTAATTTAGGATATAACTGAGACGCGCTATTATATGCCCATAGCTTTTAGCGAATTAATAAATATCGATAACAACTCTGATTGGGTCGATATATTAAGTTTGAGATAGGCATTTTTGCGATGGGTCTTTATGGTGGTTATCGCCACTTGCAAATTTAAACTAATCGATAGGGTCGAATGACCTCTTAAAATAAGTTGTACAACCTTGCACTCGCGGTCGGTCAGTTCAGGCTTACCGAAGTTTTCAAATGCTTCGTCGATACGGCTATCAGTCCCCTGTGATTGATGACTTTCTCGGTCGTTCCAGAAGTTTCTCATCAGGGCCCCTAAGATGGGTTCTAAACCACGTAAAGTTTCTAAATCAGCATGTTTAAAACCACCGCTATTAGGCCTTAACAGTGACATTTCTGCTACCGCTCCGCCTGCGAGCAATATCGCAATAGAAACCTCTTCGCGCTGTTTAGGCCAGTCATCAGTGACGTAACCTATCTCTTCAGTATCCGCGATAGAAGCTTTAAATTGACTGTGATGTTCACTGCTGTAATAAGCATCAGGCGCCAACTCTTGAATTCTGTACACCCCCGCCTCTAGGTCATTTAAGTAAGCTTGATAAAAAGGGTTGAGCACGTAACTGTACTGCAGGTAATTATTTATCCCGAGGCGAGCCTGTTCAGATTTAAATGAATTATATAGACACAGAGGCCTAGAGCGATCCCGATAGATAAACAGCGCTGCCATCTCAAAGGGGCAGAGCAGTGCCAGCTTGGTAAATAAAACCGGCAGAAAACCCTCCCCATTTAAGGCATCGATCATATCGGCGAGCGGCTGTGTATTGACAGATAGGGTGTTGTCTAACTCTTGCTCGCGACTATCCAAATGCATACTCCTTAAGATCAATTAGGCCATTTTATGCCCGCTTGAGTCATATCGTCAATCCTCCCTTGGGAGGATAGTTTCAAGGCTTAATAGCTTTAAAATGAAGTCAATAGTATCAGTGGCCTGCTATCTATCGACAACTTCTGCCGGGCGATACCAGAGGCCTGTATTACTCATATTACCTAGGGTAACAATAGCTTATATCGAGTCTGTGAGGGCGATAATGCAAAAAAAATTATTCATCAATGGAAAATTTGTCGATGCCTGTAATGACGAGCAACTTCAAGTCATAGACCCCAGCAATGGCAGTGTGCTGGCAACCGTAGCTGCGGCGGGTGCCGAGGATGTTGAGCTTGCAGTGCAAGCCGCTCAGGCCGCCTTCGCCAACCCAAACTGGCGTCGCACTAGCGGTGCGCAACGCGCCGGTTTATTACGTGACATCGCCCGGGGAATTAAACAGAACCTGCAGGAGTTTGCCCAGCTAGAAACACTCAATAATGGCAAGCCGCTGCCCGAGGCTCAATGGGATATTGAAGATAGCATCGGCTGTTTTGAATACTATGCCACTTTAGCCGAGGGCCTTGAAGCTGATCCACAGGCTATCGCGCTAGCAGATAACAACTTCGTTAGTCATGTCGTCAAAGACCCTATTGGCGTGGTCGCTTTAATTATTCCCTGGAATTTCCCCCTGTTAATGGCCGCTTGGAAAATAGCACCGGCGCTGGCTGCTGGCTGCACTGTGATCTTGAAGTGTTCAGAAGTGACGCCGCTGACCGCGCTTAAATTAGCCCAAATAATTTCTGATACTGAGCTGCCAGATGGGGTGGTTAATATTCTCTGCGGCGACGGTGCTAGCTGTGGTGCACCTTTAGTCAAACACCTTGGCATTAATAAAATTGTTTTCACCGGCAGTGTCGAAACAGGTCGTCAGATAATGCGCAGTGCCAGTGACTTAGCGACACCTGTCACATTGGAACTCGGGGGCAAATCTGCGCTGCTTATTTTCGAGGATGTCGACCTAGATGCCGCGGTTGAATGGACCATGTTTGGCGCTTTTTGGAACAAGGGAGAAGTCTGTTCAGCCACCTCTAGAGTTTTAGTGGCCCAAAGTATTTATCCTGAATTCATCACCCGTTTATGCGCGGCAGCCCAGCGTATCAAAATCGGTAATGGCCTTCACAGCGAGGTGAAAATGGGACCATTGGTCAGCGCGGCGCAGTACCAAAAAGTCCTCAATTTTATTGCCCTAGGCATAACGGAAGGGGCCCTTTTAATCTCTGGCGGCAAGCGCCCAGAGCATTTATCCGCAGGTTATTATTTGCAGCCAACTATCTTTACCGATGTGCCCACAGACGCCGCTATCTGGCGTGAAGAAATATTCGGCCCGGTGGTTTGTGTCAATACCTTTAGCACTGAACAGGAGGCGATTGATTTGGCAAATAATAGCGAATTTGGTCTCGCCGCCGCCGTTCTCAGCCAAGATCTGAGCCGCTGTGATCGAGTCGCCGCCGCCCTAGATGCGGGAATTGTCTGGATAAACTGCTCCCAACCGACCTTCATAGAATGCCCATGGGGCGGACGCAAAGCCAGTGGTATCGGTCGAGAATTAGGACCTTGGGGACTAGACAATTATCTAAGTATTAAACAAGTGACTCGTTATACCTCTCGACAACCTTGGAACTGGTATCTAGATTTGCCAACTGATGAATCACCTGATGTTGACCAGTGAGTAAGGTGCCTCTAGCCTCAATTCAACTCTTAAAATCACCAGTTCGCATAGCTTAATACAAGCCTGCTACACAGCCTCATAGTCATAACGAACATGACTATTACAGGCACAAAAAAGCCGCTATAACAGCGGCTTTTTATTAAGCGTGGAGGCTGATTTACATCATGCCGCCCATTCCGCCCATTCCGCCCATGCCGCCCATATCAGGCATTGCAGGAGCACCAGCGGCTGCTGGCTTATCAGCAATCATCACTTCAGTGGTGATCATAAGACCGGCAACAGATGCAGCAGCTTGCAGTGCAGCACGGGTTACTTTAGCAGGATCTAAGATACCCATCTCGATCATATCGCCGTACTCACCTGTCGCAGCGTTGTAACCGAAAGAGCCAGTACCTTCACGTACTTTGGCCACAACCACTGAACCTTCATCGCCTGAGTTTTCAACGATTTGACGTAGTGGAGATTCGAAAGCTTTAAGCGCTAGCGCGATGCCAACGTTCTGATCGGCGTTATCGCCTTTAAGACCTGTTACTTTTTGTAGTGCGCGTACTAGTGCAACACCACCGCCGGCAACAACGCCTTCTTCAACTGCTGCTTTAGTTGCATGTAATGCATCTTCAACACGGGCTTTCTTTTCTTTCATTTCGATTTCAGTAGCAGCACCAACCTTGATAACGGCAACGCCGCCTGCAAGCTTAGCAACACGCTCTTGAAGCTTCTCACGATCGTAATCAGAAGAAGTCTCTTCGATTTGCGCGCGTACTTGGTTAACACGTGCTTCAATTGCAGAAGTTTCACCAACACCATCAACAATAGTAGTGTTTTCTTTAGAGATAGAAATACGCTTAGCTGAACCTAGCTGCTCAAGAGTCACTTCTTCTAGAGACAGACCGATTTCTTCAGAGATCACAATACCACCGGTTAGGGTAGCGATGTCTTCAAGCATTGCCTTGCGACGATCACCGAAACCAGGAGCTTTAACCGCAGAGACTTTAACGATGCCACGCATGTTGTTAACAACCAATGTTGCCAGCGCTTCGCCTTCGATATCTTCAGCGATGATCAATAGTGGACGTGATGCCTTAGCAACCGCTTCTAGTGTTGGAAGCAAGTCACGGATGTTTGAAATTTTCTTGTCAACAAGAAGAACGTACGGAGCATCTAGCTCAACAGACATGCTCTCTTGGTTGTTGATGAAGTAAGGAGATAGGTAACCGCGATCAAACTGCATACCTTCAACAACAGTAAGCTCGTTTTCAAGGCCTGTTCCCTCTTCAACAGTGATAACACCTTCTTTACCGACTTTAGCCATCGCTTCAGCAATGATATCGCCCACTTGAGCGTCAGCATTGGCAGAGATAGTACCCACTTGTGCAATAGATTGAGCATCAGTACAAGGGACTGCTTGAGCGGCGATTTCAACAACAACAGCGGCTGCTGCTTTATCGATACCGCGCTTAAGATCCATTGGGTTCATGCCAGCGGCAACTGCTTTAAGGCCTTCAGCGATGATCGCCTGCGCCAATACAGTGGCTGTAGTAGTACCGTCGCCCGCTACATCGTTAGCTTGTGACGCTACTTCTTTAACCATCTGTGCGCCCATGTTTTCAAACTTATCTTCAAGTTCGATTTCTTTAGCGACAGATACGCCGTCTTTAGTCACGGTAGGTGCACCAAAAGACTTGTCTAGAATAACGTTACGACCTTTAGGTCCTAAAGTTGCTTTCACTGCGTTAGATAAGACGTTAACGCCATTAAGCATACGAGTGCGGGCTTCATTGCCAAATATTACTTCTTTAGCCATTGTTCTAATTCCTTAAATTTTGGATTAATCGACTCAAATTTTTGAATCGATAAAAAATTTTAAAGCTGAATAGAGAAACTGCGATTAACTTTCTAATACACCGAAAATTTCGCTCTCATTCATGATTAGCAATTCTTCGCCATCAATTTTTACCGCGTTTGATCCAGAGTACTGACCAAATAACACAGTGTCACCGGTTTTAAGACTAACCGCTTGTACTTCACCGTTGTCTAAAACGCGACCCGGACCTACGGCAAGGATTACACCTTGATTAGGCTTTTCCGCTGCTGAGCCTGGAAGTACGATACCGCTTGCTGTGGTTTTTTCTTCTTCACTACGGCGAATAACTACACGATCGTGAAGTGGACGAATATTCATTGATAGATTCTCCTAATGTTTTATCACAAAAAATTTATTATTATTTTGCGATGTATTAAAGCCGTATACCTTCTTTTTTAAAGGTATTTAACAGTTGTTTACTAGTTGGGGACTGGCCTATATTTTTCAATAGTTTTCTGTGATTTATTTTTCATAATGGTTCAATACCCAGCCTAAAGTAGCGCGAATTCAGCTGGTGCAGCCTCAGGGTTTATCAGCTTCTCCAGGCTTTTTATCATCGATTAATACGCTACCCTCTATTTCCTGCGTATATTCGCCCTCAAAGATGTCACCCTGATTTTTAGGATCAACTGAATAGCCTTGATGGTGGTGCACACCGGATAAGCCAGCCGATGCAACTTTACTGCTAAAGCGTCTTTTTGCTATGTTGATAAAACCCATACGAGTCAACGGCATCAAACAACAAAAACCAATAAAATCGGTCAGAAAGCCAGGGGTAATTAACAGTGCACCCCCCACGGCCAAGACTAAACCTTCGATCATCTCCTGCTGTGGCATTTCGCCCCGCGCCATTTTTTGCTGAGCGCGACTCAAGGTCGCTAAGCCTTGATAGCGCAGCATATTTACCCCGACAAAGGCAGACAACAAGACCAAACCAACGGTATACCAAGCACCAATTAATTGGCCTACATTAATCAACAGGGTAATTTCAATTATGGGGATGATGATAAATATGATGAAAACAATAGGCATAATAACTCTCTATAAATAATCTGGTGGTGAATAGCGCTCAGTGCTGTCATCGGTTTCACACCGGCAAACAGAATGTAACCTATCACCACGCATTCTCAATATCCTTTGCATCACGCTTTGCAGATGCAAAAAAATCGACGTTGACTGATAAAACACGACTGGAAAAGATACTGGCCCCCTCATCTCAACACGACTCACTTATCCTACATGGATCTTAGATATATGGAGATGGTTATGTTAAAAGCTAGAGCATGGCCAGTATTTAATCCTGATTAATCGCTAATTGCTTATGAAATATAAACATAGCTAGCTTAGAATCAGACAACCAAGCTACTGACGACACTTGAATTGATCACAAAATTGCATTAGTTTAGCTAAATTGACATCCACTTACCTAATATGGCTGATAGCACTATGACTGAACCGCAAACCCGACGTTCTTGGGGAGAAACCTTCGCCTTAATATTTCACCGCAAGGTGCTAGTAATGCTATTTTTAGGGTTCTCAGCGGGCCTGCCCATTCTGCTGATTTTCAGTAGTTTATCACTCTGGCTCAAAGATGCTGAAGTGGCGCGAAGCACCATCACCTTCTTTAGCTGGGCAGCCCTGGGCTACTCCTTTAAGTTTATCTGGGCACCGCTGGTTGATAATCTCGCCATCCCCGGTCTTACTACTACTTTGGGCCGGCGTCGAGGCTGGATTTTATTGAGCCAGATAGCCATTATCATCTCTATTTTAACTATGGCTTTCTCTGAGCCTACCAGCTCTTTAACCCTCACCGCGATCGCCGCGGTAATGCTCGGATTTTCCTCGGCCACCCAAGACATTGTCATCGATGCCTATCGGATTGAATCCGCCAAAGGTGACATGCAGTCGATGTTATCCAGTGCCTATATAGCCGGTTATCGAATCGGCATGATAGTTGCCGGTGCCGGCGCTCTGTATATCGCGGGATGGATCGGCACTGAAGGCACTTATACCCCGCATGCTTGGACAATCGCTTATGTATGCATGGCAGTGGCGATGCTGATCGGCGTTGCCACTACCTTGTGTATCAGCGAGCCCGACAGCTATAGACCCAGTATCAGTGTTTTTGAAGACAATACTAATGTCTTAAGATTTTTACTCTGCTTTATTATTTGCGTTGGGATTTTTATCACCGCTTTCACCTTAATGGGCCCAGCTTTTAAAGCCTTTAAAGCCTGGATAATCAGTGACATTACCCAAAATACTCGTATCGCTGGTTTTATTGCAGCGAGTTTGAAATTATGGCTGAGCATCGGTTTCGCCGCCATTTGTGCCTGGTTGTTAATTCGCCTTAAAGCAGTCCCCCAGGAGATGCTCGTGGAGGGTTATGTCAATCCGGTTAAAGACTTTTTCCTTAAGTACGGCAAAACCGCACTGTTAGTTATCCTGCTCATTGGTTTATACCGAATCTCCGATATTGTGATGGGGGTCATCGCCAACTTATTTTATTCGGATTTAGGTTTTACTAAGATAGAGATAGCCGCCTACTCAAAAACTTATGGTTTAATAGCGACCATTGCCGGTGGCTTTTTAGGGGGGGCGATTGCGATCCGCTACGGTGTTTATAAAGCACTGCTGACCGGCGCTATTCTCTCGGCGGCCACCAATATACTCTTTGCCTTTATGGTCGATATGGATAAGAGTGGCTCAATATTATTGATGACCATCACCGCTGATAATATTAGTGGGGGGATTGCCACTGCGGCTTTCGTGGCTTATTTATCAAGCTTAACCAGTGTCTCATTTACCGCGATGCAATACGCTATTTTTAGCTCGCTGATGACGTTGTTCCCCAAGTTACTGGCGGGTTACTCGGGCTCAATGTCAGAGGAGTTAGGCTATCAGCAATTTTTCTACCTGACCGCAATTATGGGCATACCGGCCGTTATTTTAGTGCTCATCCTCAGCCGGTTGGTACCGGTCGAAAAACTCAATTGAAGGGTATCCTCTGATGGATAAAAAAAGGAAGGCAAGCGCCTTCCTTTTTTAGTGATACAATACTTGCGCCACGGCTTTAATCGCGAAAATTATTGTACTGCAGTGGCAAATCTATATCACTCTCTTTGAGTAATGCCATCACCGCTTGTAGATCATCACGTTTTTTACCTGTGACTCGCACTTTCTCACCCTGAATCTGCACTTGCACTTTAATCTTGGACTCTTTGATCGCCTTGGTCACCTTTTTAGCATTTGGCTGGTCTAACCCCTGGCGCAGTAAAATTTCTTGGCGGGCTTTCACACCTGCCAATTCAGGCTCCTGCTCATCGAAGCATTTAGGGTCTAAGCCGCGAGCAACAAATTTAGACACTAACATATCGATCATTTGGCGCAATTGGAAATCGACATCTGCCTCCATAGACACCGAGTCTTCGCTGTGCGTAAACGAGGCTTTTACCCCTTTAAAATCAAAGCGAGTACTTAGCTCGCGGCTCGCCTGATCGACCGCATTAGTCACTTCGTGCTTATCGAGTTCCGAGACAATATCAAATGATGGCATAATTTAATCCTTTCATAGTTTGGGTCGATTTTACTGAGTTTGTCAGTGGAAACAAGCGCTGTTAAAGATAAAACTAGTGAACCAATTAACAAATAGGGTATATTGCTTTATTTTCTAGCAAGCAACTGATGTTATGCATGATCACACTGTCAATTCGACCTGGTACATTTTAGGCTGCGGTGCCATCGGTACCTTGTTTGCGGCAAAGTTTCTGCAACAATCCATACACTGTCGGTTGCTGTCTAGACATCAACAACCCGACCAACAGCTGATGCGGTTACAGGTTACGCATTTAGATAACAGCATCGAGCACTTTTCGATTAACGCCAGTGCCGTTTCTAGCCCGCAACCTATTGCCCGCTTAATGGTCTGTACTAAGTCTTATCAAACACTGGCAGCCATTGAGTCCATCGCTACCCGCCTCACTGCCAATGCCAGTATTGTGTTATTACAGAACGGCATGGGGCAACAGCAGTTAATTGCCGAGCGCTTTCCCAATTTGACCATTATTGCTGCAACCACCAGTGTCGGTGCCTTGCTCAATGCCCCTTTAGAGGTAAGCCACACAGGATTGGGCAAGAGTGTCTTTGGTGCCTTTACTGAAAAAAAAGTGCCGGAGGCTATCATCGATTCACTAAGCAGTATCGACTTGCAATGGGTACCCGATGTTCGTCTGCAGCTGTGGAATAAACTAAAAATAAACGCTGTCATCAACCCCCTTACTGCACTTTATAACTGCGCCAATGGCGAGCTGGCGACAAAGCCTAATTTGTATCGAAAAACCGTGCAGCTCTGCACTGAAATAGACTTTATCGACAGGGCCTTAGACTGGGCACCACACTGCCCCACGCTAGCAGATGTCATGGCAGTGGTGGAGGCGACCGCGGGCAATTATTCTTCGATGCAACAAGATATTATTCATCAGCGACCCACTGAAATTGAATTTATCAATGGTTACCTGCAGCGCTTAGCAGACAATTTAAAGCTCGAGACACCCTCCAATCAAAAATTGATCGCGGCTATTTTGCTGCGTGAAACCACCTATGACAAGAGTTAGCCAACGATGAGTGATAAAAAATCCCCGAACAGACTCGATAAAATCTACACCCGCAGTGGTGATTCAGGAAAAACCTCACTGGCCCGCGGTAAGCGCCTCTATAAGTCCCATAGTCATATTAAAACCCTCGGCGAAGTCGACGAGCTAAATTGTCAAATGGGGGTACTGATGGCCACCTTAAATGATCATGGTCAGCTGTTTAATTTTTTTCAAAAAATCCAAAATACACTGTTTGACTTAGGTGCAGAGTTAGCCATGAACGATGCTAACTACCCAAGCTTAGATCAACGTTTTATCGATGAACTCGAGTTGCAAATAGACGACCTCAATCAACAGCTAGCGCCACTCAAAGAGTTTATATTGCCCGGTGGACACCTCAGCGCCGCGCATTGTCATTTAGCCAGGGCGGTGTGCCGACGCGCTGAACGTCAGCTTATTGAACTGATCCAAGAGACCGGCAATTTTAGCCAGCCGCAGAAATATTTAAACCGCCTTTCCGATTTTTTGTTTGTTGCCGCGAGAGTCTTAAACCAACAAAATGCTACTTCTGAGCGATTATGGTCCGCACATGTCAGCCCTGCTTAATTTTCAATATTTAATCTAAATTTAATCCATTCACTCATAGGATTTTTAGTCGTTTTCATTTATTCTTGAATCGACGTTTAACTTTTCCCAGTTTCGAGGGAAAAGTTATCATTTATCAGCAGTCAAGGAGTTACTGTGGAAGAAAGTACTATTTTAATTGCCATTATTACTCTTGGAGTGGGCGGCGTGGTTGGCTATCTGGCAGGGCGTTCATCTGCCACCGATGGCAGCTCACAAAAACATCAAATTGAAGATTTAAAAACAGAAATAAATCAATACAAAAACTCTGTCGCCAGTCACTTTCAACAGACGGCGACCATGATTAATGAAATGAATGACAGCTATAAAAGTGTGGTACAGCACTTAGCCAAAGGATCACAAGATTTATGTGACGCAGGGGTTGCCAAAGAGATTGAATCTAGATTACTGCCTAAACTAAACGCCAGTGAATCAGAGCTTAATCAAGTTGAGTCTACGCCAGCACCAGCCGGAGAAATGGTTGAACCACCTAGAGACTATGCGCCCAAAAAACCAGATGAAGTAGGCGCCCTCTCTGAAAACTACGGCGTACAACCTGCGAGCAATGATAAAAACGATCCTCCTCTTGAGTCTATCTCCCCACCCCTAGACGCAGCCCCTAAAACATAAACGCTTAGACGGGATTTGGAATATCGATATGATGATATTCCAAATCAAATTTTTCTGACAAATGCGCACCTAATGCCTGTACTCCATAGCTTTCAGTGGCATGGTGTCCGGCTGAAAAATAATCAATGCCCAACTCTCTGGCTAAATGCACGGTTTGCTCTGATATTTCACCGGAGATAAATGCATCAATATCATAGCTCGCTACCTGTTCAATGTAGCTTTGTGCAGACCCAGTACACCAGGCTATTTTCTTGATCAATCGATTGTGGCCGCGGATGTGCAGCGGCTGTCTATGCAGTGCACTCGCCAGCTGTTCGCTTAAAGTTGTGGCGCTAATGGGCTGTTTTGTCTCTCCGAAAAAAACTATAGACTCGCCTAGTGGTGCATCCATTCCCGAGGTTATCTGCCAATCCATGCGCTGTGCCAAGCGTGCGTTATTGCCGTATTTAAGATGGGCATCTAACGGTAAATGATAGGCCAACAAACTAATATCATTGAGCAACAATGTCTTTAATCGATTTTTTTTGATAGAGATCACTCGTAAATCTTCTCCACGCCAAAAATAGCCGTGGTGCACTAAAATCAAGTCAGCTTGCTCTTTAACGGCTGCATCGAGCAGCGCTTGGCAGGCTGTCACCCCCGTGACTATTTTCTTAACTTGAGTTTTACCTGCTACCTGCAATCCGTTGGGGCAATAGTCTTTAAAACTAGCGCTATTTAATAGTTTATTACAATAATTTTCTAATTCAGTGAGATCGACTGACATTTGGTTTATCCAAAGTTTAGGTTATAAAACAGGCCGAAGAATTGAATACTTCATAGCAACAAGATAAACTATTTTTCAGTTGTCTTCACTGCTCTGCTACCGTTGCTCCACAAACTCTTTAATCAATGTGCTAAATAGTAGTGATTGATGACCTATTTAACCAATATCGCGCGATAATTTATCAGGTGTCTCCTAATTCTCTATGAAGAAATTTGCATTTTTAGCTTGGCCAACACTCTCGGGGATATTGATTGCACTCTTGATCCTACAGTTTCAAACCAACTTGCTAGGCAGGGCGCCTGTCAACATAACCAGGGTCGAATTAACCCAAATACAAAGCGCTCCACTGCCCAATGAAGCGCTGGTTGATAAAAACTTTATCCGTTCTTACGCAGATGCTGTCGACAAAGCAGCCCCCGCTGTCGTCAACGTCTATATCCGCTCCAGTGCCCCCCTCGATGAAGATTCTAGAAAACCACTGCCAGCCCCCTCTAGTGAGTCTCACTCATCTTTGGGCTCAGGGGTGATATTAAATCAACAGGGCTATATCGTTACCAACAACCACGTTATCGATAAAGCGGCTGAAATAGTAGTGGCACTACAAGATGGTAGAGAAGCAGTCGCCACTGTCATCGGCACAGATCC